>JAVEWA010000131.1:0-12898 GCA_034004785.1 Polyangia bacterium
GCGGGCGAGGGAGCAGGGGCAAACGCGGGCGAGGGAGCAGGGGCAAACGCGGGCGAGGGAGCAGGGGCAAACGCGGGCGAGGGAGCAGGGGCAAACGCGGGCGAGGGAGCAGGGGCAAACGCGGGCGCAGGCGCGGGGGTGCCGAACGCGGGAGGGGGCGGGAGCGCGGGCGCAGGCGCGGGGGTGCCGAACGCGGGAGGGGGCGGGGACGCGGGCGCAGGCGCGGGGGTGCCGGGCGCGGAAGGGGGCGGGGACGCGGGCGCAGGCGCGGGGGTGCCGAACGCGGGAGGGGGCGGGGACGCGGGCGCAGGCGCGGGGGTGCCGAACGCGGAAGGGGGCGGGGACGCGGGCGCAGGCGCGGGGGTGCCGGGCGCGCCTCTCCGATGGCGCCGAAGGGCGGCGCTCACCGCGCTCCTCGCGGCCGGGCTGCTCGGGGTGCTCGCGCCGGTGGGCTGCCTGACTGGCCGTCACACCGGAAAATGGTCCGTCCTGCCCCTGTCGGGGGGCCTGAACCTGTGGCTGGGCAACGCGCCAGACCTCTGCCAGACCCTGACCCTCAGACCGGGCGAGAGGTGGCAGGAGCTCGTGGAGGAGCCGGCCCGCCTGAAGGGAGAGCGGAGGCCCGGGGAGCAGGAGCGCTACTTCCTGTCGAAGACCGCCGAGGCTGCCAGGCAGGAGCCCGGTGTGCTCCTCGGGAACCTCGGGAGAAAGACCCTGCGCCTCTTCGCGAGCCGGGAGCTCCCGCGCAACCTGGACCTCTACGCGGCCCGCCCCTACTCGTCGCTGCTCTCGGCCCTCGTCTGGAAGCTGGGCCCTTTCGGCTTCCCCTTCGGGCTGCTCCTGCCCCTCGGCGGGCTCGGCCTCTGGACGGAGCGGCGCCGGATCCCTCCGCCGGTCTGGCTGGCCCTCGCCGGCCTCTGCCTGGCGCTCGTGCTGGTCTTCCCCACGGCCCGCCATCGCCTGCCCATGGTGCCCCTGCTCGCCCCCCTCGCGGCCCTCGGCGGCATGGCGCTCTGGAGAGCCTTCGGAACGGTGAGCTGGCGAGGCCTCCTTCCGGGAGGCGCCCTGGCCCTCGGGCTCCTCGGCCTGGGGACGCTGCCAGGGGTGTTCTGCGAGGAGCGGGGCCCCTTCGCGGGTGAGCTCCACCTGGGAGCAGGGGCCTATCATGCCAAGCACGGACGCCTCGTGGAGGCCAGGAGGCAGTACGAAGAGGCCCTCCAGCGCGCGCCCTCCCTTCACGAGGCCAGGGTGAACCTCGGGGTCCTCCTTCACCGCCAGGGGGACAGGCAGGGGGCCCTCGCCCAGTACGACGAGGCCCTCTCGAGGCGCCCGAGGAGCGCCCAGGCCCTCCTCGGCAGGGCCCTCGTGCTCCTCGACCTCGACCGGCCGGGCGCGGCTCTCGAGGATCTGCGCGCGCTCGTGCGCGTCGAGCCCTGGGCGCCAGGGCACCGCTTCCTGCTCGGACAGGTCCTGGCGAGGCTGGGCCTCTTCAGGGAGGCCCAAGCCGCCTTTCGCGCCGCCGACCGGCGGGCACCTGACGATCCCCAGACCCTGAACGCCCTGGCCTGGCTCGCCTCGGGCCGGGACGACCCCAGCCTCCGGCGACCTGGCGAGGCCATCGGGCTCGCCAAGCGGGCCTGCGCCTTGACCGGGCGCAAGGATCCATCGCTGATCGACACCCTGGCGGTCGCCCACGAGGCCGCGGGAGACCTGGACCGGGCGAGGGCGCTCTACGCCGAGGCAGCCCACCTGGCAAGGAGTCAAGGCAAGACGGCCCTCGCGCTTCAAATCGAGGAGCGCCTGCGCGCCGCGGGCGGGGCCGGGGCGCCCCCCCCGCCGCCGCCAGCCATGGAGCCCTGAGCGGGTGGGGACTCGGCCGCACCTGAGATGCCCCGGAGCGTACTCTTCGCAGGAGAGATGTGAAGTCAGGAGAGACGTGAAGTCAGGAGATGAGTGAAGTCAGGAGAGGCGGGGGAGGACGTCAGTTGGTGGACGTGCAGGTCCAGTAGGCGGTCTCCTCGGTGGAGCAGCCCGAGGCCCTGGGAACCCCCGAGGCGTCGCAGGAGACGGTCGAATCCACGGCGCAGTTGAGGTAGTCCTGCATCTCGTCGCCGCAGTTGCCCGAGAGGGCGGTCTGGCACCCGTCGATGCAGTCCTGCAAGGTAGAGGGACCGGCCGAGCAATCCAGCGGCGTGATGCCGCACACCTTGGAGCAGGTGGCATCGCCGTCGTCATCGCCGCAGGCGCCCACGAGCGCCATCGTTCCGATCACCAGCACTGCCATCAAAGAAAATAGTCTCATCTGAGGATACCTCCTTGGCCATTGGCCAAAAAATTCAGAGGCGAGAAACGTCGAGCCCGTCATTGGGCCATCGTCGCCGTCATCTCGTCGATGGGAAAATGTTAAGCCTGAAGCTCGAAAAAGACAAGAATGGCGTCTGGCCAGACTGCAGGGGCAGCGACGGCGACGGGGATCCGGTCAAGGAGGAGACCGGAAGGAGTGAGGAAGGAGTGAGGAAGGAGTGAGGAAGGAGTGAGGATTGACTGAGGAAGGACGAAGGTAGGACTCAGGAAGGACTGAGGATTGACAGACAGGGCGTCGGGCTGCGAGATGGGGCCCATGAGCGACCCACGAATCCAGCTCGCTCGCTCGCTCCTGACTGAGGGCTTCGCCTGCTCGCAGGCCGTGTTCGCTGCCTTCGCTCCAGGCCTCGGGATGGACCGCGACCAGGCCCTGCGCGTGGCGCAGCCCCTCGGCGGTGGCATGTCCCACCTGGGCCTCACCTGCGGTGCGGTGACCGGCGCGTTCCTGGTGATCGGCCTCGCGCACGGCCGCACGAGGGCCGACGACGACGAGGCCAAGTCGAGGACCTACCAGCTCTGTCAGGCCTTCGCGGAGCGGTTCGCCGCGGAGCACGGTTCACTCGGGTGTACCGAGCTCCTTGGCCACGACCTGCGGGTCCAGGACGAAGCGACGGCTGCCGCCCTGGCGGCTGCCTTCGAAGAGCGGTGCGGCCGGTACGTGGAGCGGGCCGCGTCCCTGCTCGTGGAGCTCCTCGGCCCCTCTCCGAAAATCCAGTAGCTCGTCCCCCCCAAAGCTCGATCGAAGATCGCGCTCCTCGGGCGCGGTCCCCCTGCGTCGCCCGTCATCTCACGCGAGGGAACCGGAGCAGCGCGAGGGCCAGGGGCACGGTGGGGACGCCGGAAATCTCGCCGCTCGAAGTGCCCTTGACCTAGGATCCATGTCGAACTCCAGAGCAATGACCGATGCTCATATTTGAGCAATTGCCATTATCCACAATCCCCGGGCCCGGGTCAACCTATGCGGCGTGCCGACGCGTGCCGACGAGGGCCGACGAGGGCCGGCAAGAGGAGGCTACTCGCGTACGCGAAGGTCTTGCAGGCGGTCGCCAACCTCCCACGCGTCGGCCCAACGCTCGACATATGCCCAGTCGAGGTCGGGAGATTCGGAGAGTGACCGGAGATCGACCTGATCCCTGCTGCGGTAAGAGATCAGCTTGAGCACGATTAGGTCTTCGGGGGTCGCCACAGCCAATGAGCCAGGCACCGGGACGGCACGAGCCAGGAGCTCCACCTGGAATGCGGTCTTTGCGACGAGCAGGTCGATGGGTGGTTGAGCCGGCTCACCCATAAGGCGCACGAAATCGGGTCCCGACGGGAGCGCATCAACCGGATGAAAGGTCAAGCGATAGCCTTCTTGCTCCAGGGCCCGAACTACCTTTGCGAGACGTTCCGGCTCGGCGGCGACTGTGAGGTCGATGCCAGCAGTGAAGCGCGGCTCGGACCACACGTTGACCGCGTGACCGCCAATCAGGGCATGCCTGAGCCCGGCGTCCTCCAGGGCTCGGAGCAGGAGCACGAATGGATGCTCGTCGTTGCTCATGAAACGTAGAGGCCCAGCCGCTTCGCTCGTTCATAGAACAGATCTGGCGAGTCTTTTCGTGACTCGGAGCGGATGCTCTCGCGAAATCGGGCCCAGTGGTGGAGGCTCCGCTGGAGACGCTCGGAGATAGCCAGGCTGAGGTGAGCCCTAAGACGACTCGCCTGGCCTTCTCCCTCGAACTCAGCGAGCCGTCTCATGTAATCCTTGTCGTGATCGCTCACAGCCATGTATTCAGTTTGCCGCGATTCCGGGTCGAGATCGACCACACCATCAAGCGGGTGGAGCACCGTCGGGTGGAGCACCGCGACGGCTCGCGCGGGCACAGACACCCTCGACATACCCGCAGCAGTCGATGCCCGTCCCAAGGGACTCCCCTGCGCTGCGATAACGGAGCCTACCGCTCTCGAATGGGGCTCGGAGCGGATCCAGGCACTGGATGGACATGGGCCTCCACTCCGCCGTGTCGAACTGCAAAAGGAGCGCGGCGCCTCGGAGCGCAGCGCGTATTCCTAGCCTGGCTTCGCCATGGTAGGCTCGGCGAAAGATCACGCAGAAACCGGGTGATTGAACCACGGGAGTGAAGACATGAGACTCTGCTGGCAGCTCGCCCTGCTCGGTGCGCTCCTTTTCGCCTGCGGTGACGACAGCTCGCCCGGCAACAACAACAACGCCAATGGAAACGGCAACCAGGGCGTGGCCGTATGCGGCAACGGCGTGGCGGAAGGCGTCGAGGAGTGCGACGACGGGCAATGGAACTCGGACACGGCGCCCGACGCTTGCCGCACCGACTGCACCAGCCACCGGTGCGGTGATGGCGCCATGGACACGGGTGAGATATGCGACAATGGGCCGCAGAACTCCGACGATGTCCCGGACGCCTGCCGGCGCGACTGCCAGCCCTCGCGGTGCGGTGATCTGGTGGTCGACGTCGGTCGCGGCGAGAGTTGCGACGACGGCAACCAGGAGCAGGGCGACGGATGCGACGCTCAGTGCCAGGTGGAGTTCTGCGGCAATCAGAGGTTGGACCCGGGCGAGGTCTGCGACGACGGCAACGTGGTCTCCGGCGACGGATGCAGCGCCGACTGCAAGTCCGAGGAGACCTGCGGGAACGGCTACACGGACGTGGCGGTGGGCGAAGCTTGCGACTGCGGCGCCGGGCCCGGTCCCTACCCCGATGGGTGTGAGGGGCCGAACTCGGATGAGCCCGGGTCTCGGTGCACGCTGGGCTGCCGGTTCCCTGGGTGCGGAGACGGGGCCCTGAACGGGCTGGAGCATTGCGACGGCGACGACCTGGGCGGCGCGAGCTGCCTGTCGCTCGGCTTCTACTTCGAGAGCCCTCTTGCGTGCACTGGGCTCTGCACGTACGACACTTCGGCTTGCCTGGGTTTTTGCGGAGACGGCGAACGCAATGGTGCCGAGCCGTGCGACGGAGAGGACCTCGGAGGGATGACCTGCCTGGACTTCGGGTTCTATGGCGGCACGCTCAGGTGCGGCGCTGGGTGCGGCTTCGACACGAGCTCGTGCGCGGAGCGGTGCGGGGACGGGGTGGCGAACGGGCCGGAGCCTTGCGACGGCGAGGATCTCGTCGGGCTCACCTGCGAGGATTACGGCTTCTACGGCGGCTCGCTCTCGTGCCGCGCCGGCTGCCAGCTCGATCTCGCTGCCTGCGCGGGGTACTGCGGTGACGGCGTCTTGAACGGGGCCGAGGCCTGTGACGGCTCGGCCCTCGGCGGGCACACCTGCGAGACAGAAGGCTTCTACGGCGGGACCATCTCCTGCCTGGGCAACTGCCAGGTGAACCTGTTCCTTTGCTCGGGGAAGTGCGGCGACGGCGCACGGAACGGGGCCGAGACCTGCGACGGCTCGGACTTCGGCGGGAAGGGCTGCCCGGACTTCGGCTTCTACACGGGCTCCCTGAGCTGCCGCCAAGACTGCTTGGAGATATCCACGTCGAACTGCACCGGGACCTGTGGCGACTGGACCCGGAACGGGCCAGAGCTCTGCGACGCCACCGACCTCGGCCTGCTCTCCTGCGCCAGCTTCCAGTTCTACGGCGGCGTCCTGGCCTGCAACGCTACTTGTGACGATGTCATCACGGACGGCTGCGAAGGCCAGTGCGGTGACGGGGCCCGGAACGGCCCCGAGGTCTGCGATGGGGCGGACCTGGGGGATCTCACCTGCGCGAGCTTCGGCTGGCACTCGGGTGACCTGTCCTGCGCAGAGGGCTGCGGTGACGTGCTCCGGGACGGCTGCCGGGAGTTCTGCGGCGACGGGACGGCGAACGGCTACGAGATCTGCGACGGGTTCGACCAGCAGGGGCTCACCTGCTCGGACGTTGGCTACGAGGGAGGACCGCTGGGGTGCAACCTCGACTGCCAGCCTTCTTTCGAGCGGTGCCAGAGGGACCGGCTCACGCCGGTGGATGCCGGAACGAAGGAGTTCCTGAACGGCGTCAACGGCTCGGGGCCCGCCGATGTCTGGGCTGTCGGGTACTCGGGAACCCTGCTCCACTTCGACGGCCGCAGATGGCAGTCGGTGAGCTCCGGGGTCGGGGTGGCGCTCTTTGCGGTCTGGGCGCGCGACGCCAGCGACGCGTGGGCAGTTGGCGGATCCGGCACGATCCTGAGATGGAACGGCTCGGCGTGGTCGAGCGTGGCCTCGGGCACCGGGAGCGCCTTGTACGGTGTCTGGGGCAGCGGCCCCTCGGATGTCTGGGCCGTGGGCCAGGACGGCAGGACCCTGCGGTGGAACGGCTCGGAGTGGTCGAGCGTGGCCTCGGGCACCGGGAACACCCTCCTCGGCGTCTGGGGCAGCGGCCCCACGGATGTCTGGGCCGTGGGCCTGAGCGGCACGATCTTGCGCTGGAACGGCTCGGATTGGTCGAGCGTGGCCTCGGGCATCACGGCAACTCTCCAGGGAGTCTGGGGATCGGCCCCGGACAACCTGTGGGCGGTCGGGGATGGTGGTGTCCTGCTCCACTTCGACGGCTCCAGCTGGACGAGCGTCTCGTCGGGCACGACGCAGCCCCTTTTCGGGGTATGGGGCAGCGCGCCAGACGACGTCTGGGTCGCGGGCGTCAACGGGGTCGTCCTGCACTTCGACGGGGTCGCTTGGACCAGCCAGCCCCAGGTGACCACTTGGCACATGCGCGGCGTCTGGGGCAGCGGGCCGAACGACGTCTGGTTCGTGGGAGATGCGGGCCTGGTGCTGCGATCCCGCGGGGCCGGGTGGAGCTCGGTGGCCTCGGGCACCACGAGCGGCTTGATGAGTCTCTGGGGCAGCGCCAGCGACGACGTCTGGGCCGTCGGAGGCAGCGGGACGGTCCTCCGGTGGAACGGCGCCTCCTGGGACGGGGTGGCCTCGGGCACGGGGTCACAACTGAATGCAGTCTGGGGCAGCTCGGCCACCGACGTCTTTGCCGCGGGCAGCAGTGGGACCATCCTGCGCTGGAACGGCTCGTCCTTTGGCCCCATGACCTCGAACACGACCTACACCCTCTACGCCCTGTGGGGCAGCGGGCCGAACAACGTGTACGCCGCCGGGATGATGAGCACGATGAGGCGGTGGAACGGCGTCTCCTGGTCCACGATCGCCCTCGGCACGACCACGGCCATCTACGCGCTGTGGGGCTCGGGACCGTCCGACGTCTGGGCCGCGGGGCAGAACGGGACCGTCCACCACTTCAATGGCGCGGCCTGGAGCACGGTGGAGAGTGGAACGACCTCCAACATCCAGGCCATCTGGGGCACTGGACCTGAAGACGTGTGGATGTCGACCGGAGGCTCCGAGATCATCCACTTCGACGGTCAGGGTTTCTCCCTCGTCCCGCTGGACATCGCAGGGTCAACAGTTCTCAGAGGCGGTGTGTCATTCGGATCCACCGAGGGCTGGGTGGTCGCGGGGAGCGGAACGACCTTCTACTGGGACGGAGCCAGGCTCAGCCCGCTCCAGTCGCCCACCGAGGCGACCTTGTACGCCATCTGGGGCGCCTCGAACAGGGACCTCTGGGCAGTGGGGTCCTCGGGAACCATCCTGCACCGGAGCGTGCCCCCGCCCAGGTTGCAGGGAGGCGCCTGCGCCGCCCCGGTCGAGCTCCACTGCGGCGCCTCGCTCTTCGGCAGCCCCGCGGGCCGTCCCGGGGTCTTCGACAGCTACGACTGCGCCGCGGGCAGCGAGCTCGGTCGTGAGGTCTCCTACCGCTGGACGGCGCCCTTCCAAGGGACAATCACAGTTACCCTCCAGCCGAGAACCGACAACCTGGATCTCATCGTCCTAGGGGGGGACGTCGAGACCGGGTGCTGGCCCACGAGCGATGGGTGCCTGGAGGCGAGCCAGAGCCCGGGCACGACCGCGGACTCGGTGATCCTCCGGGTCCAGCGGGGCGAGACCTACTTCTTCGTGGTGGACTCTCCGGCGATCACCAGCTCGAGCTACCGGATCTCGGCTAGCTGCCTGAGGGACTGACCCGGCGCGAGCCGACTCCCGAGTATCTGTTCCAATACCCTGTGACCGCCCGTCCGCATCATGAGTGAGGCCATTCGCTCCCCGAGCCTCGCTCCGCCGCGCCTCGCCCCAACGCGCCTCGCTCCCTGGAGCCTCGCTCCCTCGAACCCGGCTCCTTCGCGCATCTCTCAAGGGCCAACCGCTCCGTGGAGCATCTCTCCCTCGCGCATCGCCCCATCACCCATCTCTCCTTCCAGTTTCGCGCTAGCAAATCCCGAAGCCCGCAGATATAGTGAGAAAACAGCACCGGGCAAGGCAGGACTCGAGGACCGTGCAATGGTGGCGAGCGTAGTCAACCTTCTCAAGCCCCTCCTGGACAACTCCGCGGTGGCCATCACCGTGGTGGATCTCGAGGGACACCTGACGCTGTTCAACAAGGCGGCGGAGCTCCTCACGGGCTACTCGAGGGAGGAGGTGCTCGGGCGTCCGGTGTCCATCTTCTACGAGTCGCCCGCAGAGGTCGAGCTGACCGCAAGGGCGGTGATGGAGAAGGGCAAGGTCGAGGACTACGAGACCACCCTCGTGGGCAAGGACGGCCGCCGCACCCCAGTCTCGATCCTGCTCACCATGCTCGCAGACCCATCCGGCGAGGTAGTGGGAAGCCTCGGGATCACGGTGGACATCAGCGCCAAGAAGAAGCTCGAGGAGGAGCTCTCCAGGGAGAGGCAGCGGGTTCTCTTCTACAACGACCTCATCTGCCACGACATCCGCAACTTCACTCAGACCGCCCTCGGCCTCTTCGACCTGCTCCTTTCCGGGGACGACCTCGGCGCGGAGAGGCGCAGGCTCTTGCAGCTCTGCCAGCGGCAGAGCCGGCGCACCCGGGACCTCATCAACCGGGTCCGCACCCTCGCGCGCCTGGAATCCGACGGCGCCGAGGTGTCCTCCCCGCAGCCCCTCGCGCCCGCTCTCGCCGAGGCCATCCGCGGAGTGCAGGAGTCCTTCCCCGATCGGAGGATCGAGATAAGCTCCCCCGAGGCCTCGGAGCTCCTCGTCACAGCCTCTCCGCTCCTTCCAGAGCTCCTGCACAACCTCGTCGCCAACGGCGTGGCCCACAACCCCTCGGACCATCCGTCCCTGTGGGTCAAGGTCGATCGGACGAGCCGCGATGGCCGCAGGTTCGTGGAGGTGGCGGTGGAGGACGACGGGCCCGGCATCCCCGACGAGCTCAAGAGAGTGATCTTCGAGCGGTACGACCGGATGAGCGCCAGCGGCTCCGGCATCGGCCTTTCGCTGGTGAAGGCTCTCGCCCACAGGTTCGGTGGCGAGATCTGGGCCGAGGACCGAGTGGCAGGCAGCCCTTCCGAGGGCGCGCGCCTGGTGGTGTCGCTCCCCGAGGTGGAGCCATGAGGGGCAGTGTCTTCGTGGTGGAGGACGACCTGGACGTGGCGGAGTTCTATGCGCTCCTCTTCCAGGTGAGCCAGATCGGCCTGTGGGGCATGGCGCACACGGGCAGGGAGGCGGTGAGGCGCTACCTCGCTGCCCGAGTCCTGCCCGACGTGGTCCTCCTGGATCACCGCCTGCCTGACTTCACCGGGCTCGAGGTGGCAAAGCGGATCCGGGAGCGGCACCCCGGCGCCGTAATCGTGCTCGTCACAGCCGACGACTCGGCCGCGGAGCCGGCCCGGGCCATGGGCATCAGGCGCATCAAGCACAAACCAGTCGAAAACGCCTACCTGCTCAGGAACCTCTCCGGCGCCATCGCCGAGGCCCAGGATCTCGGCGTCGCGGCCTGCCATCCCTGACTTCTCACGAAACGACGAGGGGAGGCGACGAGGGGAGGTCTCGCGCGGAGACCTCGCGCGAAGGCCTTGTCCGCAGCCTCTCTGCGCTCAACCCTTCGTCAGACCGCGAAGCAGTGAAGCCGCCTGTTTTTGAATTATGCTGGAGACGCGCTCCGACATGGCGGGATCGGCGACGTACCCCATTCCATCCATGCTCCGCAGTCCGTCCAGGCATCTACCGCAGAGGTCCTCGATCCGTTCCCGAAGCATCGGCCAACCCAAGCGGGATTCCTGGGACATCCTCTGCCAATGAGTCGGTGTGATCGTCTCGATTGAGTCGCTATTCCCGAGCTTCATGGCAGGAGTCTTGGACAGCTCCGGCCAAGCGAGGGTACAGACCAGATCATAGCAGGGCGCGAGCCGACGGTCGCCTCCCCGGTAGAGGATCGAGTAGTTCTTGCCGTGCGCGTCGGCATTCCCGATCAGCACGTTGAAGATCAGACCATCCAGGAAGTCACGGATGTCCAAAGCAGGGACGGTTGACCACTCGCGCAAGATCCCGATGCAGTCGCGTAAGCGCGGCCCGCCTTCCTGCTGGTACTTCCGCTCCGGGGGGAACCCGAGCGCCTGGCAGAAATCCTCCTGGTGGACACGTGTGACCGAGCCGTCCGTCTCGAGCGTTCGGTCGTAGCGCCCGACGACGATGCACGGCGTAGGGCCGACCGCGCGGTAAGACACCGGCGGAACATTCAAACCGACCTCTCTGGCCAGCGTCATGCAGAGAACCTCGTTGGCCGCCAGTCCGGGGAATCGCGCGGGCTCCGGCTTGATGATGTGCGTGCTCGCCGCGTGCCCGAGCGGGAGTGAGATGACGCCATTCCGAATCAGGACCGGCAACTTCGACTGCGATCCGGCCAGCGAGAGCCGCAGTCCTTCGCGGCCCGCCATCAGCGGCCGTCGGGGCAGCTCCGCAACGATGTCCTCCAACTCCTTCCCGCTCAGCTCACGAGCCAAGGTCTCCCCCGCGCTCGGGGGAGGCGCGTCCTCGGGCAAAAGGCTGACCGCTCCCGCGCATTCGCCGCCGATCCGTTCCAGCAACGCGAAATCGTTTCGCTCGCTGATCCCGAGGATGGCTGCGATCTGTTGCCTCGGGCCCTCGTCGGGGAGGATGCCGGCGAAGAAGGGACGCACGCGCTTTCCCCGATAAGGCTCTCCCGTGAGCGGCAGCGACCGGGAAAGGGGCATGGCGTCAGGCCTGCTCGTCCATTCCGGAGCGTAGCTGAACTCTAGCAGGCCACTTTCGTCTTCGGCCAGCTCGCCGACCCGCTCGCCATTCAGATAGACAACCAGCCGTCTCATCGCCTACTGCCTGAGGACTCGCCACCACCAACCAGCTTCATCTCGATGACGAGCCCCAGCGCTTGAAGGACCTGGAGTGTCTTGCCAATCTGGCAGGTGGGCTTCCCCTTTTCCAGATCGACGATGAACCGTAGGCCAGTACCGCAGGTCATCGCCAGCTCCTTCTGAGTGATCCCCATTTGCCTTCGACGCGACCGAATCGCCGCCCCGAGTTGTGCCGCGGTATTCATATTGATAGTTCCCGATCGGGAATATCTCACCATATTGGCTTTCCGTCAACCGTAATTTTACCGTTCGGGAAATTTTGCTCATTGTAGCACTCAAGCAGGTCCAAATGTTCCCGATCGGTGCATTCAGGGTCTGGCGGAACAGGGGGGGCTGATTTCGGTATGGCGGCGGGCTGCCGGGGCGCACAAGGGGATGGACTGGGTGTAAGCTGGGCCATACCAAGGACGTTGCCTCGTCACCTGCAAGGCCAGCGTCCTGCCCGAGGTTCGCCATGTTGACGCCTGGGCTCCCAAGGAGACGGAAAACGAGGCGTATCGCCTCGACATTGCTCGGCCTTAGCGCCCTTGGCGCCCTTGGTGCCCAGGCCGCCCTGACCACCCTGGCCGCCCTGGCCACCCTGGCCGCAGTTGGCGCCCTCGCTTTACTCGGGATGGCTCCACCGGCCAGGGCCGCTCCGAGGCCCGGCCCCGGAGATCGGGGCCTCACCATGGACCTCGTGCTCGCCGGTGTGGACCAGACCCTGGCCGAGAGGCCTGGCCGGCTGGCCAAGTCCTTCGCCCTCCCCTCCTCCTCGGGAGAACGAGGCGCCACGAGGGCGCCCTACTTCGTGGTGCCGGCGTCACCAGATCGGGGCGCCGAGACCCTGCCCCTCGAGTCCAGCCACGCCGAGGTCCAGGTGGCCGGGGTCATCGCCGAGGTGCGTCTCATCCAGGCCTTTCGGAACCGGGGCCGAGGAGCCATCGAGGCCCTGTACGTCTTTCCCCTCTCCACCAGGGCGGCGGTTCACGGGCTGCGGCTGAAGACGGGGGGGCGCACCGTGGAGGCCAGGATCGCGCCCCGCCCAGAGGCGACCGCCCGTTTCCTGGCCGCCCGCGGCCGGGGCCTCGGGGCCGCGCTCCTCGTGGAGGAGAGCTCCAACCTCCTAGCCCTCAGGGTCACGAACCTCATGCCCGGCGAGCGAGTGGAGGTGGAGCTCACCTACAGCGAGCTGCTCCTGCCCCAAGATGGAACCTACGAGCTGGTGATCCCCGCGAGGACCGGGCCCGAGGCCGCCGCCAGGGACCTCTCGAGGATCCCCAGGTGGCTCCTCCCCCCGAGGCTCCCGAGGAGCCAGGGCCCGCCCTTCTCCCTAGCCCTGCGCCTGGAGACGCCAATCGAGCTCGCCGCGGTGAGCTCGCCC
>JAVEWA010000132.1:0-12872 GCA_034004785.1 Polyangia bacterium
CCTCGTCTTGAATTCGGATCACGGCGACCTAGTAGCGGCCTCTCGAGAGACAGTCTTGCCAGCGCCTACCTTGAAGGCGCGGCATTACCCCACCCCGTAGACGGTTTTCCTGCTATTTGACCTTGCGTCATCGTATCGGATGGGAGATGATGCTGATGAGGCGTGTGACCGCGCTTCAACAAATCGGCTTCGGAAGGAGCCACAAGCTAGCCCGGCAGGGCAAACGAAAGGAGTCTGACATGGCTCAGAAATCTAATGGCACCCCTCTCTCCCATCTCCAGAACCTTGCTGATGAAATCGTAGAAGCGTATCAGGACGCAGGTGAACGGGTATCCGCGGCGACCAGTCCGGTCGAGGAGGCAGTCCGAAAAATCGGAGTGCCGTACCAGTGTGATCACTACGCGGAGAACGCTCAGGCACTGATCGAGCAGGACATTTCCCTGGAGGAGGCCACGGCTCACAGGCACTGCTTCGCGGAGGAGGAGGAGAACGAAGGGGAGGTGGAATACGCCCTCTGTGTGGCGCGTGACAGCAAGCGAAAGTGTGGGCTACACGTGTCCATCTGCAAGCACTCGCGCAAGGACGAGCGTGTGAGCAGTGGCCCGAACAAGGGCCGCACGCGCCCCGTCATCACTGTGCTGGAAAAGAGGCTTGTCCGGCCCGAGGAGGTCGCGCTGCCAATCCGCGTGAAGATTCTAGATGTGCTCGATGACTTCATCGAGAGCTACGTGGAATTCGTCCGCGATTCCAGGTCGTCCATCTTGAGTAAGTAGAAGAACACCCTGAGTAGGTCACGCGGTCACACGTCTCCTCCCTCAGGGCGCCAGGTAGGCGTTCGAGAGTCTTTCCCAGCGAATACAAACCCTCTCAGGACAGATTCCGCTCAAGCCACTCCAGCACTTGGCGGACAAGCTGTTCCGCTGTTTCGAGCGCTTCGCGTGCTTCTTCTGGTTTGAGGTCCGGGATGTTGCCACTCGGGTACTCGTTCATCAGGTGCCCGGCGTGGATACGCTGCCTAATTTCGTTGAGGCGCTTCCCTCGCTCATACAGAGGCTGGCTCAGTATCACCTTGTCCGCAGCACCGGACTGTGCTGCGCGCAGCAGGTCCACGAACTTCCACTGTGTGGTTTTACTCCCCAGGTTCACCATGAGCCCCTTCTCTTGAGCCTTGGTAACCACGAAGGCTAGGGCCGCTTCCGCCAGGCTTGCCGATAGAACCGAAATTGTGGTGGCCTGATGCGCGGGGTTGGCCAGCTTGAGCTCAGCCACCGTTCGAGTCCACCAGAGGCGGAATCGCTCCTGACCAATGCTGTCGAGCATGGACTCCATCGCCTGGAAGGGCTGCGAGGCAGGTGGCCTGCCGTCTGAACGTCGGCTTATCACGTCCTTGACTGCCACGTAGCACTCTTCCAGGCGTGCTCTAGTTCTGGCCGGAATGCCGTGCCTATTCTCCATCTCTTTGAGTTGAGCCGACGGCATCGCGTAGCTGGCACCGCTCTTAGTCAATCCGACACCAGCATGGGATTCCTCAAGGAGCCCGTTGATCAGTAGGGCGGTTATGGCCACATCTACATCGTGCTCGGGAATCCCTCCTTGCACGGCCGCAGCCACGATAGTGTCCCTTGGAGCCTGGGCTCTTTTCTGTCCAACCTCTCGGGCGAGTTCATTCAGGTACGAGCGCGCAAACTCGAATGCGTCAGGATTACGATATTCGGGTTCTTGTTTCTGGTGGAAGTCAGTGTCGATTCCGTACTGGTCGAGCACATACCTCTGAGACTCGTAGGAATACCTAGCGTGGGTGCCACCCAGCATCCTCAGGGAGTCCGTGATCTCTCCTTGTTTCAGGCCGAGCTGACCGCCTGCTTCAAGGAGTTCTTCCCCACTCAGGCCATGATCTTTGGGACACACGTAGACGCTGGCCTCGAGAAGTTGTGTCAGCAGCTTTGCTACTTCCATGCTGTGCATCACCATTTGGTTACCCTCCTCGGACGAACTCCCCCCCTGCCAGCACGCCCTTCCACTGGCCGACCATCTGCAAGGCGAGCTGCTTGTCGTGGATGAGGACCCCGGTCTCGATGTTCCGGGACTGGCCCCGGTCGGTGAAGTTGGCGCTGGTGATCAGGGTGGTGGTCTCGTCTACCACCACGCACTTGGCGTGGACGCTGGCCTTGGACTCAGGGGTGATCGTGGATGGGGCGTAGTACAGGCTCGGAAGCGGATCCCCGAAGGGCCAGTTGTGCTTGATGAACTCCTCGAGCTTCTCGGCGGCGAACTCTTCCATGTTAGCCCCGGCGGGGGCGCGCTCGCGGAGGTCCAGGAACAGGTCCACCACCACGCCCCGCTCCACCATGGCCGTATGGAGCGGCTCGAGGATCTCCTTGCCGTGGTCGAAAGCGTAGCCGGCGACCAGCACACTCCGTTTGGCGGAGGTGAATAGCTGCCGCACCACCACGGCGGTGTCCCGGGAGGTGCTAGCCCTGGTCTCGGGTCCGGTCCAGACCAGCTCCACGGCGCCCCCCTGGGCGCTCTCACGCTCCGCCAGCGTCACGGACAGCGCCGCTAGTACTCCGGCTCTATCCACACCCTCCAAGCTGCTCAGGCGGCCTGTGAGGTGCCCCAGGTTCACGGACTGGAGACCAGCTTGAGAGATGGGCACCGGGAGCTTGCCCGCCTTCACCTGGCTGAGGAGGGCGCGGAGGTCCGGCACCGCGACGCCGGTGAGACCACGGGGCGTTGTCATGCTGGCTCCTCGAAGAACGCGAGCTCCCGCGGGCGCCCGATGGTGGGGACCACCAGGGCGCGGTCCAGGTAGCGGTTGAACCGCTCGCAGGAGCACTCGGCGATGAACAGGCAACCGTGGCAGGCGGCGCCCTCGAGGAACCGCTCAGCGGGATCCTTCTCCGGGGAGTGGCCCGCGCACACCGGATCGTTGGAGCAGAGCTGGCCGAGCCTGAGGGCCTCGTCCAGGTGCAGCCGGATCCTGCGACCCTGCTCCACCAGCCCGCCCAGGGTTCCCTCGCTTCCGGAGCTCCCCGTGTGGAGCAGGATGGCCGCCATCGGTGTCGCGTCCCCGGCCGGGGCGCAGTAGATGCGCTCCCGGATGGCGCTGGCGGCGTAGCCACACTCCAGCGAGATGGCCGAGATCAGCAGGTGGGACAGCGAATGAAGCAGGTAGAAGCGGACCCCGGGGAAGGGCGGCGGTTCCTTGAGCGTGGCAGCCCAGGCGTCGTATCCCGCCATGAGCTCACGACCACGCTTCTTGACCGCCTCGCACTCCTCCCACTCCGCCACGGCGGCCTCCTCCAGGGAGAGGAACACCCCCTCGCCGATCACCTCCGTGGCCGGCAGCCAGTCTGCGGTCAGCCCCAGGGAGGCGGACTCCACCTTCAAGTCGAACTCCCCCTGGAGATCGGGGGTGACCGGCTCGAGTCGTGTGAAGCCCACTTGGACCCGGACCTCCCGGAGCTTGCTGCAAAGGACGACCCTGTCCACCTTGTCCGGAAGGCCATCCGCAGGCTCGAAGGTGCGGGCGAAGAACAGGTCATCTGTTCCGGGGATTTCGCCAGGGCTCTCGGGCGGCTGGTCCACGAGCTGGATGTACTCAGCGGTTCGCAGCGGCCCCTGATCCACCGGCGCCCCTGACTTCACCGCCGCCACGGCGTTGAGCACTTGCTCGTCGGAAAACCCATCCAGGGCGCTCTTTACCTTGGGGATGCCCCGGAACGCAGCCAGCGTTTCGGTGGTGGCGGCCTGGAGCACGTCCCACACGCTTTTGACGGCGTTCTCGAGCTCGCGCCCTTTCTCCGGGATGGAGAGGGCGCTCACGACCTGGGAGAAGTAGGCGTTGCTGGCAGTACGCACGAGGAGCCGGAGCTTTTCGTCACACTCCTCACGCGCCTCACCGCCCAACCAGGGGCGATACCCTCCGCACGGCGGGCTCGTTTCCTTCACCAGCGCGGCGGACATTCGCTGCCGTTGTCCGCACGAGCAGGTCACCATGACTTCGGAGAAATCACCTGTGGCCCCCTCCAGGAGGCTCAGATTGGGAGCCGCGCAGGGTGTGCCGTAGTCGTGGGCAAAGGAGATCCAGGGGAAGTCCTCGATGTGCCCCTTTCTACACGCCCCGACGAAGCGTACCGGCACGCACTCGCTCTTTTTCTCACCTCCACAGTGGTGGATGTACCGCCCCCCCTTGAGCTCCAGGTTGTTGCGACGCACCAGGGCGCGGCACTCCTGATTCTGGCAGACGAACCATCGCGGGAACTCCAGCACCTGCACCCCGATGGAGCGGGACGGCTGGGCATCATCCCCCATCGGGGGCTCCCGGAAGGCGTTTTCCACACCGAGCTTGAGCCCGCGTTGGACGATTCGATCCCTCAGGCGCGGCTCCTGGAGGACGTTGACTCCCTTGCTGCGGTCGTAGTCCCAGAAGTCCAGCCCGCCGACCAGCACGGCGTTGTCGATGAGGTCCACCATGGCGCCCGGCCCGAAGGTCGTGACCACCTGGCTGCGGCGAATCTGGCCCTCGGGGCGGACAAAGGCTTGCTTCTTTCCCCATCCTTTACCCGTGGCCATCAGAACTTCCCTCCGAGCTGCCTGCGTTGAAGCCAGAAGTGGACCGTGGGCTCCACATCTCGCATGGAGGTCGGCGCCACGAACTTCGCCTCGTCGGACCCAGGTGGAGGCGGTTCCTCATCGAGGACCTGGTAAAGGATCGGGTTTCCGGCGGATTTGTCCTTGTCGTACCGGGAGTAGGACCGCGTGCCGGCACCATCCCGGGCCTGTTTGATCAACACCTCCCAGGAGTCCAGCAGGCTTTTTCCTCTGCAAGTCAGGGTGGTTTTGACCTTTGCATAGTCATCAGGCACCTGTGAGGCGCCGCGTTCAGCCAGAAGCCCCACGGCGCGATCCCCCACGGCCCGATGCTCCCCGAGGAGCATCGCATTGACCGGCTTGGTGAGCGCCGGATCCAGCAGCCGGGTCATCGCGACCAGGGTGCCGGCGAGGCCACGCTCGAGGGCCGGGCCGGAGAACGGGGTCAGGCTCTGGGCCTCCACGAATCGGTAGAAGCTCTCGTGGTAGGCCGTGAAACGCTCGTAGTGGGAGCGATCCCGGGGCTTGTGGACGTTGAAACAGGTCACCACGAGCCCCGGCCACCGCTCCTGCCTGCCGACCCGGCTCGAGGACTGGATGTACTCGCTGGTGGTCTTGGGCTGTCCGGCCACCACCATCAGGCCCAGGCGGTCAATGTCCACGCCCACGGAGATCATGTTGCTGGCGAGCAGCACGTCCACGCGCCGGGAGTCCCGGTAGGGCAAGCTCAGTCGCTCCTTGGATTCCTTGATTCGCCCCGTGGTCTCCCGGCTGGTGAGCTCCACCGGCTCCATCTGGATGAGCCGGTTGGCGAACCAGGGGTTCTCCCCCTCGTGGTTCAGCGGCCTGCGTGCTTCGAGCTGCAAGCAGCGGGTCTGCACCTCGTCTTCCACCAGGCGGCGCATGCCACCCAGCTCGCGGAGCGAGTTGAAGTAGCCCGCGAGGGTCATGTAGGCGTCTGCGGTCTGGCCAGGAGCGGCCTTCGGGTCGTACACCCTCATCGCCGCCGAGAGCAGGTCCACGTACACCCTGAGCAGGACCGCCTTCATGGCCCGCCCCGGCGCTGCCACGCCCACGTAGAGCCGGCCGGGCTTTTTGTGGTCCACCTTGGCGAACCAGGTCTCGGAGTTGTCCACGCCGGGCGGGGGGAACAGCGACACTTCCTTGCGCCCGAAAAGGGCCTCCACCTGGTGGCGCGCCCGGCGCACGGTGGCCGTGGACGCCACGATCTTCGGCCCGAGGTCCCGCCCGTCCTCCTGTTGCCGGCAGCACAGGGCGTCGATGGCCGTCTCGTAGAGCCCCACCATCGTCCCCAGCGGCCCGGAGATCAGGTGGAGCTCGTCCTGGACGATCAGCTCCGGGGGGCGCAGCCCCTCGGGCAGCTTCTCGGCGTCCTTTCCGATCTTGTCCAGTGGCCCGAAGAACGCCCTTCCCGCACGTGCGTGCGCCCGCCCGAAGAGCATCCCCGTCTCGCCCCTCCAGGGCAGCATGGCGAACTTGTCCACCGTGGCGACGATGAAGGCCGGCAGCTCCCGGTACACCTGCTCGTCCACGAACAGGACCGGGAGCCCCTCGGGGTTGCTCCGCGCCGAGAAGTCGCAGTGAATGTTCTGACAGCCCACCACAACCTCGGTGGGCTTCTGGCGCGTCGGTTTGAGGGTCAGGCTCTGACGCCCCAGCTCCTGGCCGCACCAGGGGCAGCACGGCAGCGGGAAGGGCGACTCCGCCTTCTTGGAGGAGTTGTTCTTGTAGTCGGTGACGGCCTTGGCCACCGCCCCCAGGGTGTTTGCCGTGGCGCTGCGCCCCACCCAGAGCCCCACGGCGAACCGCACGTCCCCCAGCCGCTTCGGGTCTCGCTGCCGGATCCTCTCCAGGGCGCACATCAACGTGGCTGCCCGGCCGAGCTGGTCCAGCGTCAGGAGCCGCAGCGTGTACCGGAGGAGCACCGCCACACCGAGCCCGCCGTCCGGGCGCTCACGCCCGCGTAGGCGCCGCAGCAGCACCACGAAGGCGATGAGCCCGAGGTAGGCCTCGGTCTTGCCGCCGCCCGTGGGGAAGAAGATGAGCTCCACGTTCTCTCGGTCGGGATGCGTCTCGTCCGAGGCTCCGTCGATGTTGAGCAGCACGAAGGCGAGCTGGAAAAGCCGCCAGGCCGGCCGGTCGCCCCCGGGGGGATACCGCTCCGGGTTCCGCTGGAGGGCCGCCGCGGCCATTGCCTGGTTGGCCAGGCAGAACGCCTCGCGGACCTCGGCATCTTTTTTCAGGCGCCGAATCCCCGAGGCGATGCGCCGCCTGGCCGTGTCGGCGTTGTTCATCAGTATGTCCAGGGTCTCCCGGCGCTTGAGGGAGCGGAGCTCGATGGCGCGTTGCTCCTCGATCCACGCGCCGTACCGCTCTGGGAGCGCCCCCAGCGCCGCCTCCACGGCCTCGCCGTCCGCGAGCGCCCCCAGCTTCTCCATCTCGGTGACCACACCCGGCTCGCGGTGTGTCTCCACCCGGCGCACCTCTGCGCGAGGAAGCCAGGTGGTGGCGACCGCTGTCACGCGGCCCTCTGCCCTCGCCTCGCCACCCGCGGCGACCACCTCCACGGCCACCCCATGCCCAACCGCGAACTCGCAGCGGCTGCGAAACTGGAGATCCGACACCCGGTCATCCCAGTGCCCAGAGCGCTCCCCCCGCCGGTTCGGTCGGGGCACGAACCCCGCCTCGAAGCGCAGCTCCATCCGCACCTGGAACACGAACTCCTCGTCCTCTCGACCTCGCTCACCTACGTTCCGCTCGTTGACCAGGAACAGCGACAGAGCCCTGGTGCCATCTTCGAGTCCCTGCGCCGCCGCCTCGGCCACTGGGTCCAGCTTGCCGCGCAAGTGGATGCCAGGATAGCCAGGCACGCCCACCCCGTTGCCCACGGTCTTGGAGTCCAGCTCGAGCAGCACCGTCACCGGCTCGCGCCTCACCCGCCGCCACACCCTGGCCGGTTTCTTCCCGTCCTCCTGTTCCATCTTCTCCGCACGGTACTCGGCAAACGAAACCACCACGGTAAGCGCGTCACTGGCTTGCCCGGGCGGCAGCAGGACCGACACCCCCAGCGACGAGGGCAGCCGGCTCTTCTGCTTGGGCTCGGGCTCGTGCCCGGCCGTCTCCTCCTCGGTCAGGTCCGGTCCAGCGGCGATCTCGTCGTCGGTGGGCTCGAGCAGCTCCCGGCCCGACGATGGCGCAATGAATCCCGTCAAGTACCACCGCGAAGGCGGCAGTTTCAGGACCTCGTCCTCCAGCGCCTCCGGATCGAATGGCCCGATCAGGTCGGCTTCGAGTGCCCGGACGAGGTGCTCACGAGGCGCCGTGGTCGTCATGGTCAATCCAGTCCTCTCAGAACAGGCCAAGCTGGCTCACGGGGGGAATCGGGAGCACGCCGATGATCACCCAGGGGTTCGGTGACCGCTGGTGCCACTCCTGCGTCGTGCCGAGATAGAAGTGGAGGTCCTTCGTAGTGAAATCGTCGAAGTATCTCTGGCGGACCTTTGCGAGCGCTTCGGGCTCGTTTCCCTTAGCACCTCGCAGGCAATTCCAGTAGAGCGCCCCTACCTCCCAGTCGAGGATCTGGAGCTTTCGCGGCTTCCCGGTGGCGTCCTCGAACTTGTAGGAGAAGTTGTATGGCAGCTTGTTCACCACGCGGAAGGTTTCCCGCCAGGAGTTGTCGTCGAACAGATCGTACTGGTTATACTGAGAGCGCATCTGCCGCAGCTTCTGTGGGTCCCACTCGCGTTCGTCGGCCTCCCACACGAAGTCAGTCACCTTGGCCGGCTTGAACACCGCGAGCGACGCTTCGTTGGCCTTGGCATTCTCGATGAGCTCGTCCATCCGGTTATACACCTGGGCGCACCCGAGCACGATGCGGCGCCTCTCGCGCCACTGGTCGTCAGTTCCAACGTGCCCTGCTGGCACCAGATCCGTACCCGCAGCCGGGCGGTAGGACTCGGGGCGGGGGTCCGACGTGTTCTTGACGAGCTGGCACTCGAGCCAGTCGTAGCGTCGGTACTGCGCCCACTTCTCGAGCAGCCGGAAGGGAACCGGGTAGATGCGCACCCAGCTTCCGTCCTCTCGCAAGCCGGCCGTGCAGACCGTCTCCCCATACTTCTTGGACAGGGTGGGATAGGTCTTGACCGTGATCAGTATCCGCTGCTTGTCCTGCTTGTCCATGCCCCCTCCCCGGTCATGGTGTTCATAGGTGAATCGCTCGGACCGTGCTGCCGCACCCCTTGCTGAACCCGTGAGCCACAGCGTCAGCAACGTGGCTGCGATGGCACTGCTGGGGGAGCTTCTCGTAGCACGTCAACGCCACATGCTCCCCCTGTTCGATCCAGCGCCGAATCCGGGAGAGCGCCGCCCCCTGGTTGGGCAGCGTGCTCCTCCCATACTCCGCAAACAGGGCGTCGTAGTCCGCCTGGGTGTCGAGGTGCCGTCGTCTATCCGAGTCGATGCCCAGCTCGCGGAGCTGCTCGTAGCGGATTCCGACCCCCTCGCAACCCCGCGAC
Source organism: Polyangia bacterium (assembly GCA_034004785.1). GTDB lineage: Bacteria > Myxococcota_A > Polyangia > HGW-17 > JAJRWW01 > JAVEWA01. The sequence continues at coordinate 9,129 of JAVEWA010000132.1, forward strand.
AGGGTGCCCTTCGAGAATCCGTACTTGCGGCTGATCGGGTTCTTCCGCACATCACACAGGACCGTGATTCCTGCGCTGAGCAAGCGGTTCAAGTAGCTCTCGAGCGTCAGGCCCTCGTAGCCGATGGTCGCCAGCGGCGGCGGCGATTCCGGTCGCGGTCGGGCCGCCACGATCCGTCGTAGCGCCTCGTCGTCCCCCGCGAGCACCCGGTCAACGACCTCACTTCGCCCAGCGTAATAGGGGAACCGGCGATACGTCTCGGCGATCAAACCATCGCCGCGAAGGTTACGATACTTGTGAGCGAACACGGCGAGATGCCGGCCACTGCCCCCCTCCACGGCCTTGCGGCCCGACGCAGTGATCCGCCAGTGCTTCTCGTCGTCGCAGAGAAGCCCGTGCTCTACGAGCTTCCTGCGGTCAGCGTAGGAGGTGAACGAAAAGGCTCCGAACTTGTAGGGCACGAACTCGTAGGGCGCTGTCTCTCCGAGCTCCTGGCAGTAAAGGAACAGCAGCTTCTGGAAGTCGAGGTTTCCCACGCGGCCACCGAGCTCATCCAACAGCGACAACAGTTGGCGCTGCCGGCCAAACAGCCTCGATGATTTCACTGGGCACGTTGTAGGACTCACCTGGTTCACGCTGCTGGGCTCCCGCTCGGATCGACGGCTCTCCACGATCCGGACACAGTATACCAATGGCCTTGGTTTCCTCCAACGCTTGGTTTTTCGCCGGTTTTCAGGCTTCTCATCCTCTGTTCCTCATCCCGGCTCCGCCCCCGACTCATACGGGCTCCTTCGAGGCAACCTCGAACAGCACCGACCTGAACGTCGCCACGATCGGGAACGTCCTCACTGCGTACCTCCAGAGCCTCCACTCCCGGTAACCGACGAACCGCTCGAAGACCTTCATCATCCCGTCAACATCCTCGGGCTCTCGTCTCTCCAGGTAGTCGTCAAGCCTGCCGAGAAGGCGGCGCTCCGGTCTGTTCAGGAAAAGCCGCTCGGGCTGTAGCGTCCCTTGCTTCCTGTAGTCGTCGATGGTGGAAAGCTTGGCTCCCGGAGCGCTGTCCTGCAAGGCGCGATTCAGACAGGCCTCCAGCAGGCAGAGGTTGCCGGCGCGACCCATCAGGTAGGTCTTTGGGTGCAAGCGCTTCCACTGCTTGCCGTCCGGCCCCCGCCATTTCATCCTCGTGCTGCGGAAGTGCTGCGCGACGATATGATCCCAGTCGAACGAGATCGGCTTCTTGGCACCCCTGGCATTGAGCGGTATCGGTATCCGCTGAGCAATGCACAGGAAGAGCCGGCCGCGATCGTTCACTACTGCCCTGCACACCTCACGTCTCTCCCTGCCCGAGGCATGCCAGGGCGCTCGCACCACGCCCCGGCCGTAGGAGAGGTTGTGCCACTTCTCCCTCGCGTAGCGCAGGATGGCTTCGACGGGCAGGGATTCCGCCGACCGGCCGGCTTCCCACGCTCTTGTCATGGCGTCACGCGAGAACGTGTCGCGGAAGATGCCGTACAAGCGGAACGCCGATCCCCAGAAGACGTACCCGGCAGCCGTTGCCAGCTCATCTGTGGAGGCGGGCTCACGGCGCGCGGCGATCCATGCCAGCACGTGATCGAGCAGATGCTCGTCGATGTGTCTGATACCCAGGCCGAGCACGTTGGGCTTGGCCAGGTAACGGCCCAAACGACGCCAACGGTCGAGCAGCTCCTGATCGTGGGACACCTTCTGCATCGCGTCCACGACGGCTCTACCAGCCTCACCCTTCAAACGCGCCACGTCGAGCGGCACGAGATCCTTCCCGCCCTCCTGCAAGCTCGCCACGCGAGCAACCGCTCTCAGCGCCTGCATGCGCGAGAGGAAGCCCCCGCTCCGCTGACAGACCGAGGCCAGGGACTCCTCCGCGTCGGGCCAGGCAGTCTTCACAGCGGCGAAGAACACATCGGCCGGGCTGGTCCTCACGCCCTCCATGTTTGCGCGGGCGAAGACGTGCAGCACGTCCTCGGCCCCCTCGAGCTCAATGCGCTGGACGGGGATCCAGGGCTTGTCGAAGCGCTCGACCAGGCGAGCGAGCCTACCCCTGACCACGTGAAAAGACTCGTCGTCGACTGGCTCGATGGCCTCATCGATGCTCAGAAGCAGCCTGCCCAGGGCATCTTCATCGTACCTTTCGATTGCCGCAGCATCGACACGCCGTTTGGAAAGCAGCCACTCCCCGAGCAGAGCCAGGTCAATCCACTCCCCACGCGTTGCCCCAGGAGGCAGCGTCTTGCTCTCTTCCTCGGACCCGGGCTCACCCCAACGGATGTAGTCCAGGATCTTCGGATCGCGCTTGCCAGTCTTCAAATCTGGCTGCGACCCGGCAAGTCGCCAGAAGAAGCGCACGGCCCTCTCTTCCCCTCGCGCCGCAGGCGGGAGGAAGAGCGCTCCGAGCGCCACGCAACGCTGCTGTCCATCGAGGAGCTGCCAGGAGTCGCCTCTCGCGAGCTGACGCGTCTCGAGATCGAGCTCGTATGTCCGGTCCTTCGTGCGGCAAAGAAGAAGCGTTCCGATGGGGTAGCCGGCCAGGATGGAGTCGAGCAGCTTGGCGACGCGGAACTCGTCCCAGACCACATCGCGCTGGACGAGCGCCAGCTTCCACGCGTCCTTCCGTTGCGTCCGCTGCATCTCCACGATGGCCGCGATGGAGGCTGAATGGGTCCCCGCAAGAGACCTCATGGAGCCCTTCCCTTCCCTCGCTGATCGCCCGCTCGCTCCAGGATCTGCCCGGCCTGCCAGGCCAGCGGGTCCCGCTTCCTGACCGCCACGAGCTCCAGCGCCGCCCGGATCACCGGCACGCCGCAATGCTCCTTCGCGAAGGGCACCAGCTCCTGCCGCCACTGGCCCTGCATCCTGAGCCCCAGGGCCACCGCCTCCGCCGCAGCCTCCCCGATCTCCACGAGCTCCAGCCCGAGGTTCTCGGCCTTCCGTTGCCTGGACACATTGCGGCTCACCTGGGCGTTCATCGGGGACTCGTCCCCCATCCGAACGGCGTACATGTCCGAGTCGTCCGAGATGGCAAAGAACACCTGCCCCGTGAGCAGCCCGCGGATCTCCTGCACCAGCTCCTCGTGGGGGTATGGCTTCCGGGTCATCTCGGATCTCCGTCCCTCCTCCGATACCAGGCATCCATCTCGCACTCGTGGTAGTAGGCGCGGGCGCGCTGGTCCTCAATATCCTCACGGATCCTCAGTAGGCATGAAGGACAGGCGGTGTAATCCCTGTATCCGTAGTCGTTGTAGACGACAGGTTGGCCCTCCTCACAGTCTGCATCGATCAGGCCCGAAAAATTTTCCATGTCATTTGCGAAGTGAATCTCATGGCAGTGAGGGCATTCGACCACGTCTTCCGCTGTGCGACACAGGTAGCATACCCCCGCCAGGTTCTCGGTGACGAAGGTCTCCTCGCCGCAGGCCGGGCAAGCCATCAGGAAATCCGAGCTGATGCCTTCGTCTTCGATCCTCTGGAAGGCTATGCGCTGCAACTCGGCGAAGCACTTTTCCAACTTGCCAACCTCCTGGAGGGTCGGCTCCCCGAGAACATCTTCGATTTCAACACCGAGGTGGCGAGCCTGGAAGTACGCGAGGAAAGCGAATACCTCGGAGAACTTCGCCATCGCGAACTCGGGGGTAAACTCAACGTCGCAGTGTGTGATTTGGTTCCGCAACCTGACCGCCCCTCGGATCTTCCTTCTCTCTGACTCCG
>JAVEWA010000133.1:0-12832 GCA_034004785.1 Polyangia bacterium
GACCCTGGCTGTCCACGATCTCCAGACTCCCATAGGGAGTGATGTTGCACATCAGGCTGGACAGGGGGGCCGGATCCTCGAGGCGCCTTAGGGCCTCGGATAGCGCCATCATCCAGGTTGCCCCTTGTATGGTGAGGGCGCGTAGTGCGCCACCGCCCGCGGGAGGGATGATGACTTCCCAGGTCTTCACGGGGTCGTCGAAGCTCCTGTGGCCCTTGGCATCTGCCCCAAAGTACCAAGCCGCCGGGCTCCGGGCAACCTCTCTAGCGTCCACTGAGACTGCCCACTCTCTCGCGGCCCTGGAGCACTGGAGGAGTAGAGGACTTGCAGCACTGCGTGGGTTCGAGAGGGGCAACGCTCTGGAAAAATGCTCGTCAGAGTGATATGCAGGCTGAGCAATGGTCGCTCTTTTCTTCGTCCTGGGCGTTGCCCTGCTCGTTCTCGGCTACTTCACCTACGGCCATCTGGTCGCACGATGGTTGGGCGTGGACAACGCCAGGCCAACTCCGGCGCACACGATTCACGATGATCCAGAGATGGGCAAGGATCCAACGGTGCGCTACGACTATGCCCCGGCTCGGGCAGCGGTGCTCTTTGGCCATCACTTCTCGTCCATCGCAGGGGCGGGGCCAATCGCCGGACCGATCATCGCCGCAGCGGCCTTTGGTTGGCTGCCGGTGGCCCTCTGGATCGTGCTCGGCTCCGTCCTCATCGGGGGAGTGCAAGATCTTGCAAGCCTGGTGGCCTCCGTGAGGAACCGGGCCCGGTCCATTGGGGAAATATCCAGGCGATATCTGAGCCCACTCGGATACCGTCTCATGCTGGCCTTCATCTACCTGACTCTTCTCTACGTCACGGTGGTTTTTCTGGACCTGACCTCAAGCACCTTCACAAAGTCCGGGGGAGTGGCGTCGTCGTCGGTGATGTACATAGTCCTCGCGGTGATCTTCGGTATCCTGGTGGTTCGCCGGGGCCTGCCCCTCTGGTTGGGCTCAGTCTGCTTCGTGCCGCTGGTCTTCGCGGGCATCTGGGCTGGACAGCAGCTGCCCATGGATCCAAGGGCCCTGGGCATCGGCAGGCCAGAGATCTTCTGGGACATCGTCCTGCTGTCCTACTGCTTTGTGGCGTCGGTTCTCCCCGTATGGCTGCTCCTGCAACCCAGGGACTACCTCTCATCGTTTCTCCTCTTCGGATGCCTCTTGGGAGGGCTCGCGGGAATCCTGGCCGGAGCCCTCTCCGGAGGGCTCCCCTCCGCAGGGCTCCCCGCGCTGGGGTCCTTATCGGACCCTCATCTCGGTGCGCTGCTCCCAGCCCTCTTCATCACGGTGGCCTGTGGTGCCAGCTCTGGTTTTCACACCCTCGTGGCATCTGGCACCACGGCCAAGCAGCTCGATCGAGAGGCCCACGCTCTGCCAGTTGCCTACGGAGGCATGCTCCTCGAGGGCGTCCTGGCCCTCATCGCGCTGGTGGCAGTGGTGCTCGTGGGGACTGGCGGCGGGGAGCCCACCGTCATCTTCTCCCAGGGGATGGGGAGTTTCCTGGGCGCCCTGGGCCTGGACCCATCACTGGGTGCGGCCTTCGGGCTCTTGGCCGTTTCGACCTTCCTCTTGACCACGCTTGACACTTGCACCAGGCTCGGTCGGTACGTGTTTGAAGAGCTGACGCATCTCCGAGGTCCCTTGGCCCGCTACCTGGCCACTGGGGTCACCCTGGCCATCCCCGCCGTGTTCGTCATGGTGCCCTTCACCGACTCCGCGGGGAAGCCGGTTGCCCCCTGGAAGATCATCTGGCCGGTGTTTGGGGCGACCAACCAGCTCCTTGGCGGGCTCGCGCTGCTCGTGGTGGTCCTTTGGCTCAGGGACAAGAAGCGAAGGCTCTGGTACGTGGCAGCCCCTTGCGTATTCATGGTCTGCATGACCCTTTGGAGCCTCGGGGCCATGGTGCTTAGCCAGCGGTTCGCGACGGTGGTGCGAGTGCTGGCTCTGGTGCTCTCGCTCCTGGCAGTGGCAGTTACGGTGGAGGTGATCCGGGCGCTTCGCCAGCCTGTAGGCGGCGAAAGCGGGTCCGAGGATGGAAAACCGCGCCTCGGATAGGGTCGCCCCGTGGTATATAAGGCTAGAGGGCTACCATGAGATCCCCCAAGATTCTCCTAGGACTTGTTCCGGTGCTGCTGCTCGCCCTGCTGGATGCCAGGTGCGCCACCGGAGACGACCCATGCGAGCCAAACCCCTGCAAGAGCCCCCCGGCGGATCGCTGCGAGGGCACGGTTGCGTTCATCTACCCCAACGTGGGAGCCTGCGACTCGGTGGGAACCGTCGTTGAGTGCACCTATACTCCGGCTGAGATGGCCTGCACCACGAACGGTCTCTACTGCCTGAACGGGGCCTGTCTCGCGGATCCATGCAACCCGAACCCTTGCACCGCCCCGCCAGCAGCGGAGTGTGAGGGCGATGTGGCTGTGAGCTTTGCGCAGGTCGGCACCTGCGAGGTCTCGGACGATCTGGTTTCATGCTCCTACTCGGAGCAGTCGCGCCAGAACTGCGCCTCGACCCAGGAGGCCTGCGCGGATGGCGTCTGCGTAAGCTCGACCGACCCCTGCGCGCCGAACCCCTGCAAGTCTCCTCCCACAGACTTCTGCACCGGAAACCTGGCCTATGTCCACCCAGCGACGGGCGCCTGCGCCGTGGATGGGGGAGAGGCGGATTGCACTTACGCGCCGGTGACCGTGGACTGCGAGGAGAGCGGCCTCGTATGTCTGGAGGGCGTCTGCGTCGCTCCTCCAGACCCGTGTGTTCCAAACCCATGCACCAATCCTCCCGCCAATACCTGCACGAACGACGTTGCCAACGTGCACCCGAGCACCGGCGCCTGCACGAATAGCGGCGGCTCGGCTTCCTGCAGCTACACCCCCGCCCAGGTGGACTGCGCCGAGAGCAGCCTGGTCTGCCAGGATGGCCTCTGCGTGACCCCCGGCGACCCTTGCAACCCCAACCCCTGCACCCAGCCGCCAGCGGATGCATGTACGGGCAACTTGGCGCTCCACTATCCCTCCACGGGCACCTGCGCCGAGAGCGGCGGCAGCGCGGTCTGCACCTACCAGGCATCGAGCGAGGACTGCGCGACGACTGGCCTCGTGTGCGTCGGGGGGGCGTGCACCGCACCGCCGGTCGGCGGGCTGTTCATGTCTGAGTATGTGGAGGGCTCGAGCAACAACAAGTACGTTGAGATCTACAACGGCACGGCGAGCTCGGTGAACCTCGACGGCTACCGGATCAGGGTGTATTCGAACGGCGCCTCGAGCCCCTCGGGGACAGTGCTCCTCGCCGCCCACGTGCTCATGCCCGGCTCGGTGTACGTCGTGGGGCACCCGCTGGGAACGATCTTCACGCCGAACCAGGAGAGCGGCAATCTGAGCCACAATGGAAACGACGCCGTGGAGCTGGTGGATCCTGCCTCGGCTCGCCTGGATCTCATTGGCGTCATCGGCGACGCCGCCTACTTCGCCCAGGACGTCACCCTCGTTCGGAAGCAGGGGATAGTCGCCGGGAGCGCCACCTGGTCTTCTTCGGACTGGAACCAGCTCGCGATTGATGTCCATCAGCTCGGGGGCCACACGCCATAGCGCGCCCCGCTGTGCCTCTCTTTTCGCAAGCGAGGGACCAGGCTCGAGCGGCTCGAAGCAGCTCACCGCGATTCGGGCGAGGGACCGGGGCTGGTCTTGGGGCCGGTTCTGGGTGACCCCTCGGGTGCGGGACGGACCTGGTGCGAATCGAGGCCCGCCTTTCCGTTAGTAAGCTTCGACTCGGAGGCCAGGAAGGTCTGGGAGTAGCGGGTGTGGGTCCGAGAGGAGCGGCCCATCACGGAGGTGCACACTGTCATCTCGCCCGAGGCCGATCGGAGGAAGCCGCGCTCGGGATCCAGCTCGAGGCGCCCCTGTCCGAGGCCCTGGCCTTGGTATGTCTCCCCCATGACCTGGCCGTCCAGGGTCACCTTCGTCGAGATCTTCACGTGGACCGAGGACTCGTTTTCTTGGCCGCTTGGCCGCGTAAGGCCGTAGCTCACCTGGTAGTGGGAGTTCACGCGGCCACCTGGCTGAAGAAGGGCGAGCCGGTGATCCTGGCTCCAGGAGGCGCCTGCGCCGACGGGTGGTTCTGGGAGCAGTGGCTGCACCATGCCGAGCGGAGTGCGGAGCCTGTCGAGCACGGACTTCATTGTCACCCCTGTCAGCTTGCCGAGCAGGAAGCTCTCGGTCCTCCCCGTGCGGCTGAGGGTGACCACATAGGACGCGCTCTCCAGCAGGGAGGTCAAGAGCGAGGACTGATCCGAGAGCCCTGGCGGGAGCTCGAGGCGCGCCTTGTGGAACCTGGTCTCGAGGGTCAGGCGCTCGGGGAGCGAGCTCGTCACGCGGCTCGTCACCTGTACCCGGTAGGTCAGGGGAATCGTCTGAAGGGGTGGCGTCCAGGCGCTCGTTGGGGAAGTGACGGGCGGGCAGGACTTCTCGTTTCGCAGCTCGGTTCGCTGGATGACCTGGGCGTCCCAGACCAGGAGATCCCCCTCGAATAGTCGGTAGCGGAGGGCGCGCCTGGGCTCGTCCCCCGGGCTAGCGAGGGCTATGCGAGGCGGCTGGGGCATCTCGAGCCGAAGGTGTCCGATCTGCCCTCCATCATCCGCCGGTTGCGCGGGTCTTCGGTCTCTCGGGTCGGTGGGGAGCCGATCATCGGCCTTGGGCGTCACAGGAGCCGCCGGGTCGCCTTTGAGAGTCGACTCGGTTGGGGCGGCGTTGCTCGGCCCTGAGCCACCTTGCCCGGGGCGCGGAGCGGCCAGCGCCGAGGGCGGTCTTGGAGCGCTTCTGTCTTCCTTGGCGCTGCCTGTCGTTGCCTTCAAGGCAGGGTCGCTCAACTCAACCCGTCTTTCAGCGGCTCTCTTGCAAGCTGCCATGGCGCCAACGAGCAGCGCGGCAAGGACGAGGCTGGGGAGCAGTGACTTGGGGGCCATGGGGCTCTACTTTAGCCGATCGGATGACAATGAAAAGGTCCCTGTACCAACGATTGTGGCGGACTCGGGCGTCCCGGCTGGCTCACCTTCGTTCGTATCCAGCCTGCCGCTGCCTGTCGCGGATCTCGAGGACCAGCGGTCTAAGCAGCGCGCTCCGGGTGGGGCAAGCACCTGGGATGGCGCCGGCATCGGCGAGCATGCGCTCGATTCGAAACCTGTCCCAGTGACCCAGGCGGGCCCCGAGGTTTCTGATGCCGCCGATGATGTAGTTGCGCTTCAGCCGCAGGAGAGGAGGGCACTCCCGTGGCCTCGTAGCCAGCTCCACCGTGCGCATGGCCTCGTCGAACTGCCGCGCGTCCTTCGCGCCGAGGGCCTTTACTGCGCGCTCCACGTGACGCCTGAGGAGCTCGGAGACGATGACCTCCTCCTCGGTGAAGCCCACCCGCCCGAGAGCCTCCCTGAGCCTCGTGGTGCGCGGATCCACCCGGACGGTCGGCGGCACCGAGTGGCGTGGGTCCGAGACTCGTCTGGCTTCTAGAACCGTTGCGTCCGCTCCGAGCCGAGGGCCCGAAGAGGGCCCCGCGGGGCTGAAGAGCTCCTTCGCCAGGGGATCCTCGGGCTGTCTCTCTGGCGAGCCAAGGCGTCCAAAGGCGAGCACGACGAGCGCGATCGCCGCCGCTGAAATGAAGAGCAGCGCCGTGAGGAAGCCTGGATTTGGGCCCTTCTGCGATTTCATGGGCCGAACTCTTGGAGGATGGGCCGCCTCGGTGCCGTCTGCAGCTGCAATGGGGTTTGGAGACGTGCTCTCGGGCGTGTCCGCGAGCTTCGCCTGCGCAGACCTGCCCCCAGGGTCGTGGAGCGCCGGGAGAGGCGTGGCCTGGCCGCCCAGGGCCGGGGCGAGCTCTCTCCAAAGGGCAGTTGCCGAGGTGAACCTGTCCGATGGCTCTGCCGAGAGGCAGCGGCGCAAGACCTTGGCGAGGGGCTCCTCGGCGGGCCCAAGGTCCTTGCGGAGATCAGGGCGCTCGGGCCGGAGTATGGCCTGGCGGACCAGCTCCGGGTCGGTCCCCGGAAAGACCGGGCGTCCGGTGAGGGCCTCGAACACCAGGCAGCCGAGGCCGAAGATGTCAGCCTGCCGATCCAGCTTGGAGGCCTGGCCCCGCAGCATCTCGGGCGCGAGGTAGCGCAGGATGTCCGGATCGCTCTCCCCCTTCTGGTTCCACGCGACTCGCAGGGGGGCCCAGCCGGCTCCAACCAGGTAGGGATCGGGAGCGCGCTCGCCCCCTTCGCAAAGAGGAGGCACCCGCACGAGACGCGGATGCAGGCCGCCATGCACGAGGCCCTGCTGGTGCAAGCTTGCCAGGCTGGCCGAAAGGCCGCGGGCCAGGGCGAGCACCCTTGGCAGGGGTTGGGGGCCAGCCTCTGCGATTATCTGGTCGAGGCCAAGGTGCTCGGGGACCCAAGGCACGTGAACCTCGAGCCCCCCATCGGGCCTCTCCCGGAGCGAGTCCACGCGCAGATGGTGCCCGACGGGTAGGCTGGAAAGGAGCGAGAGGTCCCGACGGGTAGCCTGCAGCGACGCGGGGCCCACTCCGGTGGCTCCCAGCTCCCAGCGGGCCCCAGGCCGGGCATCGATGGGCGCGCTCACGAGCCGCGCCTGCTGCGCCTTCAGGATCTCCTCGGGGGCGTTTGACTCGCTGTTCACTTTTGGGGCGGTGGCGCAATTAGCGCCGCAAGGGTCAACTTAGCACGGCGGGCCCAGGGAGAACAAAAACCCGCTCGAGGGGGTGAGATGGCCTGGCTAGAGCCGCCAGATCTCAAGGTGGCCGATCACCGGGGTGGACTGGTCATAGACATACTGGGCGGCCCAGAGCGTGCCATCACCGTCCATGGCCACGTCCACGAAGAAGCCGTAGCCTGGGCCTCCCTCCAGGAGGGGCGTCAGGGTCCAGTCGGCGTCCCCGTTTCGAATGGCGTTCCATAGATCCGCGGTGGTGCCGTCCTGGTAGATCACCCGCAGCGCGCCCCCGGCGTCGATGAAGACCTTGCTGTCGAGGCCCACCACGTGGCGCGCTTCCGCCGGACCTCCCACCGGGCGGATGCCCGGATCCACGACCTCCCTCAGGAGCACTGCGCCGGTCGAGTCAGCCTGGAGATAGAGGAGCTCATCCCGGACCGCGTCGGTGTAGGTGATGTGCAGCAGGTCCGAAGGATCCACGGCAAGGGATGAGTAGAGCCCGATGTCGGTGTAGGCGTCCCCCTCCAGGATCGTGGCGGTCCAGCCCGAGGCGTCTCCTGTGTCGCTCCCAACAGCCATGCGCAGAAGGCCGAAGGTCCGGTCGTGATAGGCCAGCACCGGAACGCCCGTTGAGAGTCGCCCTCCGCTGACGTGGAGGCCCACGCCCTCGGGGTGGTCGATGAAGCGCGCAGCCGTGAGGATGTCCACGCAGGCGCCTCCCACGCAGCCCGTTCCTTCACCGCAGGCGCCGCAAGAATCCTCCTCGGCCGCGCAGAGCCAGGTCTCCGCAACGCAGACCTGGCCGCCATCGCAGAGGCCGGCGCAGGGGATCGGGATCTCGTCCACCACCCCGAAGGTCCAGTCGGAGGAGCCTCCGGGAGAGCTATCCTCTGCCACGGCGTAGCGGAGCTGGCTCACGAAGCCTCCAGGGGTAGAGGCGTCGGGGAGCCCGGTGACCATGAAGGCGATGGAGGGTTTGTCCGTTCCGTCCAGCATGAGCGCGGTGTAGAAGGTCTCCGCGTCATCTCCACTAGGGGCCTCCACCTCGTGGACCTCCCAGTCTCCGGGAGTGCCGCGAGCGTAGCGCAGGGCGCCGTTCTCCTTGCTGACGTAGCTCACGTGCACGGTGCCTTCACTGTCGATCTTCGCGCTCGTGAAGATGCCCACGTCGTCACCCCTGGCCGTGACGCCGCCCCGGTAGCCCTCCGGGTCGAGGGTCGGGAGATTACCCGGAACGCCATCAACGGACTCGGGTACCAGCGCACTGCCATCCAGGGTGACCACCACGAGATCTCCCCATCGATCCGAGTAGCAGGAGACCACCGGGGAGCCGTCATGGACGTCGATCGACAGGAACCTGCCGTAGTCCCCTGGGTCCACGTCGCTTGCGTCCCCGACGCACTCGCAGACGACCGGCTCGGGCTCACAGGTTTCAGGATTAACGACGATGGGCTCGGCGGGCAGCTTCTCCTGGCCTGGATAACAGACCAGCTCCAGGTTGGAGCAGACGAAGTCCACGCCTGCGTCGGGGCAGGGGTTGTCGCCGTGAGGCTTCTTGCCGCAGTCACAGTTGGCGCCGCCGCCCGCCGCCAGCACGAAGGCCAGGGCGAAAGGGAGGCCGCGTCCACGCGCCCGCCCCCTCTCGGCCCCCTGCCCACGCCGCCGGATCCACAAGAATCCAAGGAGCCCGAAGGCGAGCCAGAGTAGGCCTGAGGGCTGATCCTGCTGGCTGCAGCTCCCGCAGCTCGACTCGCTCGGGGGCACGGTGATGCGGCCATAGAGGCCGAGGATGCGCTCGCCCGCCACGGTCTCGTTTCCTGCCTCGTCGCGGACCCGCACCTTCACCGCGCCCGCGAAGCCCTCGGGCAGCTCCAGGGAGGTCCCGGGGCCCGTCCAGGGGACAAAGGGCCCGCCCGCCAGGCTGATCGAGTACTCCAGGCTGCCTGGCTCGGTCAGGTTGTCCCAGCCCTGCCAGGCGACCGTCTGGCCCTCCCGCAGGACCTCCAGCTTGGGGGCCCCGGTGTCCACCAGGAACTCCAGCGTCGCGGGCTCGGGATCCAGAGTGCGGGGCGAGCCCTTCACCCGGCCGCGTACTTCTATCCTGTGCCGGCCCTGGAGCAGGAAATCGGGCCTTCGGAGGAACACCACGGGCGAGTCGGTGAAGAGGGACCAGAAGCCTCCGTTCACGCGGTACTGCCACTCGAGGGGCGCCGAGGAGTCGTCGGGCGCCTCGCCCGAGAGGGCGAGGGTCACAGCCGGTCCGCGCTCGCGGTACTCTTCCATGGTGCCGATGCGGCTGCCCGCTGGCGGGACGTGCCGCTCCACGATGTCTGCCATGGTGGCGACCGAGAACTGCCCGCCCTTGGGGCTCGGGGCCGAGTAGGCCAGGTTCGCGTAGATCGCGAGGAGGGTGTCGTTGTCCACCGAGGTGATGGAGCCGTCGTCCAAGACTAGCTGGAAGCCCTGGAGGTCGGGCAGGTCGATGGCGCCCAGGTCGCCAATGAAGCCTGCCGCGATGCTCAGGATCGAGGGGAAGAGGGTGGCCATGGTGGCCGGGTCCTCCTCGAGCAGGGAGGACTCCACGACCCGCAGGTTCTCGAAGGCGTCGGTCAGGTCGCCGAGCACGGGAACCAGCTGGTTCTGGGAGTTCACCACCAGCGCAACGGGGATGGCGAGGTCAGCCAGGAGGCGGAAGGCCCTTATGAACCGGTAGTCCATGAAGACGTAGAAGTCGAGGGCGAAGTCCTGGGACCTCACGGTCATGAGGGGAGTCTCGATCTCGTACTCGCCCGTGCCAGGGTCCTGGGTGACCACCGGCTCGCTCAACGTGAAGTAGAGCGGGTTCTGGGGCCGGACGCTGAGCACCACCGGCGCCTCCTCGTCGTGGGTCAGCTCGAGGATCGAGCCCGCAAGGAGCTGGAAGGTGCCCGTGGTGAGCTGCGCCACCTCCCTCGGGCCCACGTCGAGGCAGAGGAGGCCCGAGTCGTAGGCGGCGTAGCCCGCGGCGTCCAGGAACTTCTTGTGAATGCCGATGCCCACGTGGAAGGGCACATCGTCGGCGGGGCGGGTGTTGCCGGAGAAGGCGTCCGAGTAGGGCGCAGGCGTGAGGTCCGGCGGATCCCGCTGGGGAACGCACTCGCTCCGCTCGGGGGTGCGGGCGCCAGTGAGCACCCCGATGGAGACGCCGGCATTGTTGGTCTTGGCATAGCCACCAGCCCAGAGGTGGAGGTCCAGATCCGCCTGCTTGCCAGGCGCAAAGGAGCCCAGCATGCCGCCAAGGTCCATGCGGCCCTCCATGCCGAAGGGCATCACGCAGCCCTCGCCGCTGTCCTCCTGGCAGTACTCGCCGTCGCAGGTGGACATGGTGGGGCAGAGCTCGCCCTGATCGCAGGCCATGCAGAGGTTCTCCTCCACCATGGGTCCAGCCAAGTCGTTTATCTGACTTGTGAGCTGGTCGATGATCATCCCTTTGGCAAAGGTATTGACGACCCAGCACATGAACCCGCCCGTGATGCTGATGTCGTCGTTCTCGATGTCGCCGTCCGGGATGGCGAGTTCTCCGACGCCGAGGATGAGCCGCTTGCTCCCGGAGTCGGGGTTCATGGTGATGGTGGTCTGCACCCTTGCGTGGTCTCGGCTCCCGTTGGCAGTGTTGAGCATCACGTCGCAGTTGATGCCGTCGTGGATCTTGATCGGAGTGGGTGTGCTCACGTTGATCCGCGCCTCCACGGCGAGCTCGTTCCCTGGTGGATCATTAGGAGTGAGTGAGATCCCCAGGATCTCCAGCGCGACAGTGCAAGGCGGATTGTCCGGAGTGCAGTTAGAGGGGGAGCCGGTGCCGCAGACGTCGATGGTGCCAATCAGGTCGATATCGGCCGCATCGCAGGAGGGCGGGATCTCGAAGGTCAGGCTCCCACCCATCATGTCCGTGATCAGGCCAGGGGCAGTAGATTCCAGGAATCGGAGCCCCGACTCTGAGATGCGCGCCTGGGTACCGTTCTCGATGCGCTCCTCCATTGGGAAGCCGCCAGGGATGGGCTCCATGCCCTCGCAGCCAGTGCATCCTCCCCCGCAGCGGCCTGCCAGCGGCAGGAGCAGGACCAAAGCGAGGGCCAGGTTCCGTCGTAGAATCGAAGTCATGGGGTCCTCCTCGATTGGGGCGGGCAGTCACCCTTCGGCCCCGGGCCGCATCGGCGATGGGCCGGGGCCTGATGGGGGTTAAGCTACCTACTATCAGTCCTTCGAACACCGGCTATCATGGTATCACCTGGGAAAACGCGCGGTCAATCAGCCTGTCATGGATTCGCCGCTCCTTGGACGAGGAGTGGGAAGGCCAGATTGATTTGAGGTCAACTGAGGGGTGCTCGTAGCGTAGAGCAAACCATGGCGTTGCATGGCGTCTTGTGCGCCCGGCCCGAAGGGAGGAAGAACAATGAGCGGCTCGGGGAGAGACCTACCTAATCGCGAGGCCTACTCTTCCCGGTCGTCGTCCAGGCCGGGGACCTCGTTCGCCGAGGGGAACTTGGCGATGTCCTTGCGTGCAATCATCCAGGCCTTCTGCACTATCCAAGACTTGGAGCGGTCCTGGCGAACCGCCTCCTCCTCTATCTCCTTGAGCATCTCCTCGGGGAAGTAGAGGCTCTGCTTGCGCTTGTCGGTCATGCTTCCGGGGTTCTGGACTGTTGGTGTGCGAGCCACGGCTTCACCGTCTCCTCTTGGCTGTGGGAACTGAGCCTTCCTTGGGGGCTTGTGTGGGTGAGTGTGGTCGTTTTCCCCCGGGCTGTCAACAGGCATCCAGAGGGACATCGCTTCGGGCGCTACGAGGGCCCGATGGCCACAGATACCGGCCGCCCGAAGCCCTCGTTGCCGCGCATGGCCAGTTGAGCTAGGCTGCCTCTCGACGTGAACAGGAATCCTACATCTCCACTCGGCCCCAAGCTTGGTACGGGCGCTCCGAGTGACCTTGCTCCCGGCGGGCCGCCGGATGGCCGGGTGGCCCGCGCGACCCGCCAGCGCCTCACCAGGAGGGGAGAGGTGCTGGAGGCGGCTCTCGCGGTCTTCGGCCAGAAGGGGTATCACGCGGCTAGCGTTGCGGACATCATCGGGAGAGCCGGCATCGCCCGGGGCACCTTCTACCTCTACTTCGAGAACAAGCGGGCCATCTTCGAGGAGCTTCTCGACGGTTACCTCCAGCGGATCTGGGGCGCGGTATCCCGCGTCGATCTAGGCCCAGGCGCGCCCACGCCGGTCTCCCAGATCCACGAGAACGTCATACGAGTGCTCAAGGTGCTCGCCTCGAACAGGGCGCTGAATCGCATCCTCCTCAGGCACGCAGTTGGCCTTGACGCGGACCTGGATCGGAAGCTCGATGGGTTCTACGACCGGCTGCTGGAGCGCATCGAGGGGGCGCTCTCCCTCGGGCAGGGCATGGGCGTCGTGCGAGCGGGGAGCACTCGCCTCCTGGCGGTCTGCGTGCTAGGGACCATCAAGGAGGTCACCGCCCAGTACCTGCTCGGCGCTCCAGGACAGGAGCTCGAGCAGGAGGGGGCTGCCCTGGAGATCCTGGAGTACAACCTCCATGGCCTCCTAGAGGCCGAGCAGCCCTGAGAAGCGGTGCCCCTCGAAGCCTGGACGTGCTGAGATGCAGATCGCCGGGAGATCTTGATTCCGAGCGGCACCGAGAGAATGTGCCCCCTTTGGGCGGCCCGTCTCACCGGCCATCTTCGTTTAGGATGTCCAGTTAGGATGTAATTTTATCGGGAGTGGCTGTCTTGCTGGATTCTATGGCTTTTTTGTCTCTTATGCTTGACCCGCCATGGGCTGCCAGGTATCATCGTCCGGTTTACGCGCCTTGAGAAGGGGCGCTCTTCTTCACAGACCCAAAGCGAGAGGCGATTCGACATAAATGGCGATGAATGACAAAAGGTTAAAGAAGTTCAAGGATCTTCTATTGGCGAAGAAGATCGCGCTCCTCAAGAAGGCTAGAGACACCAGGGGCGAGGAGATGAAGCTGGAGCCGGACGAGTTCCCCGACGAGATGGATCTGGCTTCCACCGAGTACCTTCACTCCTTCACCTTCCGTCTGCGCGGCCGGGAAAAGAC
>JAVEWA010000134.1:0-12823 GCA_034004785.1 Polyangia bacterium
CTGCGGCTGCGTCTCGGCCAGGTAGGGCTGCTCCTGTTGTGGCTGTTGCCAGGGCTCTGGCTGCGGCTGCGTCTCGGCCAGGTAGGGCTGCTCCTGTTGTGGCTGTTGCCAGGGCTCTGGCTGCGGCTGCGTCTCGGCCAGGTAGGGCTGCTCCTGTTGTGGCTGTTGCCAGGGCTCTGGCTGCGGCTGCGTCTCGGCCAGGTAGGGCTGCTCCTGTTGTGGCTGTTGCCAGGGCTCTGGCTGCGGCCGTGGCCACATCTCTGGTAGCGGCACGAGCGATGCGTCCGCTGGGTCGGTGGTGGCAGAGGCTTGAGCCCTGAGGGCTTCGCCCTCGGACCTATCTGGGAGCTCCCTTCCTGGCATTTCGGGAGAAGTGAAAGCCGCTGCGCCCTGCCCTCCCTCGGTGCTTCTGACTGTGGCGGGGCCGGCCTCGTCTGTATCCGCGGCTTCCACGGGTCCTGAGGCGCTTTTTTCCAGGTCCCGCATGGGCACGCCGATGATGGTGCGCTTCAGCTCCTTGGCGGCAGCCAAACCTGCTTCGGCTGTTGAGGTCGGGATGGGCTGGACGTGGCCTGCGGAGGCCGACATATCGGCAGGCGCCGTTGCCAGGGGAATTGTGTCCGATTCGTCTGGCTGCCAGCTCCTCTCTGTCGGGGCATGTGCGGGCATTCCGACGATGGTTTCGGGCTTGGCTCCAGCGAAGGGATCGTCCCAGCCGGTGTCAAGAGCTGTGGGCACAATGGGAGGGGGGACCCCTTCGTCAGTGGCGGACCTTGGAGTTGTTGGTACGGCTGCCGCGGGAGCTGCAGGCTCCAATCCTTGCGTTTCCAAGGAGGGTATGAGCTCGGGTCTGGGGGGGCTGCCGAGGCGCTTCACAAGCCCGGCATAGCGCAGCGGCATCTTGACGCCGTAGATGAGCTCGAGCGCTTGGTAGATACGAAACTCGGGTACGATCAATGGCAGAATTGCCACTCCGAGCATGAACCCGAGCTCGTCCAAACGTCCGCGGTCTGGCGGATCCGTTACCAGCACTCGGAGGGCGCCTTCTGTCATGGCCACGGGGGCGATGAGGTATTTCTCGGCAAGCTTCCTGGGAAACAGCCTGGTCTGCTCCTGGGCAGCGGCATAGTTGATGGCCGTCAGATCAGCACATGCGATACCCGAGGAGGACTGTAGGTACGTGAGCAGAGTCTTCTCGTCGAGGACGTTCATCTCCAGGAGGATCGTGTCCAGGCTTCCCCCGAAGATGACCTGTCGCTGGAAGGCTTCTTCCATACGCTTGACCGAAACCACGCCATCCTGGACCAGAAGCGAACTCAGCTTGCTCGACATGGTGCACCGCCCTCGCGTTTGGTAGCAGAGCCAACCCAATATGTCAAACGATTACCGTGCGTTCCTTCTAGTTACCCAAGTGCCGGAGATTCGGTCGTGGAAGCCCTGCCGACCAGGATCGAACAGGATCCATACAAACCCAAGCCAGAAGTATGCGGCGGACAGCGCGGCAGCCAGAGAGCGGATGGCCGCCGCTCCTCCTCCGATTGGGCGGCCCTCCTGGTCCGTGAGGGTGAGGCCGGTCAGAAATAGGCCCAGGGTTTTCCCGAAGAGCAGTGGGCCGAGGAAGAAGTACAGCACGGCCATGGCTGTGACGAACAGCAGCCCACAAGCAACCATGGGATCTGGATCCCCGGCGAGTTGGACCAGGGCGTCGAACAGGGGGAGACCATGGGAAGGCAGCTCGATCTGAAAAAGGACCGTCCAACACCAGGCCAGGATGGAGAGGATGGGAGCCAGGACCGCAAGGTCGATCAAGAAGGCGCCAGCTCGGCGAAGCAAGGGGGCAGGCAAGGGAAGGAGAAGGAGCGAACCATGGGTGTCAACAAGGTCTCTCATCGTTTCGAGTACACGCTGTCGCCCTTTGGGCAGTCAAGAGAAAGATGGTGACCCCTCGCCTCTTGGCGGGATATCTTCCGGGCCATGAAAGACCCCCTGCGTCCAGAGGATCTGACTCGCAAGAGTCTCGCAATGCAGCTTGGGTTGGCCGCCCTCTTCTCGGCGGTGTTCTTCAGCTACTACCAGTTCTCGTCCGAGTATCTCTGTGGCACTGATCCCTACTTCCACGTCAAGCTGGCTCAGATTATTCGACAGAGCGGCCCTGTCCTAGACTTTCCCTGGGCCCAGTGGTCCTCCTGGCGGGATGGGTATTTCGACAAGGAGGTGATCTACCACCTGTACATCTCCTTTTTCGTCGGAGGAGACGTCCTCTTTGGGGCCAAGGTCGCCAACGTGCTCTTGGGCGTGGGAATCTTCACCTCGTTCATGTGGATCCTCCTTGCCAACAGGATGCGTTGGGCCTGGTTCTGGTACTTCATCCTGCTTTCCTCGGGTGGCTACTTCCTGTTCCGGATGAACGTGTCCAGGCCCCAGGTCATGTCGGTTCTGATCCTCCTATTGGGCCTGCATTTTTTGATGAACGAGCGCCACTTCATCGTGGGCCTGGTATCACTCGTCTATTCTCTGTCTTATACGGGTCACTACCAATTCGTCGGATTGGCTCTAGGCTACGTGGGAGTTGTGTACCTGATGGAGCGCCGCCTGCCCTGGCGGGTCTTCGTGTTCGCGCTCGGGGGCATGCTCTCGGGCTGGCTCGTCCATCCGAACTTCCCCCACAATGTTGCCGGGTTCTGGCTCCAGAACGTTCAGGTGATAGCGGCCCACTGGGTGCCCAAGGTCAACCTGAACATGGGCGGCGAGCTGAACCCCATGACGACCCGCAGCCTTCTCGGAGTCAATGGCGCTACGCTCATTCCTTTGTGGATCGCCTTCGTGCTAGCCCTGACCAAGCGGCCTCAGGTGAGCACTCGCACGGTCTATCTCTTCGCCGCCTCGACCCTCTATCTGATCATGACTCTCTTCACCAAGCGGTTCGCCGAGTACTGGATTCCAGTGACCGCTCTCTTCCATGCGTCGTTCTACTCTCAGTTCCTGGGGGGTTGGGAGCCCGTGCGAAAGCTCGTCCAGTTCTTCACGGAACGCCGCCTTCTGGGCGGCTTGATGGCGGTGCTCCTCTTTCCGCCGAGCGCCTTCTGGGCCTTGGCAATCGCCCTTGGAAAGGGGGCCCGGGACGTCAGGTTCCGTCTCCTCGCCCGAACGGGAGGAGTGCTCGTGGTCGTGGGCTTGGTCGTGGGCCTCGGAGGGCAGTTCGTGGCCAGCCACCTGGACTCATTTCGTCAGGTGAATCGCTGCGAAGAGCCAACCTACGGCCCATCTGCTCGCTTCATCCGGGATCGGATCCCAAAGGGGTCCAGGATCCTGACCTGCGATTGGGACGACGCGCCTTATCTCTTCTTCTACAGCCACCATCATTACTACACGGTGTTTCTGGACCCGAACTTCATGTACGCCTGGCGGCCGGACATCTGGCACACCTGGGATCGTCTCACCCACGCCAAGGATCCCGATCCGCTCGGAACCCTCAAGGACACCTTCAAGGCCGACTACGTGTACTGCACCGCTGACTTTGGCGCCTTATGGTGGCAGCTCTCGAGCAAGGGCGCGGTCCAGGTGTATCCGGACGCCGAGGCCCAACGGCTTCACGAGCAGTGCGTGAAGCAGCAAGACTGCCGCCCATGCGGTCGGAATGCCGACTGCACTATGGGCATGATATGCAAGCATCCGGGCAGCCCTAATCAGGAGGACAGGGACAAGCCGAAGCGGTGCGAGAAAGATCCCCACGTGTACATCTACAAAGTAACCAAATGACGAGCGCGTGGAACAGAACGATAGGAACGGCTGACCTGGAGGGGCTCGCAGGCCACATAGGTCCGGCGCCCGAGGACTTCCAGGTGACGGAGATCCCCGCGTATCTGCCCTCTGGGCAGGGAGATCACTGCTTCGTGAGGATTCGAAAGCGGGGCGTCGGCTCTCCGGAGGCGGCGGCTCGTTTGGCAAGAGCTGCCCGGGTGCCAGTCTCGGGCGTCGGCATGGCGGGAATGAAGGATCGATGGGCGGTCGCGGAGCAGTGGATGTCGCTGCCGGATACGCAGCCTGAATCCATGATCGGCTGGATGGATGGCGAGGTGGAGGTGCTGGAGGCAATGGCGCACCCACACAAGCTGCGCACGGGGCACCTCAGGGGCAATCGTTTCTCCATTCGCCTGGTGGAGTCGAGGCCTTGGGACGCCGTCAGGGCGGGGGCGTTGGAGGAGCGAATCGCTTCCATGGGCCTTGTCAATCTCTTCGGTCCACAGCGTTTCGGAAGAGACTCCGACAACGCTGCGCATGGGATCGATGTCCTCTTGGGGCGAAGAGCGCCAAGAGATAGGCGTCAAAGGAGGCTGCTGGTGAGCGCGCTGCAGTCGGCTCTCTTCAACGACTACCTGCTCGAGAGATTCGCCTGGGATCAGCCGCTTCGGCCCCGGCGCGGAGAAATTTTGGAGAGGCTGTCATCCGGCGGGCTCTTCCCCTGCGGGAGTCCCGAGGAGGACGAGCCGAGGATTCGCCAGGGAGAGGTATCTCTTACGGGTCCCATCTTCGGCGCTCGGATGCGCCGCCCCGCGCCAGGGAGCGAGGCCGAAGCCCTCGAGAACGCGGTGCTCCAAGGCGCAGGTCTAGGCAGGGAAGCCTTCGATTCCCAGAGGAAGCTCGCGCCCGGATCGCGCCGGCCATTGTTGGTTCGCGTCGAGGGCCTTACGATCACCCCTTTGGCAGAGGAGGGGACGCTGCGAGTGGACGTAACCCTCCCGCCTGGTGTCTATGCAACCGTACTCCTACACGAGCTTACCCACACTCCGGTCAAGGAGCTTCGTTCGCCGGGAGCAGTGCATCCAGAGGAAGAGATCGGGTTGCCCCCCGGGCCGAGTTGACCTAACCTTCATGGGAATGAGAGCAGCCAAGGCCCTTCAGAGCGCGTGAGATGAGTGAAGAATCCTTCCTTCCCAGCCGGGGACGTAGCACCACCGTGATCTTGGGCTGTCTTGCGGGCTCTCTCCTCGTGCACGGCGTGGCGTACGGTGTGCTCGAGGAGATAGAGCGCCCCGCAGTGAAGAGGCGCACCTCCGAGGACATCATCAGGCAAAGGCCCGAGCCGAGGCCCCAGCCCCATCCGGTCAAGCTGGAGGAGAAGAAGCTGCCCGAGCCCCCCCGCCCCGAGCCCCCGAGGACTCCGCCAAGGAGGGAGGCCGCTCCCAAGCTGACTCCGCGAACACCTCCCCCTGTTGCGGCCCTTACCCCGCCGCGTACCTCGCCCCGGCCAGTGCTGGATCTGACCATGGGCGCCGGCGTGAACGAGAACCTCACCTCGGACAGTGGGGAGTTCTCCGTTCACACAGGGGACTCTGCCCTGGGAGATCCATCTATCGCGCCAATGGCTCCTCCTCCGCCACCCATGGCAGCCCCGCCCGTTCCCGAGGCTCCTCCACCACCCATGAGACCTCCTCCCCCTGTCTATGTGAAGATCCTGCCAGAGGCGGTCTCCGTGCCGCAGGTTGCGTATCCGGCCGCGGCGAGGCGTCAGCAGGTGGAGGGCACCGTCACTCTCGAGGTGACCGTCGGGGCGGACGGAAAGGTGCTCAGGGTGAAGGTGTTGAAAGGGATCGGCTATGGCCTCGACGAGGCAGCCACCCGGGCCCTGGAGAGCGCGAGGTTCAAGCCGGCCAAGGGTTCCGACGGTCGCCCGATGACCTACACAATCCGATACCGATATACCTTCAAAATAGAGCGGTGAAACCCCAACTGCGGCATGCGTTGGTGGGCGGGATGGGCGTCGGGGACTAGGTTTGATCGCGTGTTGTTTGGCAGTGAGGCTTGTGAAATAATGCGGTGATTCACCATTAGGGAGTCAACTGCCGTGACTCGTCGCTCAGCGTGCCATCTGATTTGGTTTCTGGCCATCTTGTCGAGCCCAGCGAGAGCCCAGGCTCCTGCTCCAGACTCACTCGACGTCCAGTCCTACAACATCGCGGTGGGTCAGCATGTCTATATGACCCAGCACGGCGCGAGGGCGCCAGAGCATCTCGCCTTCGGGGTGGGGCTCGCGGTGAATTACCAGCGCAACCCCTTCAGCATATACAACGTGGAAGCGGACGGCTCTCGAGGGGATCTTCGCACGGCTGTCGTGAAGGATCTCTTGATGGGAGAGATTTACGGCTACCTGGGGCTCTTCAAACGGTTGACTCTCGGGCTTTCCATGCCCTTGGCCCTGTACCAGTCGGGAACCTCGGTCGGGGATACGGGCGAGCCCGTCATAGGGGGAGATCTCTCCGCCTTCGCCTGGGGAGATCTGGCGCTCCACATCAAGGGACATTTCTTCACTCTCAAGGACACGGGGCTTTCCATGGGGGCCCTGCTGACAGTCACTGCACCCACGGGGCTCTACGCAGAGAACTACGTCGGGGAGGCGAGCGCCACCTTCCGACCGCGTCTTCTGGTGGAGTACGTGCATCGTGTGCTGTCTGTGGCTGTGAACCTGGGCGGAGTTTTTCGCGTGAAGGAAGTGGAGTTCTACGAAGGGAACTTCCGCCAGGCCCAGCAGTTCACCTACGGAGTTGGCTTTTCAGCGTCTCCCTCGGGCAAGGTGCCCTTGACGATCTTGGCGGAGTGGTTCGGGCGGACTGATTTCTCCAACAGGGTGGATCGAAATCCCATGGAAGTGGGGCTCGGTCTGGCCTATCGTCTTCCGTACGGAATTCACTTGATGGTGGGGGGCGGGGCCGGGCTCCTGGCCGGGATAGGATCCCCGGACTTTCGAGTCGTTCTCGGAGTGAAGTGGGCCCCGAGCTTCAAGGACTCCGATGGAGACGGCGTCCCCGACGAAAAGGACAAGTGCCCTGATCAGTCTGAGGACAGGGACGGCTTCCAAGACGATGACGGGTGTCCGGACCCGGATAACGACGGGGATGGCATCCCAGACGAAAAGGACAAGTGCCCGAACGAAGCCGAGGACAAGGACGGCTTCCAAGACGAAGATGGCTGCCCAGATCTGGACAATGACGGAGACAGCGTTCCCGACGAGAAGGACAAGTGCCCCATGCACCCCGGGCCCTCCGAGCACAAGGGTTGCCCGAAGGACATGCTCGACTCCGATGGAGATGGCATCCCCGACGTGCGGGACAAGTGCCCGAACGAGGCCGAGGACAAGGATGGATTCCAGGACGAGGATGGGTGCCCAGACCCGGACAACGATGGGGATGGCATCCTAGACGATCAGGACAAGTGTCCGAACGAGGCCGAGGACAAGGACGGCTTCCAAGACGATGACGGGTGCCCAGATCCGGACAACGACGAAGACGGCGTCTGCGACGACAACCCCACAATCCAGAAGAACCTGGATAAATACGTCAGCAGATGTATCGGCCGTGACAAGTGTCCAGGCAAGAAAGAGACCATCAACGGTGTCAAGGACGCTGACGGTTGTCCAGACGAAGGAGTGCCACTCGTAACTCTATCGGCTCAGGGAGGCCCGGGCTACATGGGCCAGTTCGTGGCGCCGGGAGTTGGCAGCTGGTTTGCGGGTGGATCGACGAATCTCACTGCGCAGGGAACCAAGGCCCTCGATCAGCTGGCGATGTTGCTGCGGCTCAAGCAGTACGATCCGCTGAGGAAGATAGTCGTGATGGCCTTTACCGAGCCCCATCTCTCCGCGGCGGCGGCCAAGAAGATGAGTCAGGCTTGGGCTGATGCAGTGAAGACGTTCTTGGTGGAGCAGGGAATCGCCGAGAAGCGGCTAGGCGCAGTCGGCGCCGGTGGAGCCACCCCCAAGTGCAATCAACGCACTCTCGCCTGTCAGAGGAAGAACCGCCGGATCGAGTTCTTCATCACCGAGATCCGGAAGTAGGCCGAGGGAATGATCTCGACAGATGTATTGAGAGACTCGCGTACACAAGGGAAGCTTGGCCGCTATCACTGTCAGGAGAGCAGCTTTTGACCTTGCGAACCACTGGAGGCGGCCCTGGAGGTCAGCTGCGATTATCCACGATCCTCGCCTTCGTCCTCGGCATCGCGCTGTGTTTGGGATGCGACGGGACTCCCGAAGGCCGCTTGGAGCTGACCTATTCGCTCGGCTCATCCGAGGGAGCACCGCTTGGGTGTGCTGTTCTGGGCGCCACCTCAGTGGAGATCAGCCTGTTTCACCTGCCCGATGATGCCCTTGCCTACCACCGCGTCTTACTCCCCTGCTCGGTTTCTGCGGAGGGTCTGGGCAAGAGCGAGCTGAGGGTCGATGCACATCGTTACTCCAGGCTGGAGGCGCGTCTCACGAGCAGTGTCGGGACGACTGTGCGAATGTGCTGCTCGGGTCAGAATGTGGAGGCGCGCCACACTGAAGCGCCAGTCGATGTCTTCGCTGGTCGCAAGGTAAGTCTGCACTGGAGAATCGAGGGAGAGCCGGGGAGTTGTCCAGCCTCTCCATAGTCCAGTGAGCTGTCCAGTTACTGTTGTAGGTTAAGTAACGTGCTGGTGCATCTGGGAAAAAACCGCACGTTCAACCTATTTGGCCGGAATACCGTATTCGCGTTATGTAACTATTCTACTGGAACGGCATCGTCTCAGGGCGGCCGCCTGTGATAGGTCTCCCCCGGGCAGCTGAATCAAAAAGCCGTTGCGTCGTGGCCTTCGGAGGGATAGTAGTGTCGTTGTGATGTCACCGGAGGACGAAATTCAAGAAAAGCTCTCGGACCTGGTGGAGCGCTGCAAGGAAGTGGCAGAGCTTGTGGGTGAGGGTAGAGAGGTGTTTGCAGAGTGCTCTTACTGCCATGGGGCCGTGCCACTCTGGGAGGCGCTTTTCACGCAGCAGATAGCAGGAGTCTTGGCGCACCTGTCGTGTCCGCCGGACATGCTCTCACAGGTCGTTGGCGCTGCGGC
Organism: Polyangia bacterium; assembly: GCA_034004785.1. Lineage (GTDB taxonomy): Bacteria > Myxococcota_A > Polyangia > HGW-17 > JAJRWW01 > JAVEWA01. The sequence goes on from JAVEWA010000134.1 coordinate 8,857, forward strand.
GCCGCAGTCCGAGTTTGACTATGCATCCTTGGTAGAGGCGGTGGAGAGACGAATGGCCGGGGTCTTTCTGAAGGAGCAGTCGGGAGAGATCGATTCTACCTCGCCTGTTCCCAGACCTGGCGTCGATTAGAGTTACCAGGTTTTCTAAGAGATCTTTATCGTTGGGCTCCGGTCTTTGCAGCCTGCCAACTCATGGAAATAAAAGAGTCTATCTTGGGGGTTGTTCCAAGAGCGGTGCCCTGGTACTATGGCCTCGAGTTGCGAGCTGGCGGGTGATTTCTCGCCTCTCGCGTCAAACAGGAAGCCAACAATGCAAAACCGTCTCACCCGTCGAGGTTTTCTCGACAAGACCGTGTCGATGGGAGCGGTTGGTGTTGCCGCCGCAGGCCTATGTGTCTGCATGCTATCGGGGTGCATCGGAAAGGATCGCACTCCAAGCATCCCAGATAACTGTATAGAAGTAAAAGAGGATCGCCTGGTGGTCCATCTGGACAGGGTTGAAGTGTTGCGCAGGGTTGGCCAGGCCGCAAAGCTCAAGCACCCCAGGGGCAAGACGCCCATCATCGTGGTGCATGCGGCAGAGGCCAACTTTATTGCCCTGTCGGCTCTTTGTACCCATCGCAGCAGGGCTCTGGAGTACCATCCCAAGACTCGGGAACTCCGCTGCATCAACTTCGGACATTCCAGGTTTGGATTGGATGGAATTGTCATCACTGGGCCGGCGAAGACCGCCCTCAGGGTTTTTCGGACACTGCTAATAGATGGGAAACTTGAGGTTTTCGTCTAAATAGACAGCGTCCTCGAAGGGAGTGTCCCATCTTGACTGGGGGCTAGCGTCACCAAAGTGGAGTGCTTTAGTGTGGTTTTATTTTGATATGGCTTGACATTTCCGCTGACATCGTACATATATTTCTGTGGGTCCCGTCTAGGAAGTGGTTATGGGATCCAATGCTGCGGTTGGTCGAGTCGATCTTCGCGGCAAAGGAGGTCTTGGCGACACACGGTGTATCGGCTTCTTGCGGCAGAGGACCTGGGTTGCCCATCGGTTTCCCAGCCCCCTAGCGGGGGTTGGAGGTAGGCGGCGGGAGATGGCGAGGGCTGCTGAAGGGAACTCAGGAAACCGGGTTGCAGGTGTAAAGGGACGACGATGAAGAGGGGCTAGCGCCCCGAAGACTCCCAAGGGAGTCGAGATTTCGTTGTTCCAAAGGGCCGATACCTGAGGTTGTATGTGTCCCCCACCGGATGTGCTCCGGCGGGGGACTTTTTGTTTTTGGGTTTTCGAGGCGTTTTAGCCCATTCGCCAAGCTCCTGGGTCTTGCTGGATCTCCATCCAGTCTAATACCTCCAGGCGATCGACGGCTCATGAGCGCACAAGACGCTCGATCTCGCGCTCTGTGCTATTCTCCTCGCGAATGAGCGCCCAAGCGATCGAGGATACAGGCTATGACTGAAGGTAGGTCCAAAGCCTCGAGGGACCTTGATTCGATCGTGAAGAAGGGGGAGAGGCAAGGTTACCTCACAGCGCTCGAGATCTTCAGCGTTCTCTCACCGGATCTCGTAGAGGATCTAGATGATCTTCTAGTTCGGCTCCATCGCTCGGGGGTGAACGTAGTAGACACCGATGAGGATGGTGAACGGCTCTCCCGGGAAAGGCGCGCAAGGGAGGCGGAAAGCGCTGGAGATGCTCTGACCTCCTATCTTCGGGAGATCAACGGCGTCCACGTGCTCAATCGAGCCGAAGAGATCCGCCGCGCCAAGGAATTTAGGTCTGGTATTGACCTAGCACTGAGGTCCGTGGCGGAGACGAGCTTCTTCCTCGAGAAGTTCCTCACTGCCCTCTCGCAAGCAAGGAGACAGGTCAGATCGATCTGGGAGGTGGTGATCCGAATTTCACCCGGGGAAGGAGAGGATGAAGAGGCCTACGAGAAGGCGCTGCTCCAGAAAGGGGATATGCTTGCTCGGCTCAGGCGGGATGAGAAGCGTACGAGGGATCAGCTTGAACGCAGGGGGATCTCGAAAGAAAAGACTGTTTCACTTTCCGAGAGGCTCAAGAAGATCCGCTCCAGCCAGGTAGCGCTCATCTCGTCAATCCCAGTCACCCAGGGGTTCATGAAGGAGGCCACCGCAGATCTCCTGCGCTACCATCACGGCATCGAGGAGTTGAGAGCCGACCGAGAGTCCCTGATCGCCGCCCAGGGAAGTCCAAAGCTGAGAGGCAAAGGGACAAGCGAGCTTCGAGATCCAGGGGATCCAGACAGCGCGGCAGATGCTGAACGTAGGCTTCGAAACCTGCGGCGTAAGATCCAGAGGTTGGAAAAAATGGCCGGGATGTCCAGCGACGCGCTCAGATCCGTGGCCCAGCGTCATCAGACAGGGATGCTCAGGGCCCAGAAGGCCAGAGATGCGCTGATCCTCAGCGCACAACGTCTGGTGCTCTCCTCTGCGAGGTACTATGGGCGGCGCCTTGGTGGATCTGGCATGGAGATCTCGGATCTGATCTCGGAAGGGAACAGGGGACTCATTCGAGCCGTTGAGCTATTCGATCCAAAGAGAGGAAACAGGTTCTCCACCTTTGCGAGCTACTGGGTGAGGCATCAGATGATCCGGGCCATTCACACTCAGTCGAGGACAGTATACGTTCCGCCTCACATCAGGCAGCAGATGAGCAAGATCCTCATGACCGAAAACGAGTTGCTCCAACGTCTTGGACAGCTCCCCACGGATGAGGAGCTCGCCAAGGCTATCGAGATGGATGTTCCCAGCCTCAGGAACACTCTTCAGTCCTTTGGGAGGGTATCCAGCATCGATCGGCCGCTGGATCCGGAGGACGCTGGATCCGGGACCTATGGAGATACTCTCGCCGATGAACGCGACACGCCCGATGAGGCCCTGCTGGGAGCTGAGCGGAGGGAGATAGTCAGGGAGCTCGCGGATCTGCTCCAAGGCCGCGAGCGGGCTATTGTCTTCATGCGCATGGGCTGGGAAAACGATGATCCGAAGACCCTGGCAGAAATTGGGGAGATCTTCGGGATATCAAGGCAGAGGGTGGAACAGCTGGAGAAGAGAGCTCTGACAAAGCTTCGGAAGTGGGCCAAGACGCGAGGAATGGAGGATCCTCTCAGGTAGGCGATGATAACCTGCCGATCAGTCTGTCAACGGCGCTAGCGATGATCTCATAGGATTTCAGGTAGGCTCTCACATCCTGCCCCATGGGGTCGGGTACATCCAGTACCGGTCTGACCCCCGAAACGGAAAGCTCTTGCATCATGAGCCGAACCGACGACCCGCCGGGGCCCCTGACCTCGTCCAGGGTAGCGCCCAGTTGGGAAACGAGCTGACCGAACACATGACGATCAGAGGCGATCAAGGTGTCACTGGAATCCAATTGGAGGTCTCGAACATGCACCGATCGGTGAGCCCGGAGGTCCACCCCGAAGCGCTCGGCAGCCGGAAGAGCGTTCCTTGGGCTGTGGGTACCTGGCACCGCGCCAACCCCGGCGCTGAGAAAGAGGGTGTGAGAAAGTCCCAACTCCTGATAGCGTTTTCGTGCATAGTGCTCGGCAAAGGGGCTCCTGCAGATATTGCCGTAGCAGACGAAGACTATTTTGGGCATCGAAGGCATCGGCATGAAGGACGGAAAAACGGCCCAGCGTCCAAGGCAACCGATCATAGCCGATGAAGACGAAATGACCAGCAGTAGCTGTGACTATTTGCATGGCCCAGGTCGATCCGGAGGATGGGTCGCGCGCGTGGCTCGAACCCGTAGATGAGCATGAAGGACACCTTTCGACTCCAGAGCAGCTTCACACCAACGGGTGACCAACCCAAGGCCATCAAGAGTATCCTCGAGCGGCTCCGCCGAGGCGAGCGCGATACTGTCCTGCTTGGAATCACGGGATCAGGCAAGACCTTCACAGTCGCCAACGTCATCGCCGAGTATGGCAGGCCGACCCTGGTCTTGGCCCAC
>JAVEWA010000135.1:0-12797 GCA_034004785.1 Polyangia bacterium
GCCCCCGAAGGGGGCACCGAGGCGCCAAAATCCCTTTGAGTACGCTCGTACTTGATCTCAGGACAAGCTCGCCAGCCGCTAGAACTCGATCACCCCGACTAGAGATTGCCTTGACATAGAGATTGCCTTGCCCTTGACATACCCATGGGGGCGTGACTAGTCTTGGCCCCTAAATTTCTCGAATATCCCTGGGATCCCGGGCCTGTTGCACATGGAAATACCATCGGAGACCAAGAAGCTGATCGGGCAGCGGGTGGCTGAGACGAGGAAGAAGTACCCCGACGGCCAGGCTGCCTGCCTGCCTGCCCTGCACATCGTCAAGCGACACCTCAACTACATCACGGACGAGGCCGTCGAACTGGTGGCGGAGCTGCTCTCCCTCCCGGTCTCCCAGGTGCAGGGCGTGGCGACCTTCTACACGATGTACAACAAGGCGCCGGTGGGCAGGTATCACCTCCAGGTCTGCACGAACGTGAGCTGCATGCTGCGAGGCGGGGAGAAGCTGCTCGCCGACCTGGAGGAGCTCCTCGGAGTGAAGGCCGGGCAGACGACGGCCGACGGCCTCTTCACTCTCGACGAGGTGGAGTGCCTCGCCGCCTGCGGGACCGCTCCGACCTTGCAGGTAAACGACAAGTACTTCGAGGAGATGGACATCGAGAAGGCGACTGCTCTCATCGAGGGGCTCCGCTCGAAGGCCGGGGCTGGGACCGGGGCCGGGGCTGGGACCGGGGCCGGGGCTGGGGCCAAGACCGCCACGGCCGACCTAGGGGAGCCCACCCCGAACGCCGAAGTCCCGGCGACGTGAGCAGGACGCCCGGGGCCCGGGACCCACGCCAGGGGCCAGGCCACGAGGGCTGAGGCACAGGACGGCCAATGGAGAGAATCCTATCCGCCAACTTCGGAGACCCGCAGGCGCGGCAGCTCCAGAGGTACGAGGCCGGCGGGGGCTACCGCTCCCTGCGCAAGGCCACAGGCATGACCCCAGAGAAGATCGTCGAGGAGGTGACGGTCTCCCGGCTGCTCGGCCGCGGCGGCGCTGGCTTCCCCACGGGGCGCAAGTGGTCCTTTCTCCCGAAGGGCGCCAAGAACGTCTATCTCGTGATAAACGCCGACGAGGGCGAGCCGGGCACGTTCAAGGATCGCACCCTCATGCGCTGGGAGCCCCACCGGCTGGTGGAGGGCGCCATCATCACGTGCATGGCCATTGGCGCGCACCAGGCGTACATCTACGTCCGGGGCGAGCTGGCCGAGGAAGCGGCCATCCTGGAGACGGCAATCGAGGAGGCCCGCGGGCGCGGCTACCTGGGCAGGTCGGTGCTCGGAAAGCCCTTCCCACTGGAGCTCACCGTCCATCGCGGGGCCGGGGCCTACATCTGCGGCGAGGAGACGGCCCTCATCAACTCCCTGGAGGGACGGCGCGGGATGCCGCGCATCAAGCCCCCCTTCCCTGCCGTCGCGGGCCTGTTCTCCGAGCCCACCATCGTCAACAACGTCGAGACCATCTCCTACGTGCCGTCCATCCTGGAGCTGGGCGGCGCGCGGTTCGCCGCCCTCGGGACCGAGGGCGAGGGAGGCCTCCGCCTGGTGGCGGTCTCTGGCCACGTGGAGAAGCCAGGGGTGTACGAGCTGCCCTGCGGGACGAACCTCCTGAAGATAATCAATGAGCATGCAGGGGGCGTCCTCGGCGGCAAGGCCTTGAAGGCGGTCATCCCTGGCGGGAGCTCGACGCCCGTGCTCAAGGCCTCCGAGTGCGACGTCGCCTACAGCGTGGCGGGGCTGGGCTCGTCCCCGGCCATCGGGGAGGTCGAGGTTCTGCCCGGCCGCAAGTTCGACCTGGGAGGAGGCAAGACTCTCCGCTCCTCCCCGGGCTCCGGGGCCATCGTGGTGATGGACGAGACAGTGGACATCGTGCACGTTGCCGCGAGGCTCATGGCCTTCTACGCCCACGAGTCCTGCGGGCAGTGCACTCCCTGCCGGGTGGGCTGCGGCTGGCTCGAGCGGCTCTCGGCGAAGATCGACAGGGGCGAAGGCACCCGGGCCGACCTGGATCAGCTCGCCCTGGTGGCCGATGGAATCGCGGGCACGACCATCTGTCCCCTGGGAGACGCCGCCGCCTGGCCCATGCTGGGGTTCTTGACCAAGTTTCGAGACGATTTCCTCGCGAAGGTCGCCGACTAGGGGACCGAGGAGTACGCCGGATGCACATGAAGACGAGTGTTGCTCTTGCTCTGCTGGCGGGCCTGGTCGCACTCGGGCCAGGGCCTGCGGCAGCTCAACCCCAGGCGCCGCCCCAGCGGGCGCCTCAGCAGCAGGCGCCGCCCCAGCGGGCACCTCAGCAGCAGGCTCTGCCACAGCGAGCGCCGCAGCAGCGGGTGCCGGGCCTCCAGGCGGGGCAGCAGCAGCAGGCGCCGCAGCAGCAGGCTCTGCCCCAGCGGGCGCCGGGCCTCCAGGCGCCCGAGCAGCCTCCCGCCCGGGCGGTCAGGCCCCAGCCCGCCCTGCCCCAGGCTTCCGAGCGCGGGGCCATGATGCCAGTCCAGGCGCCGCTAAAGGAACGGATCGCCCAAGGGGCCCATACCCCACAGGCCAAGGCCGGGGAGTACGCCCTCTCCGGCGCCCGAGGCCAGATGGCCAGGCCCAAGAAGGACTTCCTCGGGCTCGTGGTCTTCTTCCTGCTGGCCTTCGGCTGCGCCGGCTTCTCCCTGGTGATGATCACCAGGAAGAGCCCCATGATGGCCGCCCTGTCCCTGCTCGTGGTGTTCCTCTGCCTGGCGGGCCTCTACGTGCTCCTCAAGGCGCCCTTCATGGCGGCCATCCAGCTAATCGTGTACGCGGGCGCGGTGATCGTCCTGTTCGTCTTCGTGATCATGTCCATGGGCCTGCAGGAGGCCTACTCCCGCACCCAGATGGCGAAGGACATGGCCTACTTCATGGGCGGCTTCCTGCTCACCGGCTGCGCCGCCCTGGTGGCGCAGTACGCCGAGGGCCTGGGCGCCCTCGCCCTGGCGGGGCTGCTCCTGGCGGGCACCGCGGCGCTGTTCGTGCTCTACCTCAAGTACCCCTTCACGAGGTTCCTGGGAATGGCCGCGGCCGCCTTCGCCGCCATGCAGATCATGCGCCTCGGCACCCTGACCGGGGTGGTCATGGAGCTCCCCGCGGCCGCCGCCAAGGATCCCACGAGGCTGCTGCCCGTGGCGGCCCCGCTCGCCGAGGACTTCGGCTCGCCCAAGTCCGTCGGCCGGAGCATCTTCGTGGAGAACGCCTTCGCCTTCGAGGCCCTGTCCCTGCTGCTGCTGGCGGCCATAGTCGCCGCCGTAGTCATCGTCCGCTCGCGCAAGGAGGAGGCGAAATGATCCTCTCTTCCCACTACCTGGTGCTCTCTGCTGTCCTCTTCATGATAGGCGCAGCAGGAGTCCTTCTCCGCCGCAACGTCCTCGTGGTGATGATGTCCATAGAGCTGATGTTGAACAGCGCCAACCTGGCGCTCATCACCTTCAGCCGGGTCCAGGGCGACGCCCACGGCCAGGCCCTGTCCTTCATGGTGGTGGCCATCGCCGCCGCCGAGGTCGCTGTGGGCCTGGCGATCGTCGTCGCGCTCTACCGGAGCCGGCGCACCACCAACATCGACGATCTGGACATGATGAAACAGTGACCGTGGGTGCGGACGCCCGGCCCTGGCCGGACGCCCCCCGAAGGGAAGCTCTGCAATGCCACACACGGCCAAGTTCCCGCTCTTCTTGATCCCGCTGCTCCCATTCCTGGGGGCGGCAATATCCTTGATCTTCGGCAGGAGGATGCGAAGACAGAGCGTCCACCTGGTGGCGGTCGGCTCGGTGGTGGCCGCCTGCACCGTGGCCCTCATCGCCATCTTCGGCCACCTGCTGGGCGACGTGAGCCTGTGGTCCCTTCGCGCCAACTGGCTCATGACCGGAGGCGAAGGCGCGCCCAGGCTGGTGGACGCCGCCTACACCTGGATCGCCTCGGGCAGCGTGAGCATCCCGGTGGGGTTCGTGCTGGATCCACTGGCGGCGGTGATGGTGCTGGTGGTGACCTTCGTCGGCGCCCTCATCCACATCTACTCCTGCGGCTACATGGCCGGCGACAAGGACTACGCCCGCTACTTCGGATACCTGAACCTCTTCACTGGGGCCATGCTGATCCTCGTGCTGGCGGACAACCTCCCACTCCTCTTCGTCGGGTGGGAGGGCGTCGGCCTCTGCTCTTACCTGCTCATCGGCTTCTGGTACGGCAAGGACGAGAACGCCACGGCCGGCAAGAAGGCCTTCATCGTCAACCGCATCGGCGACGCGGGCTTCCTCCTCGGGATGCTGCTCCTCTGGGCCGCGGCGGGGACCCTCACCTTCTCCGAGCTGACCAACCCCGACATCCAGGCCGCGCTGATCCACAAGACCTGGCAGCTCTTCCCGCAGGCTCAGGACTTCACGAGCCCTGGAAAGGTGTCCTTCCTCATCGAGCTCCGCCCCGTGGAGCTGATCTGCGTCTTCCTCTTCGTGGGCGCCGTGGGCAAGAGCGCCCAGATCCCGCTCTACGTCTGGCTCCCGGACGCGATGGCCGGCCCAACCCCGGTCTCGGCGCTGATCCACGCCGCCACCATGGTCACGGCGGGCGTGTACATGGTCGCCCGCATGAACATGCTGTATTCTTTGGCCCCGAACATCCTCATCTTCGTGGCCTTCATAGGCGCGGCCACGGCCATCTTCGCGGCCTTCATCGCCTTCTCGCAGAACGACATCAAGAAGGTGCTCGCCTACTCCACGGTGAGCCAGCTAGGCTTCATGTTCGCCGCCTTGGGCACCGGGAGCTACGCCGCGGCCATCTTCCACCTCGCCGCCCACGCCTTTTTCAAGGCCTGCCTCTTCATGGACGCCGGCGTGGTCATCCACGCCCTCGGCGGAGAGCAAGACATCAGAGCCATGGGAGGGCTCAGGAGGAAGCTGCCGGTGGCCCACTGGACCTTCCTGGTCTCCTGCCTGGCGATCGCGGGCATCCCGCTCTTTGCGGGCTTCTTCTCCAAGGACATGATCCTCCTCGGAACCCTGGCCAACACCTTCGAGAAGCAGGCCGGAACCACCATGCTCACGGCAGGCGCGATGAGAACCGTCGGCTGGATCCTCTACCTGATGCTCACCACGGCCTCCATGATGACGGCTTTCTACATGTTCCGGCTCTACGGGCTCACCTTCCTGGGCGAGCCCCGCACGGACAGCCGAGTCCTCGCGGAGCTGCACCGCCCATCGAGCTCCATGCGCTGGCCCCTCGTAGTCCTGGCCCTCGGCGCTACTCTTGTGGGCGTGCTCGGGGCGCCGACCCTCTTCGCCGGCTCTGACGGCGCCGGGTGGCTCTTCTTGGCGGGCGCCCTGGTGACGGCTGCGGTCCTCGTGTGGATGGCCTTCTTCTGGGCCTCGGACATCGAGGAAGAGGCAGGCCGTGACAGCTCCTACGTCCAGTGGGGCCTGATCAAGGGACCGCTCCTCGGGGCGGCGGCGGTCATGGTCTTCGTCGGGATCTGGGCGGCGGCGGGCAAGAGCTTCATAAAGATCTGGCCAGCGGCGGGCAAGAGCTTCATAAAGATCTGGCCAGCGAACTGGCTTGGCGAGTGGCTGAAGCCCTCCCTGAGCTCCTGGCCCATCGTGCAGGTGAAGCCGGAGTTCGCCTCCAAGGCCAACCCCTTCGTGGCCTCCCACGGCGCCGAGGCCTGGACCATGGCCCTGGCGGTCCTCCTGTCCCTCGCGTCCATCGCGGCGGCCCTGTGGCTCTATCGCAAGGGGCCGAACCAGACCCTGGCAAACCTCGTCGCCACGCTCAGACCGGTTTACAAGGCCTCCCTGAACAAGGGCTGGATCGACGAGCTCTACCACCTGATCATCGTGCGCCCGGTCAACTTCTCGGCCTGGCTCCTGAGGGTGGCGGTGGACGAGTTCCTGATCGACAAGTGCCTGGTGACTGGCGCCGCCTGGGCGGTGAGCGTCTTCGGCTGGATCAGCGTACAGCTCCAGACCGGTCGGGTCCGGCAGTACATCGCCGCGGCGCTGGTGGGCCTCGCGGTCCTCATCTTCCTGACCACGCGGAGCATCTCCACCTTCGACGTCCAGGTCTCCGGCAGCCAGGTCCTTGTGACCGCTGGCGTGAAGGGGGACCAGGTGCTCGGGGTCCCCGAAGGCCGCTACCGCACCAAGGTAGGCTACGACTTCAACGGCGACGGCAAGGTGGACACCTGGACCCTGCGCCCCTCCCAGGTCGTGACCTGGACCTATGACAAGCCAGGGCAGCACCGGATCAGGATGGTCGTGCAGGACCCTCGCTTCGGGAAGAAGACCTCCACCGAGAAGGTCGTCACCGTAGGGGCGGGGAGGTGACGCCATGATCCTCACAGCCATAGTCTTCCTCCCCCTCCTGGCCGCGCTCGTGACCATGCTCCTGCCCAAGGAGGACAAGGTCCTCCTCAGGAACTTCGGCGTGGCCTCCACCTCGCTGATCTTCCTCTTCAGCCTCCTCCTCCTCTGGAAGTTCGACGGCCGCGTGGGAGGTATGCAGCCGTCCCTGTCGGTGAACCTCGCCTGGCTCCAGTCCCTCGGGATCCGGTATCAGATGGGGGTGGACGGCATCAGCCTCTTCCTGGTGCTGCTCACGACCTTCCTCACCCCAATCGCCATCCTGGGCGCGGGCGGCTCCGTCACGAAGCGTCACCGCGAGTTCGTGGCGGCCATGCTGGTCCTCGAGACTGGGATGCTGGGCGCCTTCGTGGCCCTCGACATGGTCCTCTTCTACGTCTTCTGGGAGCTCATGCTGGTGCCCATGTACTTGCTCATCGGCATCTGGGGTGGGGAGCGGCGGATCTACGCCGCCATCAAGTTCGTCATCTACACCATGGTGGGGTCGGTGCTGATGCTCGTGGCGATCATCTACCTCTACCTGCGCTTCCACGAGCTCACAGGGCAGTGGACCTTCAGCCTCCTCGAGTGGAACCGCATGGTGCTGACCCCCAAGGAGCAGCTCCTCTGCTTCGGGGCCTTCGCCCTGTCCTTCGCCATCAAGGTGCCCATCTTCCCGCTCCACACCTGGCTGCCCGACGCCCACGTGGAGGCCCCGACGCCCGGCTCGGTGATCCTGGCTGGCGTGCTCCTGAAGATGGGGACCTACGGGATCCTGCGCTTCGCGATGCCGCTCTTCCCCTACGCCGCCACCAAGCTGGCGCCCTACCTGGCCATCCTCGGCATCGTCGGGATCATCTACGGCGCCCTCCTCGCCTACGCCCAGAAGGACGCCAAGAAGCTGATCGCCTACTCGTCCATAAGCCACCTGGGCTTCGTTATCCTCGGGCTTATGAGCCTCACCATCCAGGGGACCCAGGGCGCCATCTACATAATGATCGCCCACGGCATCACCTCGGCTGGGCTCTTCCTCGGCTTCGGGATCCTCTACGATCGCCGGCACACGCGGCTCATGAGCGAGTACGGAGGCATCTGGAAGGTGATGCCCACCTACAGCGCCCTGTACATGATCATCATGCTGGGCTCGGTGGGCCTGCCGGGCCTCTGCGGGTTCATAGGGGAGTTCCTGGTGCTGCTAGGCGCCTACGACCATCAGGCCTTCGTGGCCTTCCAGTCCGGGCCAGTGATGCTCTCCCACCCGAAGCTCATGACCTCTATCGCCGCTCTCGGCGTGATCTTCAGCGCCCTTTACCTGCTCGTGATGTTTCAGCGGATCTTCTTCGGTCCGGTCAAGCACGAGGTCAACCAGGACCTCCCCGACGCCACTGGCGTGGAGCTCGGGGCCCTCGTCCCACTGGTAGTGCTCGTCTTCGTCCTCGGCCTCGTCCCCTCCCCGCTGCTCAGGAGGATGGAGCCATCGGTGAAGCTGCACCTGGCCCAGTTCGTTGCGAAGCAAAAGGCATCGGAGGAGATCGCCAAGGCGGACATACGGAAGGCATTCGTGCTCCCCAGGGCCGTCCTCGACGCCGCGGCCCTGAAGGACCCTTCCGGCATGAAGGCCCACAAGATGCAGAAGGGAAAGAAATTCCCCGAGCTCGGAATGAGGCGGGGACGCTCCGCGCGGACCCGGGGCACAACGCCAGTCGACCACCCGCAAGGCCCGGCGGTGAATGAGGCGGCTGGAGCGCGGGAGCCCTCTCGGCAGGGCCGACGCGGTGCGCGCGGGGCGGCGCAGCCTGGCGGCGCCCCGCAGCCTTTCAACACCATCACGCCCATGGACCTCCCGCGCGGCCTACGCCTGGGACAGAAGCGCCGGCTCGAGCAGGAGGTGCGCTACCAGAAGCGTCCTCCCCTGGATCCCAAAGCCGCCCAGGGAGGGAGGTGAGCCGATGCAAAGCCTGACGACAATGCAGAAGCTGCTCCATGTCTCCCCGATCCTCGCCGCGGCCATCTGGGCCTTGGTCCTTCTCCTGCTCCACGTGTTCAGCGCCGAGAAGCGGCGGACCTTCCTAGGGCACCTCTCCCTCGTGGCCCTCGGAACGGTCGGCGTCCTGGAGCTCTACCTGATGCGCCGCGTGGGCGCCGACGCCCAGCTGCTCTTCAGCGGGCGCGTCATCGTGGACGCCTTCGCCGTCCAGGTGGGCCTCATCGTGACCGCCGGCGCCTTCATCACCCTGCTGCTGTCTCCCTCCTACCTGGAGCGCCACGAGATTGACTTCGGTGAGTACTACCCGCTCGTGCTCTTCAGCCTCGCGGGGATGCTCATCATCTCCTCGGCCGCGGACCTCATGGTGATGGTCATCGGCATCGAGACCATGAGCCTGCCGATCTATGCCCTGTGCGGATCCTGGCGCCGCAAGACCGCCTCCACCAGGGAGGAGGCCTCCATGGAGGCCTCCTTCAAGTACTTCCTGATGGGCTCCTTCTCCACAGCGATAACCCTGTACGGCGTCGCGCTGGTGTACGGCGCCACCGGGACGACCCTCTTCGCGGATCTGAGCGTCCTCGGGAACGCCGCCGCCGGCAAGGGGCTCCTTCTAATTGGCATCGCCCTTCTAATCGGCGGCCTCGGCTTCAAGATCGCGGCGGTGCCCTTCCACATGTGGACCCCGGACGTGTACGAGGGCGCGCCCACCCCGATAACGGGCTTCATGGCCGCCGCGGTCAAGACCGCCGCCTTCGCCGCTGTGCTGCGGGCGTTCACCGCCGGGTTCGGCGCCAGGGACCTGGCCTTCGGCACCTCGGGCTGGACCTCGCTGCTCGCCCTGGTGGCCGCGATCACGATGATTCTCGGCAACCTGGCCGCCCTCAGGCAGCAGAACGTGAAGCGGATGCTGGCCTACTCCTCCATCGCCCACGCGGGCTACATCCTCATCGGCGTCATCGCCGCGGCCACCCCGGAGCTGTCCGCCGAGGCCAGGAGCGGCGTGCTCTTCTACCTCTGGGCCTACACCTTCACCACGGTGGGCGCCTTTGGCGTCGTCGCCTGGATGGGCTCGAAGGATGACCGGGAGCGGACCAACGTGGAGGACTGGAACGGCCTGGCCGAGGAGCGGCCCGGGATGGCCCTGGCCATGACCATCTTCCTGCTCTCCCTGGCCGGTGTTCCCCCCACGGCGGGTTTCTTCGGGAAGCTGCTCCTGTTCAAGGCAGCCATCGGCAACAGCGGCCTCATCTGGCTGGTGGTGCTCGGTCTCGTCGCCTCGGTGGTGAGCGTCTATTACTACCTCAGGATCGTGGTGGCCATGTACTTCAAGGAGGCCTCGGCCGAGACCGGCGAGCTGAAGCCGCTCCCTGGCGGCGCCCCTTACGTGGCGGTGGCCCTGGCCACCACGGCGGTGCTCCTGATCGGCGTGCTTCCCGGCCGCCTCTGGGGCTACGCCGCCCGCGCCATCATGGGCTTCTGACCTCCCCTTTTCTCTACAACTCTCCAGTTCCGGATGGTCGGCCCGGAGGCGGCCTACTTGGGGAAGATCCTGTCTAGGCGTCCGTCCTCGTCCGCGGTCACGCACGGCAGGGTGAAGCACATCTCGCCGGCCCTGAGCCAGGAGGAGGCCCTGCAGCGGGCCCGCTCCACAGAGGTCTGGTCCAGGAACTCGCAGTCCCTCGAGAGGGCCGCGCCGAGGTCCTCCACGCAGGAGCCGTAGCTCGCATAGCCCGACGCGTTTGCGGACGCGAAGTAGGTCTGCACCCCGGCGGTCACGGCGTCGTAGGCCTCGCGGGTGCTCTCGGCCGCCGAGAACTGGCCGAAGAGCGTCTCGAGGTCCGCACTCACGGAATCCGGGACCCCGATCCCGCAGCCGAGGAAGGCCGAGTTCACGTAGTCCATGACCGAGTCCCTGAGGGAGATGCCGGTGTTGAACTGCGTGGTGTTGTGCTCCAGCATGGTGAACCCGGAGCCGCCGGTGGCGATGTAGTCGTTGGCGGCCAGCTTGTAGGACACGTAGGGAGAGATTGGGATCCCGCAGCCCACCGGGGTGCACAGCTCCCCTGCCGGGCAGCAGACCCCAGAGCCCACCTCCGCCTGGCTCGGGCAGGGCTTCGCTGGCTCATGGGCCTCGCCACAGTCCGTTCCAGGAGTGCAAAGGAGGCCGTCGAAGGTGCACATCGCCTTGCCCTCCGAGCTCACCCCGAAACGCGCTGGATCCGTGAGGCGGCTCCCGCCGATGGTGACCCGGCGAGCTGCCTCGACATCCGCGTTGCAGTCCATGACAGCCGTGATCCCGGAGATCTGGGCCTGCGCCTGGCAGCCGCGCCTGGCGGATCTCAGGCTCACGTAGTCCATCAGGTCCTGCACCTCGCGGCCCGACAGGGTCATGGTGGTGATGCTGTTCTCGAAGGGAAACACGTTGTACATCATCTCCTCGGTGATGGGGCCCCGGTTGATGTCGGCCCGGATCCCGAGGGTGTTTGTAAGCGCGAACTGGGCCTCCACGCGGTTTCGCACCTGCATGGAGGTGGCGACCAGGTTCCCGAGCTGTGAGTCGCCCCAGCCCGTGGAGAAGCGCCTGATGCTCCGCGGAGCGTAGGCGATGTAGCGCGTGAGCTGGATGGCCCTGAAGAGCTCGGCCGAGAAGGGCTCGAGCAAGCGCTCCGTCGCCACGTCCCACTGGGCCCTGGGGATGCGGTCATCCACGGGGTGGATGTCTGGCCGGTAGGTCTTGACCTCCCAGCCGTTCAGCAGGCGGAAGTAGGCGTCCGCCTCGGTCTCCCCCTGCTCGGGCGACGGCTGGTGGAACACCACGTCGAGCTGCCCGACGAACTTCATGAAGGCGCCCGAGTGCATGAGGGGGACTCGCCTCCTTCTGTACTGGCAGCCCCTCGCGAGCAGGTCTTCGTAGAAGGGGAAACCCGCGCAGGCCGGATCCGGATCGCAGTCCTCGATGAGCTCGGGCGGGTTGATGACTATGTGGAGGTGGCCGCCCAGCACGAGGTCGATGCCCTCGGTGTGCCTGATGAGCCCCTCGTCTCCGATGAGCCTGTGAACCACCGAGCACTTGTCTACCTCGACCCCGATGCAGTCGGGCTCCTCGCACTCGTCGTACTGGTCCTCGCTGCCCCGGGTCATCTTCTTCTCGCCGCGAAGGCCGAGGTGCGAGGCCACCACCACCACGTCCGCCACCTTCCGCAGGTAGTCCACCCAGAACTGCGTGATCTGCACCGTGTCGAGGGGCGTCAAGCCGAGGGAGTTGCCGCCCTCGTAAAGGGACACGATGGAGCTCAGGCTACCCAGGCCGAGGATGGCGATTCGCAGGCCCTGGGCGTTCACGATGGTGTAGGGCTTGGCCACCGCTCCGAACTGGGAGGCGCCGAACACGTTGGGGTTCTCGGCCAGGTAGTTGGCGTTCAAGAGCGGAAACCTGGCGTACTGCAAGGACTGGAGCACGAAGTTCTTGATCCCGGCGTCGAACTCGTGGTTCCCGACGACGAAGGCGTCCACGCCCAGCATGGAGAGCCACTTGTACTCCACCTCCCCCTTGAAGAGGTTGAAGATCGGCGCCCCTTGGAAAACGTCTCCTGTGTCTATGTGCACCACGCGGCCGCCAGCGGAGCGGATGCGCTTGATTATGGTGGCCGCCCTGGCAGCGCCGCCCACGGTCGCGGAGGTGGGGTTGAGCCCGAGAGACTGGTCTGTCTCACCCACGTCCAAGGCATAGGGCAAGAGCCGCGAGTGGATGTCGGAGGTGTGGATGAAGGTCACCTTCACGTCGTGGCCAGTGAGCCGGGGCTGCTCCGTCTCCAGCAGGCAACCGGACAAACCAACCAAGGCCATCAACAACCAGGAAATTCTATGCATCGGAAGCTCCTCGAACCAAAGACACCCTAACATGATGCAAATCTCCCCGTTGGGAAAGGGCGAAGTGCATCCAAGGCGCAGCTTCCCCCTCACGGGAGGCTCGCGAGCGCCCTGGGGCCCTACTCGTGCCAGACCTCTGCGGTATAGACATCCAGGCGAGTCTGCGGGTCTTTCCAGGCAGTTGGGCCGAGGCCAGCCTTGCGCGCGAGTTGGGTAAGGGTCATGTCCCTGTCCCAGCCCTGCTCGGTGGCGACGTGTGGCAGGAAGGTGGCCGAGTGAGGGCCCTGGGTGAGGATGATCCCGTGCTTGCCAGCGACGACGTCACCTGGACCCGCCACCGGAGAGCGCACGGAGAGAGCCGATATCTCGACCAGGATCTGGTCGAGCTCGGACACTCCCACCGGGCGGAACCGCGAGTCGTGAAGAGCGGCGTTCCTGGCGTTGGCGAGAACCGCCTGGTAAAGGGGCGCTCGCGGCAGGATCGTGCCGATGCATCCCCTGAGCTGGCCGTGCTTCTACAGGGTCACGAAGGCCCCCTGGTTCCGCTTGAG
>JAVEWA010000136.1:0-12790 GCA_034004785.1 Polyangia bacterium
CAAACCAGAGTGGTCGAGCTTCCCAAGCTCGTCACAATGAGGGCGTTCCAGGTCGGTGCCAGGGATTGGCGGGCGCGGTGGAGACACGCTCAGCCGCATGGGGCAGCCTTAGCACAGGACGTCGCGTTGTCCTGCTGATACTCTCTCCAGCATCCGCGCCGTGCGGCTCCGTATCTCTGGGGCGATGCTGCAGAGAGTCTCGTCGATCAGCCTCTCACCCACTTCACGGGTAGCAACGGATGCGTAGTCTTCCAGGTACTCCTTGAAGGTGGTGATGCCGTTCGGGTCGCAGTGGCAGCGGATCTCTCCCGGCTTGGCGAGATCCATGAAGTCCTTGCCCGTACGTCCAAGCCGGTAGCACGCCGTACAGAAGGACGGCAGGTACCCGAGCACGGCCACGTCCCGCACTACCTCGTCCAGGCTCCGATGGTCGCCCAGGCTGAACTGCCCGGAGAGCGCGTCTGCGTCGCCCTCGGCGTAGCCTGCGGGCTGGGTCCGGCTGCCAGCGGAAATCTGCGACACACCCAAGGCGAAGGTCTCACGCCGGATCTTGGCCGTCTCACGGGTGGACATGATGATCCCGGTGTAGGGCACCGCGAGCCTGAGGATCGCCACGATCTTGCGAAAGTCCTCGTCGTTCACCGGACAGGGCGGGTTCGAGGCCATGTCCGAGCCCGTGGCCGGCTCGATCCTCGGGACGCTTATGGTGTGAGGTCCCACGCCGAAGGCGGACTCGAGAGAGCGGATGTGCTGCATGAGAGCCAGGACCTCGAAGCGCCAGTCGTGCAGGCCAAAGAGCACGCCGATTCCAACGTCGGAGATGCCGGCCGCCATGGCCCTGTGGAGCGCAGTGGCTCGCCAGTCGTAGTTGCGCTTCACACCCGAGAGATGCACGGATTGGTAGGTGGGCCGATGGTAGGTCTCCTGAAAGAGCTGGTAGGTGCCGATACGCGATTCCTTGAGCTCACGGAACTCGTCCAAGGTGAGCGGAGCCACGTTGACGTTCACCCGGCGGATATACGCCCGATCCGTGCGGACCGCGTAGATCGCCTCCACCGCCTTCAGGACGTAGCCGAAGCCATCCTTTGGGTAGGACTCTCCGGCCACGAGGAGCACGCGTTTGTGCCCCTGACGGAGCAAAACGTCCACCTCCCGGGCGATCTCCTCCATGGTGAGGGCGCGCCGGTTGATGGCTCGGTTACGTTTCCGGAAAGCGCAGTAGGTGCACTCGTTGGAGCAGAGGTTGGAGACGTACAGGGGCGCGAAGAGCACCAGACGCTTGCCGTAGATCCGCTCCTTGACGCTGCGCGCCGTGGCAAAGAGCTCATCGAGGAGCGTCCTGTCGCGTACCTCCGCCAGGACGGCCACCTCCCCGGGCGCGAGGCCACCTAGCTCCCTGGCGCGGGCGAGCACCTCACGAACTCGGACCGGGTCTTCCTTGGCCCCGGCCAGAGCAGAGTGGATGGCTCCCTCGTCGAGATCGAAGGTCTCAGGCGGGGCCACTAGCGCATTTGGAGGCTGTCCGTTCTTCGACACCATTTCTCACCCTCCAGTCCGGCCCAGGGTGACGGTGAAAGTGGTGCCCACGTCGGGCTGGCTCTCCACCCTGGCCGTGCCCTGGTACATGTTCGCGAGCTTGCGGACGATGGAAAGGCCGAGACCGCTCCCGGGAATGGTGCGAGTCTTGGCATTCTTTATCCGCACGAACTCTCCGAAGAGCTTGGCTGACTCCTCCGTCGTCATGCCGATGCCGGTGTCGGCGACTCGGATCTCCACCGAGTCGGGCAATGACTTCAGGGTTACGTCCACTCTGCCGCGATCTCGGTTGTACTTCACGGCGTTGGACACGAGGTTGTTCAGGATGATCTCCAGCTCGCCCCTGTCGGCGACGAGCTGAACCGAGCCATCAGCGTGCAGGGCCAAAGCGATGCCTCGCTCGTCCGCCGAGGGCTGGACGGTCTCCAGGGCTGTTCGGGCCACCTCGACCAGATCCAGGGGCAGGAGCTCTCGCTGCCGAGTCCCGGACTCGATCCGCGTCAGGTCGAGGAGGTCCAGGATGAGCTTCCGCATGCCGTCGAGCCGCGCCAGGCTCCGGTCGATGGGTACGCCGTAGTCGGCGACCTCGTTGCCCAGGGTGTGATCTCGCAGCAGATTCAGGTAACCCTCGATCGCGGCCAGGGGAGCCTTGAGCTCGTGGGCCAGCACGGACAGGAACTGGAAGCGGACCTGGTGCTGCTCGGCAGCCAGCCGGCGGGCCTCGCGTTGGATCACGAGGTGGCGAGCCGCCTTGCGCACCGTGGCCTTGAGATCCTCGGGGGTGAAGGGCTTGGGCAGAAAGTCGTAGGCGCCCCGTTTGGTGGCCATCACCGCGGTGTCGATGGAGGCGTAGGCGGTGATCATGATCACCGGCAGGTCATGGCACTGCTCTCCCATGCGCTCCAGCACGTCTAGCCCGCTCAACCCCGGGAGCTTGTAGTCCAAGAGAAGAATGTCCGGCGGCTCCGCGGCGATCTGCTCCAGGGCCTCTTCGCCCGTGGCCGCGCCCTGGAGCGAGAACCTGACCTCGGTGTTCAGCTCGGGCAAGACGGTGACGAACCGCTCCAGGGCGCGGATCACGCCCCTGCGCATTCCTTCCTCGTCGTCGGTCACCAGGATGCGCAGGGTCTCGGTCATCACGCGCCTCCACTCAGTCGGTCTGTGGCCGGCGAGGCAGCCGCACCGTGAAGGTCGTTCCCGTGGGCCCATGGGAGGGGTCCGCATTCGAGTTCACATCGATCGAGCCACGGTGCATCTTCACGATGCCGTAGGTCACGGCCAGGCCGAGCCCGGTTCCCTTGCCGAACTTCTTGGTCGTGAAAAAGGGCGAAAAGAGACGGATCATGTGCTCCTGCGGGATGCCGCAGCCGGTGTCGGTCACCGAGATAACCAGGGTGTCTTTGTCGCCTCCAGTCCTCACCGCTAGCTGCCCGCCGTTTGGCATGGCGCCGTAGGAGTTCGAGATCAGGTTGGTGAGCACTTGGATCATCTGGTCGGGGTCGAGCTCCCAGACCGGCGAGGCGTGCCCGAGCTCGGTCACCACCTCGATGCCATCCGCCTTTGGTACGCTGCCGATCGCCCTTTCCACCAGGTCGCGCACGTCCACCGCCTGCAAGAGCACCTTGTTCTCCCGGGCGAAGTCCAGGAGGCTTCCAACGATTCGCTTGCAGCGATCGGCCTGCTCGGCGATGAGCTTCAAGTCTCCGTGTACTGGCGAGCTATCGGGCTGCTCCTCGAGGAGCAGGTGCGCATACATGAGCACCACGCCCAGGGGGTTGTTGAGCTCGTGAGCCACCCCGGCAGCGAGCTGGCCCATGCTGGCCAGCTTCTCCGAGTGCATGAGCTGCTCCTGAGTAGTGGCGAGCTGTTCGTGCGACAGGGAGAGCTCGTGGATGGTCTTCTGGAACTCGTCGATCACGAAGGGCAGGCACATCTCGCTCTCGGCCAGGCCCTTGTAGATGGCGACGGCGTGCTCACGGCAGGTCTGGTAGCCGCAGGCGCCGCAGTTGAGCTCGTCGGCCCTGGTGGTCTTGCCCATGCGACCGAGGATCTTCTCGATCTCCTCCTCCGAGCACACTGCGACGCGCTGATCCCGCTTTCGGAAACCGCGAGTGAGATCGAGCCCTGCAAAGCGATCGATGTCCCGCTGCCAGTCGTCCTTGTCGCCGGAACCCATCCGATACCTCAGGTACTGGCTGATCCAGGCACGCCTACGAAACAAAGTATCCTTGTGAGAGAGCCCAGGACCGGCAATGCAGCCGGAGCACGATAGTAGCTCGAGCAGCCCCACGTCCAGGCTGCCCGTGGCGAACTCCTCCAGGGCACAGGTGAAGTCAGTGAGCCCATCGGCCGCCACCACCTCGTCGTGGAGCAAATCCTCTGAAAGGCCTGCCGACTGAAGCAGGCCGCGGCTCACTGGGAAGGCCGCGCCGAGACGAGGGTGGGGCGGGTCGAAGTCCCGAGGCTCGACGGTCTCGGGGCTGATCCCACGGCATGAGATCAGCTCGCGGAGCTCACGGAAGGTGATGGCCGCATCCACCTCGCCCGCGACGTCTTCGTCGATGGACTCGACCTTCTTGGCCACGCAGGGGCCGATGAAGACGACGCGAACCTTGGGGCCGTGAATGCGCCTCAGCACACGCGCCATCGCGATCATGGGCGAGACCACGGGCGCGAGCTGTTCTACCTGGTCAGGGTAGTATCTCTCCACGAACCCAACCACTGCCGGGCAGCTGGTGGCCACGTATGGTTTCCCCCCGTGCTGCAATAGGAGCCTTCGGTAGCGTTCGCTCACGAGGTCAGCGCCGAAAGCCACTTCCGTGACCCACCTGAACCCAAGGGCCGCGATCATCCCGGCGAAGACTCGGAAGTCGAGCTCGCCTCTGAGCTCGGCTGGGAAGCTGGGGGCGACACAAGCTGCAACCGGCTCGCCAGACGCGAGCAGGGCCTCGACCTGCGGAAGTGTAGTGACTACCTCCTTGGCCCCCTGACTGCAGACTCGAACGCAGTTCCCGCAGCCTACGCACCGCTCCGGCATCACCTCTGCTTGCTGCTTGGCGATGCGGATCGCCTTGGCAGGGCAGCGCCGCACGCAGGTGTAGCAGACCCGGCAGCGGTTAAGCACCGTTCGCACGAAGCACACGGGCTTCTCAGTGGAGACGGCGTGGGGAGGGCTGGGGGCGCTGGAGAACATCACGGCGGAAGCTCTCCTATCTCGCCTCGAGCAGGCGGGACACCTGCAGGCGGAGCTGCTCCGGACGCACCGGTTTGTCCAGCAGCAGGTCGGCGCCCACCCAGGACCGTGCGCCGGTCGCGCCATCTCGGAGGTCCATGCCCGTGGCGGCCGCCACCGCGGTGAGGAGGATCACCGGGGTGCCCGGGTAGAGCCTCTTCACCTCGTGGCAGAGCACGAAGCCAGAGTCCATCTCCTCCATCATGAGGTCCAGCACCGCGAGGTCAGGATGGTGCAGGAGCAGGAGCTCCTCGGCCTCGGCCCTGCTCGGAGCAGCGACTACCTCGTAGCCCGATCCTTTGAGCAGGATGGTCACCTGCTCCAGCTGGTCCGGGTCGTCGTCAACAACGAGGATCTTCTTCTGGTCGGTCATGTTCCGGTTCTCCTTACAGCACCACGTCTCGCTTCTCGTATCGGGTATGTAACAAATGGTGGCTCCGCTCCCCGAGCGGTTCCCCCAGGTACTCCTCGTAGAGCCGCGCCACGTAGCGGTTTTCGTGGCTCTGGCGGAGTGTGTCGTCGCGGTCGATCCTGTAGAGGGCGCCGAGCCGGGCCTTCGCTGCCTCCAGGTCCGTGGCGTAGGGCTGCCCGCCTCCAGCCACGCAGCCGCCAGGGCAGGTCATGACCTCGACGAAGTGGAGGTCGCTCCTCCCGGCACGGATCTCCTCCAAAATGGCCCGGGCGTTGCCGAGCCCGCTCACCACGGCCGCGTTCACCGTAACCCCGCCGAGGTTGGCCGACATCCGCTTGTCTCCCTTGAGCCCTCGCAGCGCCTGGATCTTCAGCTCTCCCATCTCCCTCCCAGTGAGAATGTGATATGCCGTGCGAACCGCGGCCTCCATGACCCCGCCCGTGCCTCCGAAGAGCTTTCCCGCGCTGGAGCGCTCACCAAATGGCGTATCTGCCGCCTCTGGCGCAATGGCGCCGAGGTCCACGCCCGTCATCCGAAGTAGTTTCGCTAGCTCCCGGGTGGTCAGGACGAAGTCCACGTCCTGCAAGTTGTCCCGCCCCATTTCGGGCCGAGTGGCCTCGAACTTCTTGGCCGTGCAAGGCATGATCGAGACCATGACGATCTGACGGGGATCGATGCCCGACTTCTCGGCGTAGTAGGTCTTCACCAGCGCCCCCAACATCTGCTGCGGGCTCTTACAGGTGGACAGATGCGGCAAGAGATCCGGATAGAACTGCTCCACGAACTTTATCCAGGCAGGCGAGCAGCTCGTGAACATAGGCAGCACACCGCCGGTCTTCACGCGGTGAACGAGCTCGGAGCCCTCCTCCATGATCGTAAGGTCCGCCGAAAAGGAAGTATCGAACACCTTGTCGAAGCCAATGCGACGCAGCGCCGCAACCATCTGTCCATCCATGTCCGAGCCCGGCTTGATCCCGAACTCCTCGGCCAGGGTGACCGACACCGCTGGCGCGTGCTGCGCCACGACGTGCTTGCTAGGATCCGCCAGGGCGCGCAGGACTTCGTCCACATGGGACCTCTCGGCGATGGCCCCCGTGGGGCATGCGAGGATGCACTGGCCACAGTTCACGCAGGAGGAGACGTTCAGGCCGCGGTCGAAGGCTGTGCCCACCACGGCCTTGGCGCCCCGGTGCAGGAAGTCGATGGCCCCCACGGTCTGGATCTCCTCGCACACCCGGACGCACTTGCCGCACAGGATGCACTTGTTGGGATCCCGGACGATGGAGGGCCCCGAGATGTCGAGCTCTCGCCTGGGCTTGACGCCGTGGAACCGGCGTTGTCGGACCCCGAGCTCGGAGGCGAGGGACTGCAGTGTGCAGCTCCCGTTTCTGCCGCAGTAGAGACAGTCGTCCGGGTGCCCGGCGAGCAGCAGCTCGAGCACCGTGCGGCGAGCCTCCAGAACACGGCTGGAGTGTGTCTGGACCTTCATCCCGTCTGACACCGGGTAGGAACAGGCCGGCAGCAACCCACCGTAGCCCTCTACCTCCACGACGCACATTCGGCAGGCGCCGGTAGGGTCGAGACCGGGGATGTGACAAAGGGTCGGGACCTTGATCCCGCCCCGCCTTAGCACGGTGAGCAAGGTCTCGCCGTCCTGGGCCTCGATTGTCTTTCCGTTGGCTTCGACCTGAATCATGGCATCAGTCCACTGCTATAGGGGCCGGGTGAAATCGAGGTCGCAGCGGAGGCACCTGCGGGCCTCGCACACAGCCGCCGCCTCTGTCACCGATAGCTCCACCTCGGCGAAGTTACCCTTGCGTTCCACTGCTGGCATATGCGGCGAAGCCACCCGGGGGACCACGCCGCCTTCCTCTTCTCCGCTCTCCACGGGCTCCACGTACACCGTTGGCAGCGCCACCCGCGGGAGCATGCGGAGCTGCTTCCCAGTCAGGTAGCGATCGATCATCTCGGCAGCCTTCTTGCCTGCCGCGATGGAGTCGATGACAGTGTTCGGTCCCGTGACCATGTCGCCGCCGGCGAATACGCCCGGCTTGCTGGTGAGGCGCGACTCGGGGTTGATCTCCAGGGTGCCCCGCTTCGTGGTCCTCAGCGCATCGCCGAGGGTCTGCACCTCTGGCTCCTCGCTGATGGCGATGACTAGATAGTCAAGGGGCACCTCGCGCTCGCTTCCTGGGATGGGCACGGGGCGCCGACGGCCGCTCTCGTCACGCGGGCCGAGCTCCTGCCGCTGCATGGTGGCGGCGGCCAGCCGCCCGCCCGGGGCAGAGATGCCAACCGGCGTCACCAGGGTCTCGATCTTGATCCCCTCCTCCCGAGCGGCGTCTATCTCTTCTTGGTGCGCCGGCATCTCCGCCTCGGATCGGCGGTAGTAGATGGTCACCGAGGAGACGCCAGGCTGGCGAATGGCCACCCGGGCTGCGTCGATGGCGGAGTTGCCGCCCCCCACCACTCCCACGCGGCCCCGGGCGAGGGTCTCTCCGTCCAGGTTCCAAGCGCGCAGGAAGCGGATGCCGGGCACCACGCCCTCTGAGTCCTCCCCCGAGATCCCGAGCCGTTTCGAACGGTGCGAGCCCAAAGACAGGTATACGGCCTTGTAGCCCTCGGCGAGCAGGCCGTCCACCGTGAAGTCGACTCCAAGGCTCACCCCTGTTCGCAGCTCCAGGTTCTCGTTGAGCAGCGCCTCGATCTCGCGGTCGAGGACCTCTCGTGGCAGACGATAGGCCGGTATTCCAGCCCTGAGCATGCCGCCGGGCAGACGATCTCGTTCGAGGAGGGTTACCCTGTGTCCGCGGAGACTGAGCATATGAGCTGCAGTGAGCCCCGAAGGGCCGGCGCCGATCACTGCGACCCTGGCGGCGTCTGGCCGGGCCGGCCTCACGACGGTCTTGAAAGCGGACGGATCCACGCGATCCACCACGAACCGTTTGAGCGTCCGCACCGCGAGGGCCTCGCCGCCCGTGGTGCCCGCACGGCAGGCGTTCTCACAAGGGTGGTTGCACACCCGGGCGCAGGCGGATGGGAAGGGGTTGGCCGAGCGGATTACCCTGTAAGCGTCCTCGTATTCGCCTCGGGCGATGTGCGCCGCGTAGCGCCACACCTCCGTGCCCACCGGACACCCGGTCTGACAGGGCGCGCCCACCAGCTCCTTGCAGCTCCCGGCCGGGCAGCGGCGCTCGAAGATGTGAGCCTCGTACTCGGAGCGGAAAGCCCGGAGGGTGGAGAGGACTGGGTTCGGCGCGGTCTGCCCAAGGCCGCAGAGCGAGGTGCTGCGGATGGTCTCTGCCAGGGCCTCGAGCCCCATCACACCCTGGAACCTCAGCAACGCGTCCTGCTCGGTCTCGCTGCGCCTGTTGTGGGTGAGCGACTCGAGGATCTCGAGCATGCGCTTGGTGCCCTCCCGGCAGGGGATGCACTTGCCGCAGCTCTCCTTCTGGATGAACTCCATGAAGAACTTGGCGAGATCTACGACACAGGTGTTCTCGTCCAGCACCACGAGGCCGCCCGATCCCATGATGGCCCCCGTGGCCTTCAGGGCCTCGTAGTCGGTTGGCACATCGAGGTTCGCCTCCGGGATGGTGCCTCCAGACGGGCCTCCGAGCTGCACGGCCTTGCACTTCTTGCCGTTCGGGATGCCGCCGCCCACCGCGAAGACCACCTGACGGAGCGGCGTTCCCATGGGCACCTCCACCAGGCCGGTGCGGTTGACGTTGCCAGACAGCGCGAAGACCTTGGTGCCCTTGGAGCCAGCGGTGCCCACGGCGGCGAAGGCCTTTGCGCCCATGGACATGAGCGCCGGCAGGTTCGCGAGGGTCTCCACGTTGTTGATGATCGTAGGCTTGTCGAAGAGACCCTTCTGGGCCGGGAAAGGCGGCCTGGGGCGAGGCATGCCCCGCTTGCCCTCGATGGAGTGTATGAGCGCCGTCTCCTCGCCGCAGACGAAGGCGCCCGCGCCCATCTTGATGACGATATCGAGATCGAAGCCGGTGCCGAGCAGGTCGTGACCGAGCAGGCCATACTCTCTCGCCTGATCAATGGCGATGTGGAGGTTCTTGACCGCGAGCGGATACTCGGCGCGGATGTAGATGTAGGCCTTTGTCGCGCCGATTGCGTAGGCCGCGATGATCATGCCCTCCACGAGGCGGTGCGGGTCGCTCTCGCCCACTGCGCGGTCCATGAAGGCGCCAGGATCCCCCTCGTCGGCGTTGCAGATGAGGTACTTCTGGGACGCAGGGTTGGCCCTGGCGAGCTGCCACTTCTTGCCCGCGGGGAACCCGCCGCCGCCCCGGCCGCGCAAGCCACTCTCGAGGACGGCCTGGCACACCGCCTCGGGCGTCCAGGAGGTGAGCGTACGGGCCATCGCCGAGTATCCGCCACGGGCGATGTACTCGTCGATGGACAGCGGATCCAGCAGGCCACTGCCCGCGAGCACCCAGCGCTTCTGCGGACGCAGGAACGGGTGCTCGGCCAGCCCGGGTATGCCTGGCCAGGGCGCGAGGCTCCCGGCCTGATGCTGGCCGAGCGCGTCGGCTTCGCTCGGAGCGCCCGCGAGAACGGAACGTAGGAGGTCCGGCACGCGATCCTCGGTGGCGTTGCCAAAGCTCACGCGGGCCCGGCCCGGGAGCTGGACTTCCAGGATTGGCTCCTCCGAGCAGAGCCCGATGCATCCTACCTCCACCACGTCGGCGGCGAGCTTCTCCTCGGCGATGAAGGCCTTCAACGCCTCCAGGGTCTTGCCCGCGCCCGCACCGAGCCCGCAGGTGCCAGTTCCCACGAAGAACGTGGGCCGCTCCACGTCTTCACGCCGCAGACGGCGGATGGTAGCGAGCAGCTTGGGAGTGAACTCAGGCGGTGGGTTGGCGAAGATGCCGGCCTTTAGCCCGGTGAGCAGAGGCATCCAGGGCATCTCGGGGGCCAACCAAATGTCGCCAGTGTTGACGGGGTTCAGCGCTTCACGCGTGGGCATGTGACTGCTCCTTCTCTTTTATCGCCTCGATGAGCTTCACGACTTTCCTTGGAGTACACTTGGCGTGGAACTCTCCGTTTATGTTGATCACCGGCGCGAGCCCGCAGGCGCCCATGCAGGCCACGACCTCCAGGCTGAAGAGGCCGTCCCTCGAGGTGCTCCCGGGCTCGAGCTTGAGCGCCTGCCTGACGGTATCCAGCAACTTGGCCGAGCCTTTGACGTGACAGGCGGTGCCGCGGCAGAGCATCACGTGGTAGCGGCCCTTGGGCTGGAAGCGGAACTGGTTGTAGAAGGTCGCGACTCCATAAACTTTGGAGGCAGGCAGGCCCACGTGCTGTGAGATGCGCACCACCGCGGCCTCGGGGAGGTAGCCCACCGCCTCCTGCACCTCCTGCAAGAGCGGGATCAGGACCTCTCGGCGAGAGCCCTGGTATCGTCTCAGGATGGTTTCGACCTCAGCCTTCATCCCGGCGTTCCTCCTGTCCAGCCGCCGAGCCCATGCGTGCGTAATAGGCGACCTTCTCCATGGACATGGTCACGTCTAGGTCCTCGACGTAGACGTTGCGGGGCACCCTGAGGGCCACCGGTGCGAAGTTGAGGATCCCTCGTACCCCGCCCGCCACCAGCAGATCGGCCACCTTCTGGGCCACCTCGGCGGGCACGGCCACGACGCCTATCCGTATTCGCGCCTCCCTGACCACCCGCTCCACCTCATTCACCCAGTGGACGGGACAACCTCCAATCAGGCGGCCGACCTTGTCGGGGTCGTCGTCAAAGGCCGCCACGATCTTCAGGTTCGGGCGGCGGCCCGAAAAGAAAGTGAGCACGGCCCTGCCGAGGTTTCCCACCCCCACGAGGCCAATGGGCTGGACATCGGGGCCATCTAGCATCTCGTCGATGATTTTTACAAGGCCCTGGACATCGTATCCGCGCGCAGGGCTTCCAGTATACCCAACGGTCATGAAGTCCCGTCGTACCTGGGCCGCGGTGCCGCCAGACAGCGCAGCCAGGTCATGCGAATGCACATGAGTCCGACGTTCCGCAAGTAGGCGCCCAAGGATCCTGCGATAAAGGCTCAGCCTGCCTATTGTTTTGTCTGGGATCAACGCCATCTGTCCGCCTCTATCCAATGAGCTGAGCACTAGCCTGACCGCTGCATTGCTACAAAAATCACACTGTGATTTATTTCACAACGCGATACATACCTCGGTGGCACTCCACTGTCAATGGTATATTGCCGTATTTGGGTAACTCCTATCCCTCTTTGGATACACGAAACTGTTTTGTATTTGTGTAATCGTCCGCTGGAAAAGGTTGCGTTGCGCCACCCCCGGAATAGGAGAGGCTCTTTCCGTTGAAGCGTTGGACTCCCGGTTGGGTGAGGCCAGGGTGCATCACCTATGCTCCGTGTGGCAATGGACCCTTGCGTGGGAGGCTGGAGCGAGCGAGGATCCAAGCTGTCCCTCAGCCACGGAGGAGAACCCGATGCTCGAGCCCCTGCTCCAGGTCCCAGACAGCTTGGTGGACGCCCGCGGTGAGGTCAGCATAGGCGTTTACGAAGGCCCCCTGCGCCGGGTCCATCTCGAAGAAGCCACAGTCGCAGTCAAAGGCATTGCCCTGCCCCGCTTCCTGCGCCGCTTCAGGCTCAAGCGCTGGCAGCACTACGGCTTGGTCCTGCCGGACCTCTTCGTGGGGCTCGCCATCGTGGACGCCGGCTTCTTGCGCACGGCCTGGTGCTCGGTGGTGGACCGGACTACCGGCGAGTCGTTCGAGCACCAGCGAAAGGGCCCCCTTCTGGACCTCGTCATTCCGGATGTCCTCTGGGATGGCCGCGCCTACCTTCGCGCTCCTGGCTTCAACCTGGAGATCCACAACCATCTGGACGGGGGCGAGCACAGCCTGTCCCTAAGGATAGCTGGCAGACAGGGGCTGCCAGCGGTGAGAGCCGAGCTCCGCTGCTTGGACATCCCGGGTAAATGCCAGCCCATGGTGGTGGTGCTCCCCGTGGGGGCGCGCAACGCCATGTACTCCCACAAGGCGGCCCTGCCCCTCGTGGGGAGCATCGAAGTGGGTGGGCGGGAGGTGCCCGCGGATCAGGATGAGGCCTTCGCCATCCTGGACATCCACGAGGCCTCCTACCCACACCACACCTGGTGGCGCTGGGCAACCTTCGCGGGCCGCCACAGAGACGGGCGAGCCATTGCCATGAACCTCACCGAGAACCCGAACGAGCAGGACGACCGCTGGAACGAGAACGGGATCTGGGTGGATGGCTGGCTCCATCGCCTGGACCGGGCCCGGTTCCACTTCGACGAGCAAGACCTGCTCAGACCCTGGCACCTCTCGAGCGTGGACGGCGCCGTCGACTTGACCTTCACCCCCCAGGGGGAGAGGCAGGAGCACCTGGATCTGGGCCTGGTGAAGAGCACGTTTCACCAGCCATGGGGGACCTTCGCAGGCCGCTTGAGGGTTGCCGGGGAATCAATAGACATTGCAGACTTTTTCGGGGTTTGCGAGGATCATGACGCCCGCTGGTGATCCGCTTTTCGAGGCGCCTCGTCCCATCCGCCCGGAAGCGCACACATGTAGGTCTGGTCGGCGCTTGCCCTCAGTGCCAGCTTGACAG
>JAVEWA010000137.1:0-12789 GCA_034004785.1 Polyangia bacterium
CGTCCTCGCGGCTCGAGGCCGCCCTCCAGGACGAGCGCCGCCAGGTGCTCCTCGCGGACTTCCGGTTCGCGGTCGGGGACCTCTTCCCGAGGGGGCCTTCTCTCACGGCGCTCATCCGCAACTCCACGGCCCTCTCACCATCGGATCGGGCGCTCCTCATTGGGTCGATTTGCGCTCGCGGCCCGAGGGACGTCGAGCCCTTTTCGCATCTGCTCAGGCACCACGGGTTCCTGGTGGCCCATGTGGAGGAAGACCTCCGAGAGCCCTACTTCGAGCTAGTGGACTCCCTGCTCGGACACATCCTGGAGGCGGTGCTAAGCGATGGACGCGACGAGCGAACCAGCGTCCTGAGGGTCTATCTGACGATCCTGCGCGAGAGCTACCTTCCGAGGCTCGCACGCTACTCGGGCGTTTTGCGCGAGGCGAGAGCTGGCGCCGAGCTCTTCGCCGACCTCCTGCTCGAGCCTTATCTTGCACGCATGGGCGTCCTCGATGGGTCCAGGGAGCCGTCACTCCTCGGCCTCATCGAGGACTGGACCGCGCTCCAGCAGGTCCTCGAGCGCCAGCAGGGCTACAAAGGCGCCCCGTTCTCGCTAGCCGATGGCCTCCTCGAGTGGGAGAGGCGCTGGATGGAGTTCCGCGGGCAGGCGAGCGTCTCCAGCCCCTTGGAGGACGGAGGCCCCCTGACTCAGACGTCCGAGGTTGGACGGGCCGAGGGGCGGGCGAGGAGGCGGACGCTGTCCGACTACGGGACCTTCCTCCGGTTGCCAGTCCAGCCGCCTCCCTCCGAGCCAGAGCTCGAGGCGGCGATCGGCCAGGGCGCCGCCGCGGCGGATCCCTTCGGCGAGGAAGCCGTGACCGACCCATTCGGCGTGCCGAAGATGGGGCCGGAGCTCTTCGACGCGGTGACCAGGCGGCTGCCGGTGCTGGACGCGGCGCTGCTGGACTCGTCGGGTGGCCTCACCCTGCTCGAGCCATCCGCCCTGGGCCGCGCGGGCGCCCTCCATCGGGCCGCTACGATAATTCTGCCAGTCTCCGCCAGCGGGGAGCCGGACGAGGGCCTCCACCAGGCCTCCACGCTGATCTTCCCGGTGCAGTCCGTCCCGGTGTCCCGCAACGAGGCGATCTGCCGCCGGGTGGACGTGCTCCTCGCCTCGGACCGGGATCGTTCGCAGCGCCCCTCGGAGCGGCTCCGCTCCGAGCTGCTGCTGATGCAGGACGGAGACCGCATCATCGCGGAGCAATACCTGGCCCAGTCGGTGGAGCGCGAGATGGCCGGGATATCCCGCCGCCTGGAGGCCGCCCGGGGCATGTCCAACGTGACCCTGGACGACTTCGCCGGGGCCATGCTCTCCACCGTGCTCAGGGACTACGTGGTCACGGGCTATCTGCGACGGGTCTTCGTGGCCGAGTGCGTGGGGCTCTACGGGAGGTTCCTGCGGAGGGAGCCGCCGGAACAGACGGTGACAGATTCCCTGCAGCTCGCCCTCTTCACGGTGCTGAACGCCCACCAGGAAAGGCTGCGGCTACCATTGGAGGTCGAAGCAGAGCTGGTGCTCCTCGCGGCCCTGCCCCAAGGGCAGCCCCTTCCCACGCGTCTCCCCTACCACCACCCCGGGCCACTCGTCCTCCCCCCCGATCTCTCCGCCCGGGTTGCCCGGACTGGCTCTTGGCAGCTCGTCTTCGATGCCGAGCACCTGCTCGTGAGCCACATGCAGGAGCTGGAGCGCTTCGTGCAAGGAGTCTCGTCCCTAGGCATCTTCGCGGATCTGGAGGCGGCCCTTGGGGCAAGCGGCTTCGGACCGGCGCCATACCTCGCGTTCTGCGCCGAGCTGAGATCCCGTATCTACAAGATCGTCGAGCGGTTCCGGAGGCTCTTCCTCAGGCTGGATGAAGCCGGCGCGGAGTCGGCCGCCATCGAAGGGAGCTTCCTGGAGCTCATTGCCTATGGGCGCGCAGTCTGGAGCGGCTCCCTGCTACCAGCTCTGGGCTTCTACGCCAAGATGGCCTTCGGCCTCCGGGAGGGGGATCAGGGCTTCGGAAGTGCGCTTGACAGGCAAGCTGGGCAGTCACTAAAGTGACGAGACCGGGAAGTGAGCCGAATTATTGAACGAACCCAACCGAGAGGCTGACACTCAGCACCTGCTCTGTCCTGTGTGCGGCGCCGCCACGGCGAGCGCAGACGGGCTCTGCAGCGTGTGCGGAGAGTCCCTCAGCGGAGCCGAGCAGGTCGCAAGCGAGCCCGGAGCAATGGCGGCGACCACGCCCCACCCGAGCCTCGGCGGCGTCCTCCCAACTGACCTCGGCTGCGCGCCCACCTCGGCGGACTCCGGGTCGCCGCTGTCTTCATCCAGATCCCGGACGGAGCACACGCTGATCAACACGATGGTCGGGGAGTACCGGGTCACGGGGGTGATAGGCGAGGGCGGCATGGGGACGGTCTTCTCGGGTGAGCAGCCCCTGATCGGCAAGCGCGTGGCCATCAAGATCCTCAAGTCTAACCTCTCCGACGACGGCGACGTGGTGGATCGGTTCCTCGCCGAGGCCAAGGCCGTCAACAAGATCCGTCACCCCAACATCATCGACATCTTCTCCTTCGGCACCCTCTCGGACGGCGAGCAGTACTTCGTCATGGAGCACCTGGAGGGCTGCAGCCTCGCGGCCTACATGAAGGAGCACCGGCCCGTGAGCTACCGCGCGGGCAGGGACATCCTGGAGCAGGTGCTGGACGCCTTGGCCGCGGCCCATGATCACGGCATCGTCCACCGGGACCTCAAGCCGGACAACATCTACCTGGCCGCCCGGCCGGGTGGGGGCTTCATGGTGAAGCTCCTGGACTTCGGCGTGGCAAAATTCACGGAGGAAGGGGTCTCGGTGGGGCGCACCCGCACCGGGGTCCCGATCGGCACTCCGCTCTACATGTCCCCAGAGCAGTGCCGCGGCCGCGACGTGAGCTTCCAGTCGGATCTCTACTCCCTGGGCGTCATCATGTACGAGATGTTCACCGGGCGGACCCCCTTCGCCGCAAAGACGGTGTACGAGCTCGTGAACGCCCACGTCTCCAGGGACCCGATGCGGCCCTCCTCCATTGTGGATTTTCCGGACGAGCTGGAGCGAATCATCCTATGGTGCATGGCCAAGGACCAGGCGAGCCGCCCAGGGTCTGCCCTGACCCTGCGAGCCGCTCTGGGCCCTGTGCTCAGGGAGTTGGCCGGTCCCGACGAGACCGCGGCGCCGACGCCCATGCCGGCCATCCCGGAAGACCTGATGGACGACTCCTCCTCCATCAGCCAGGAGCGGCGGTTCGGGCAGAGCACGGAGCTGCGTCCGGTTTCACGGTGGAGATGGGTTGGCCTGCTCATGTCGGTCGCCGTGGCGAGCGCCATAGCCGTGGTGGCCGTCAACTATTTTTCGCGGGGCAAACGCCCAGGGGTCCAGGAGCAGAGGGCCGATACCGCGGGCTCACGAGCGGCTGACGCCGCCATAGCCCCCGATGCTCGCCCCAAGGAGGCGGAGAAGATCGTGGTGCAGTTCTCGGTGCACCCGCCCTCCGCAAAGGCCGTGATCCGCGTGGACGGCAAGATCGTGGAAGGCGCCGAGGTGTGGGTCGAGCGGAGCCAGACCCGCCGTCTGAAGCTCCGCGTCGAGGCCGAGGGGTACGAGCCATACGAGGCTTCTCCCCTCCCCGTGTCCAACCTCTACATCAACATTCCGCTCACCAGGGCGAGCCCGGCGGGCGAGATGTCAACGCCGCGACCAGGTATGCACCGGGTGGGCATGGGGCCGGAGCCAAGGCCCCGGGATGCGATGCCCGCCGAGCCGATGGCGCCGCCGGGGGAGATGCGGGTTGACCGGTTCGACATGCTCTAGCGACTGGGAGGGCGACAAAGTGAAGAGATGGCAACTGACCGGGTGGACTGTGGCAGCGCTCGTCGTGGTGGCGGTGGGGCAGGTGCGGGCGGCGCCGGACGCTTCGGGGAGCGCCACGCCGGCGCCCAGGGCCGCGCCGGGTGATGCCCCCCGGGGTGCCTCGGGAACGCCTGCGCATGGCGCTCCCGATGGGGAAGCCTCGGCCGAGGCTTCCCGCGCCCAGGCGACTCGGCTCTTCCTGGAGGGCAACAAATCCCTCGACTCCGGCGACTACCGGGGCGCTCTAGGGAAGTTCCAGGCGGCCTACGGCATCTTCCCGAGCCCCAAGCTGCTCTTCAACATGGCCCAGGCCTTCAACGAGCTGGGCCGTCTCGTCGAGGCGCTGGAGCACTACGAGCGGTTCGTGCGGGACTTTCCCAAGGCAGAGAGCCCGGACCTCTTCGCCTTGGCCCACAAGCGAATCTTCGGCCTGCAGGGACAGATTGCCTCTCTGCAGGTGGAGACCAACGTGGTAGGGGCAGTCGTGACGGTGGACGGCAAGTCCTTCGGTGAGACTCCCATAACCGCCCCGATCCGGCTCTTGCCAGGGCCCCACGCGGTGGTCCTGTCGAAGGCTGGCTACGAACGTCAGGTGGTCCAGAGGGAGCTGGGGCCGGGGAGCTCGGTGATCAGAATCGAGCTCTTGACCGAGGGCGAGGCCGTCGCCAAGCGGGCGGAGGTCCGCCGCCTCGCCGAGCAGCGCCGGATGGCGGAGGAGAACCTCCGCAGGGAGCAGGAGGAGAGCCGGAGGAGCCGCTCGCTGCGCCTCCAGCGGCTGAAGATATCGGGATGGGCAGTGCTAGGGACCGGGCTCGCCATCATGGTGGCCGGCTCTGGTTTTGGAATCAACTCCCTGGTGAAGACCCGCTACGTGGAGAGCCGGCCCGAGGGGACCCTCTGGTCCGATGTGGCGGCTGACTACAGGGCCGCTGAAGATAGCCGCCTGGGCTTCATAGTCGGCATGAGCGTCGGCGCTGCCGTGGCCGCGACCGGGGCCATCATGCTCTATGCCCAGTACCGGATGGCCAAGCAGGGAGAGGCCCTGCCAGCGCCCATCGAGGGCCCGGCGCCGAGTAGGCCTTCGGGTGTGAGCCACCTCCGGATCCTGCCCTCCGCTGGCCCCTCAGGCCTCGGCGCCTCCTTGCACCTGGTCTTCTAGAGAGGCTCTGAGCGGCCTCGGGGCTCAGTTTCTTGGAGGGACAGCCTCCAGGACCCGCAGCGCGTTCTGTCCGAGGATCTTCTGGATGACCCTGGATGGGTGGCCTCTCTCGAGCAGGGCCTGGGTGATCCGCGGGAGGGTGGAGGCGTCCGGGAGCTCCGCTGGAGGCACCACGTAGCCGTCGAAGTCGGAGCCGAGGGCGGGGGTGTCCTCTCCGGCGACCTTGATTACGTGCTCCAGGTGACGGATAAGGAACTCGATCCCTGGGCCGCCCAGGAAGGCCCTCGAGTAGATGATGCCCACGCAGCCTCCCCTCGCGGCTATCGCTCGGAGCTGCTCGTCGTCTATGTTGCGCCACATCTGGTTCACTCCCGTGACCCCCGTGTGGCTCACCATGACGGGATCTCGGGAGAGCCGGACGGCCTCCAGGAAGCCAGGGCGGTTGATGTGGGCCAGATCCAGGAGGAGGCCGCAGGCGTTGGCGAAGCCGACCAGCTCTCGCCCGAAGGGGGTCAGGCCGAGGGAGCCGTCCCGGCCGAGGCCCATGGCCGGGCGCCCCGCCTCGTTGGCCGAGAAGTGCAAGAGGCCGACGGCCCGAAGGCCGCGCCTGCGGAGGGCCTCCAGTCGATCGAGGCGGCCTCCCAAGGGATGGGCGCCCTCGAGGCACTGGAGGCAGGCGGGCACTCCGTCCCGCTTCGCCTGGCGGATGTCCTCGGCTGTCTGGACTCGTCGCAGCCCCTGGGGATTGCGCTCGAGGGCCGCGTCCACCGCCGAGATCTGACTGAGGACCACTGGGAAGTGATCCCTGAAGGGCAGCGGCAGCGCGAAGAGGCCGAAGACCTGGGCAGTGAGGCCTCCCTCCCGCATTCTCGGGCCATCCACGTGCATGATGGCCGCGGCCCGGGGGAGCGGCGGGCGATGCCGCTTGTGGAAGTCGTAGCCGTGCCTCATGAGATCGGGCGTGTCGGCGTGGAGGTCTATGACGATGGACTCGCGGTGAAGCGCGAGCGCCTCTTGAGATGGGCAGATCACGTGAGCCCGCGCTTTTTGCAAGGCATCCTCCTCGCGCTCAGGTCTCTCTTACGCGGCCGCGGAAGTACTCCATGGCCCGCGCCACTAGCTCCTCCCAATCGGCGGCGGTGGTGTTGTTTTCCGGGGAGCGGGAGAGGCCCGCCAGCACCTTCTGCTGGCCCGCCTGGAACCAGGCCAGCTCCAGCTCGTGAACGGCCTTCGAGTGTCCCGGGAGCTCGAGCTGCAGGACGGCGCCCTTGTGAAGGGGCATGAGGTCCAGCTTCACCCTGGCGCCGCCGAGGCTAATCTCGGAGACCGTCGCCGGGCTCCACATGCGCAGGTGGGGCACCACCACCTTGGCTTCCCAGGGGGCCAGGATCGGCGTGCGGGCGAAACGGCGCGCGGCGATTTCGCCTGGACCATCGGTGAGCAAGCGCTGGAGGAAACCCAGCTCCGAGACGTGTCCTGGGCGCAGGACCAAGCCAGAGCCCTTGCTGAGGCCATGGACGCCCTTGTTGGCTTTGAGCCTTCGGAAGCCGATCGTCCCGACGAAGTAGAGATCCACGTGCAGGTCCTGCAGTACCAGCCAGAGGCAGAGCTCCTGGCCCACCGGGACGTCCAGCAGCTCCGGGATGAAGATGGACCCGAGCTGTAGATCCGACGGGAACCATGCTCTGAGCTGGAGCGGGTTCCCGATGGTGCGTTTCAGGACCAGCATTGTTATACCCCAAGCAGGTCCAGGTTAACGCCCGGAGCATCCTGGATCAAGGTGCCCTGACAGGTGTCCTGGCACCCGGGTCTTGTCCCTCTTCGGACAAGGGAGAAATGGGACGCGCGAAGCTCGGATGGGACAGCTCAGGCTTTCCCCGTGGGCTCCACACACTCGGGAGCCTCGGTGGGCTCCAGGCCGTAGAAAGTTCGCAGCTCTTCGAATAGCGCCGGCGTGAGGGCCCGCATCCTGGAGGGCCTCTCGAAGAAGGCCTCCGTCGCCACGGCAAAGAACTCGGCTGGGTTCTTGGCGCCGTAGGCGCGCAGGACCCTCGACTCGGCAGGGGCCCCGCCCCGCAGGGCCTCGAAGTGCTGCTGCATCACCTGTGCCCATGGGAGGTAGTGAGCGTCCGCGCGCAGAGAGGGCGTACCGTTGAAGCCGCCTCCGGCGCGGTCCAGCACGTGGGCGAACTCGTGCAGGGCCGTGTCCCAACCGTCGCAGGGGTTGGCGAGGCCTCTCAGCACCGCCGGGAAGGAGAGGACCACGACGCCCCAGTTGTGGGCCTCGCCCAGGACCACCGCCGAGCCATCCGGATGCCTGTAGTCGTGGGGGTACACGACGATCTCTCGCAGACGATCGTACACCCCGATGTCGAGGCGCTGGATGAGTCGCGCGGCGGCTCCGGCGATCACCACGCGGTGTGTGTCCGATATCTCCAGGCCCCCTGCGCCGATGAAGGCCCTCTCCCACACGAAGAGCTTCACATGGTCGCGAAAGACCGTCCTGTCATGGTCATTGAGCCGGGAGTAGAAGGGGAGGTGGCTCTCGAGGATCTCCTCCCAGCCGGGCGGAAAGGGCCGCTCGAGCAGCGAGCGCCGGCGCAGTCTGCGGATCAGGCCGAACAAGAAGGGGTCTCCTCGCGGGACGGCTCCTTTATGGAGCCGCCGGCGGGCAGCCCGAAGAGCCGCGCGGCGTTGCCATAGAGAACCTTGCGGCGGACGGTCTCGTCACCCTCCGTGGCGAGGAGCGCCTTGGCGAGGCCCGTGGCCTGGTGATAGAAGGGCCAGTCGCTTCCCATCACGACTCGATCCGTAGGCCCCCGTTCGAGGATGGTGCGGATTACCGGCAGGGCCTGGCTTGCCAGCTCCAACCAGACGTTGGGGTAGCGGCTGGCCAGCTCGAGAGCCACCTCTGGCTGAAGGGCGCCGGCGTGGCCGAGCAGGAAGGTAGTCCCGGGGTTCTCCGCCACTGGCTTCTCGTAGCGGCGCACTTGGGATCTCCGTCTCCCAGCCTTGGGCTCTATGTCAACCGGGCCGCAGTGCCAGAGCACGGGCAGATCGAGCTCGCCGCACAAGGCGTAGACCCGCATGGCGCGAGGATCATCCGGGTAGATCATCTGCACCGCGGGGTGGATCTTGACCCCTTTGGCCCCAAGGGACTTCTGGCGCTGGAGCCGCTTGTCGATGCCCAGCTCGTATGGATGGACCGAGCCGAAACAGATGAACTCCCGGCGGCCCCTGGTGGCCTTCAGGTAGGCCTCCGCGTTCTTAGAGATGAAGGGGAGCTCTATTGGCAGCACCGCCGAATGAGCGATGCCCAGGCCGCTCATCTCGGCCGAGAGGTTGGCCGCCGTGTGGGTGCGGCGCATACCAGAGGCGGTCACCGAGCGCCAGGTGAGATCTCCCGTCATGCGCTTCAGATCCGAGGGGGTGAAGTTCTTGTTCATGTAGATGTCGAGGTCCAGCGGCCGCTCGACCGGGAGATAGTGCTCGGTTCGCCCGTGGAGCTTGTTTAGATCCACCCTCATGGGGAGGGCGTAGGCGAGGGCGAAGTGGGTGTGGCAGTCAACGCTCGGTCCGAAGGCAGGATCGGCCAGCACGAGGCGTTCGCCCGGCGCAAGATCGAAGTATGGAAGCCTCGCTAGGTCCAGGTGGCTCGTGAAACGGTGTGTGGTCATGTCGCGCTCCGGGTTGTGGGCAGGCGGAGAAAACACTGGCGAGACAATATGACACTTCTCGGGCCTTCGTCCAATTGACTTTGGCCCCCAAGTAGGCCACCTTGTCGCGGCCCGGCACGGTCGGGGGCGCACATTCCCCGGAGTCACCTTGTACGAACTCTATGCCCAGCTAGAGCCCCTGATCATCAAGATTCAGCTGATCACTGCCATGTTCGGGATGGGATGCGTGATGGGGCTGGCCGACTTCCTGAAGATCGTCCGGCATCCCTCGGGGGTGGCTCTCGGCGTCGGGACCCAGTGGTTGGTGGTTCCCTTCATCGGGCAGGCCTTCGTCTGGGCCTTCGACCTGGGGCCGGGCTGGGCCATCGGGCTCCTGATCCTGACCGCCATTCCCGGCGGCGCCTTTTCGAATCTGCTCACCTTCCTGGCCCGCGGACACACTCCCCTCAGCATCGCGATCACCCTGGTGTCCACTCTCTGCTGCATCTTCTCGGCGCCGATCCTGCTCAAGATCTTCGCTGGGAGTCATGTGCCGGCGGACTTTCATTTTCCGGTTGGCCGCGTCATCTACGAGGTCCTGCTCTACTTGGTAGTCCCGCTGGGCCTTGGCATGCTCGTCTGCCACTTCATCCCGGGCAGGTCCCCGCTCGTGTCGAAGGTCGCCATCTGGGCTAGCATGGGATTCGTGTCGCTTCTCGCGGTCGGGGCTCTAGGCACCGGGAAGATCCAGGTGGCTCAGTACGGCTGGACGCCGCCGCTCATGCTGCTCCTTTTCGGCCTGGTGATCCACCTGGCGTCCATGGAGTTCTTTCACGCAGTGGGTAGGACAGACGACGAGGTCGTGGCCATCGGGATAGAGGTCTCGGTGAGAAACGGCGGCGTAGGCCTCCTCTTGGCGGGGTTCTTCTTCATCGACCCCGCCACCGGCAAGCACCTCCCCGAGTACTATAAGATCATCTACACGATCCTCTTCTACGTGGGGGTCCAGATCATCATCCCGCTGCCGATCCTCTTCCGGCACCGGTTCGGGCGCTCCCCGCTCCCGTTTCGGCGGCCGAGACGCCCCCCACCTGCTCCTTCCAATGTAGAGCAACCCTCGCAGCCTTGACCAGACCTTCAGCGCGGTCGAAGATCCTCGGTGGTACGGAAGTGCACCTTGGCGAAGCGGCCGAGGGCCTCCATGCCCTTCTCGGCGAGCAGCCTCCTGCCCGCCGCAATTACGGGTGGGCCCGCGCCCCTCGGCAGGGTGAAGCCGGCCTCGCGGGAGAGGGCTTCCATCCGGCGGAGGAACTCGGTGCGGGCCAGGATCGAGGCGGCCGCCACCGCCGGGTCCTCCTCGGCCTTCGGGCGCTGCTCGACCTGGATCCGGCGGGCCGCCTCTCCGAGCCGGCGCCTGAGCACCCGCTCGTCGGCGAAACGATCCACCAGGGCGTAGGTCGCGGGGGCTTCGGCCAGCAGGTCCTCGAGGGCCCTCGAGTGCGCCCAGGCGAGGAGGAAGTTCAGGTTGCCGAGCTGGGAGTGCAGGCGGTTGTAGGCCTCGGGGCTCACCACCACGGACCTGTGGGGCACCAGGCGCCGCAGATCCTTGGCAATAGAAGTCATGCGAGAGTCACCGAGGGTCTTGCTGTCCGCCACGCCGAGCTCCATGAGCAGGGGCACCTGGTCGCGCTCCACCCTGGCCGCCACCACGACGAGGGGGCCGAAGTAATCGCCCTTGCCCACCTCGTCAGAGCCTATCCATGCGTCGGGTTTGGGCTCGGGGTGCTTGGCCAGCGCAATGGCAGCGCTGCGGGCCGGCTCAGGCTCCGGGGGCTCGGCAGCCGCGAGGCCGAGCACGGCGGCGAGGGTGGGAGCGTTCACACCCTGCAACACCAGCTTCCCGGAGCGGTACATGGTGGCGATGCAGCCCGGTCCCCGGCCCCGCCAGAAGGCGTGTGGGGCATCCTCCAGCGCGAAGCCAGCCTCGATGAGCACGGCGCGGAGCTTCGGCTCGTTGAGAGGATCCAGCGAGAACGTCTGCGAGGGCTGGTGAGGTGCCATCGGGCGCGGAGTCTATCCCAGGCCCGCGCCCAGCGATACCGGAAGCTGACACCATTCAGGTGTCATTGGGCCCGGCAGGCGCGCCATGGCTTGACTACACCCGGGATGAGGGCATGCTCTGCTATCGGTGAGGAACGGGCGTGAACCGGAGCACACATTGGATAATTGCCCTGCTCCTCCTGGCGGTCCTGGGAGTTGGCTCTCTCCTGGTCCTGGTGGTCACCCGGCGGGGGCCCCGCGGCGCATCGGACGAGGGTGCCTTGGAGGAGCCGGAGGTGAGCTCGCGCCCTGCCTCCCGGGAGGCGCGGGCCCAGGCGCGCGAGGTCCGTGAGCGGATCAAGGAGCTGAAGTGGGCGGTGGAGGCGCCCCGCTTCC
This sequence comes from Polyangia bacterium, assembly GCA_034004785.1. Classification (GTDB taxonomy): domain Bacteria; phylum Myxococcota_A; class Polyangia; order HGW-17; family JAJRWW01; genus JAVEWA01. The sequence continues at coordinate 11,161 of JAVEWA010000137.1, forward strand.
TGACTGGCACGGTCCGCTCCGCCAAGGGGCCGGCTGTGGCCGGCGCCCAGGTGCGGGTGGTGCTGGAGGATGGGAAGCACCGCACGGTGCGCACTGGCTCGGAGGGTGACTACACCCTCGCGAATGTGCCAGGACGCGCAGCCCTCATGGAGGTTTCGGCGCCGGGCTATTCGACGAGGATCTTCGAGCCCCTGGTGCTCCCCGCCTCGGAGCGGGTCCGCTGGGACGTGACCCTGGATCCGGTGGAGGGAGTGCACGGGCTGGTGCTGGTGGGGGAGGAGCCGGTGCCCGGCGCGATGGTGTTCCTCACCGGGCCCGGGACCAGGAGCCCTCCCGCTCGCACCGACAGCGGAGGGCGCTTCGCCATCGCTTGGCCGAGCGGCGCGCGGAGCCTCCAGGTGGAGGCAGAGCACGGCGCTCACGGTAAGGCCCAGCAGACCGTGTTTGGCCCGGCAGAGGTGAGGTTGGTCCTCCCGGGCGGCGGCTATGTCACGGGTCGCGTGGAGGACGATCGCGGGAGCCCGGTGACCAGCTTCCGTCTCTCCTCCACATCCCTGGCGGCCCAGCGGGGCCGGCCGGGCGGCGCGCCGGCCAGGTCATTCGAGCACCCGAGGGGCGAGTTCCGGCTCGGCCCCCTCGCTCCTGGCCGCCAGGAGCTCTTCGCCTTCGCCGAAGGCTTCCAGCCCGCCACCGGCAAGCCAGTCGTGGTGGAGGCAGGCAGGGACAGTTCCGGGATCGTCCTGGTGCTGAAGGCCTCCGGCGAGATCTACGGGAGGATAACCGACGCGCATTCGGGAGCGCCCATCCCTGGCGCCAAGATCGCGCCTCAGGACTGGGGCGGCCCCAGGCTGGCAGGAGGCGCCCTCGCGGTCGCAGACGCGAGAGGCGACTACGTGCTGCGTTCGCTGCCTGGGAGCCGGACGAGCTTGAACGTGAGCGCCGCGGGCTATCACCCGCTCCTTGCGGGTGGGGCAGAGGCCGCGGCGGGGATGCGGATCCGCAGGGACTTCACGTTGACGGCCCTCGCCGAGGGAGAACGCCCCCGGGGGCAGCTCACGGGCATCGGCGCGGTAATGCAGACCACCCCACGGGGCGTGGAGATCCGCAGCCTCGTATCAGGTGGGCCGGCCCAGACGGCCCTGAGGGTTGGGGACGTTGTGGTGATGGTGGGTGACGAGGACGTGAGGAGCGCGGGCCTCGCGAGGGTGGCCCAGGCCATCAGGGGCGAGGAGGGCACGGAGGTGGTGCTTTGGGTGGAGAGGGGGCAGGGACCACCGCAGCGAGTCGTGCTCCGGCGGGCCCTGGTGAGCTTCCCCTCCACCGGGCGATAGCGAGGGAGGATGGGAGCCAGAGCAATGCGCACCACATATCGGCCAAAGCCCCTCGGAGGAGGAGGAGAAGGGATCAACCGATCGCTGGGAGCCCTGTGGGTCTCTCTCGCGATGCTGGCTCTCGGCGCTGTCCTGGCCGTCCTGCCGGGCTGCCGGGCTCGGAAGCGTGCAGCGGCTGGGGACGAGTACCAGAAGGAGCTCAGGGCGCACCAGGCGCGCTTCATGGAGTTCCAGGAGCGTTACCCAGCCATCGAGAGGAGGGTTGCAGAGGCGAGGGAGAAGTCACCGCGTGATGTCT
>JAVEWA010000791.1:0-2791 GCA_034004785.1 Polyangia bacterium
GTGCTCCACGGCGCCGGGGAATACGAGCGGGTTGTGGTCGTCGCAGTCCCCGCCAGACACGGTGAAGCCGTCCCCGTCGTAGTCGCCGTCCACTATCCCGTCGCAGTTGTTGTCGATCCCGTCGGGCACCTCCTCGGCGATGGGGCTCACGGCGGGGTTGTCATCGACACAGTCCCCCTGGCATGGACCGAAGCCGTCCCCGTCCTTGTCCGGCTCGTAGCCGTCCACGTAACCGTTGCAGTCGTTGTCGATGCCGTCGCCGCAGATCTCCGCGGCGAAGGGGTGGACAAGAGGGTTGTTGTCGTCGCAGTCCCCCTGGACCTCGGAGTAGCCATCCCCGTCGTCGTCGGTGAAAGGATCCGAGACGAACACGTCGGGCGTCACCACCGCATCGCTGCCGTTGTTGTTGATGCCTCCGTCGTCGCCAGCGCTCTGACGGGGGCCGCAGCCCCATCCCAGCAAGAGGGACAGGAATACGAGCCTGGTGGCCGGTCCTCTGAGCGTCAATACACCAGCCATCAGTTCACCACGCAGGCGAAGGTCGCCGTCAGGTTGTGCGGATCGCCGTTCTGGAGCGTCTCGCAGGGCTCGCCAAAGAGCTCGATCGTCGTGTTGGAGGCGTCGGTGTAGTTCCAGCCGTTCTGGCTCGCTGGATCCATGGGCACCTCTCCCCCGTCCATGTAGATGCGCACGAGGTCCGGAAAGTCGGGCGCCTCCCCGAGGTCGATCTGGCAAGAGATTAGCCCGACGGCGATGGTCTGAAGCGCGGCCAGGAGGTCGGCCTGGTTGCTGGCCGGGTAGTAGTACTTGGTGCCGCCGGTCTGGGGTCTCCCTCCCGCCAGGGCCAGCTCGTCGAGGAGGTCGGTGTACTCGTCCGTCCCGTCCAGCCCGATCACAAAGGTGTCAATAGACTGGTTCTGGTGCAGCTCCTCCACGATATCGAGGGTCCGCTGGTCATCCAAACAGGTGTAGCCGAAGAGGCAAGAAGCCGGGTGACTCGTGCAGCACCACTCCGGGCTCGCGTATGTGCAAGAGCAGGTGGGGCTCGCGGAGAGGAAGTAGTTGCAGTTGGGCCCGCCATCAGTGGCCAGGATTATGTACTTGGGCGACGTGGGATCGCCAAGGGCCAACATCGACGAGGATGCGTTGTTGAGCGCCGCCGCTGTGGGAGTCCCACCGGCAGGGACGGCGGTCGTGAGGTGCGACATGATCGCGATCTGGTTGTCGAGAGCCAGCCCCACCTGGGGGCCGGGCGTCGTGCACTCGTTGTCCTTCGGATAGGTGAGCAGCCCGAACTTGATGACCCGGTGGTACTGGGAGAGGGCCGCGTCCACGGCGAGGGTCAGCTCCTCCCAACGGGTCAGGCCTGGGGTGGCCCCGGGCTCCAACATGGAGCCAGATCGGTCCACCACCAGATAGACCTCGGCTGGCGGTGCCTGCTGGAGCTGGAAGCTCCTGGGATCGCACCCCAGCATGGCGTCCGTGGGCCGGGCGTCGGGCCAGACGAAGCCATCTGACAGCCCGGAGGCGTCCTTGCTCGTGCTCCCGTCTCTCCTGTTTACCGAGCCGTCCGAATCGTCACCACCCGACGGGCCGCAGGCCCCCAGGGAGAGGCTACCCCAAAACACCAATAGAATCGCACTGTATCGTCTCATCTCTCATCTCCATCCCAGAGTTCCGCTAAGGCATTATAACATACTCGGTAGGGCGTCTTCAGCATCGCCGAGGCGACTTCGGCATCATCGCGCTAGGCGTCGTCGACATCGCGTTAGAGGAACAGGCCAAGTGCGCTATACTGGCTCGTTCAGATCCGCTAAGAGGAGTTCCCAATGGCAAGCACCATCCAGCACAAGCGGATCCACCCATTGATCATCGCAGCGTTCGCTTCAATCTCAAGCTGGTCTTCGGGCTGTGGTGGCAGGAAGGCCCCTGCCCTCTGCGGCCCGTCCAGCTGCAATGCCCTTCTCGGGGGGGGGACCTGCGACGACTCCTCGGGACACGCAGTCTGTAGCTGCAACGAGGGCTACGCGGGCGATGACTGCGAGGACTGCGAGACCGGTTGGGTAGCCCAGGGAGGGAGCTGCTTGCCCGCGAGCTGCGGCCCGAATAGCTGCAACGAGGATAACCTGGGCGGCGCCTGCGACGACTCCACTGGGCTGATCCTCTGTAGCTGTAACGAAGGCTACCTCGGCCCCAGGTGCGACCTGTGCGAGGCCGGCTGGCACCCTGAGGGGAACGGCGCCTGCACGCGCGACGCAACCTCGGCCTGTGCCCCCATGGCAGGAGGCGGCTCGGGACCGGTTCAGGCGCCCACCCTCCGCCTCACCCTCCCGGCAAGCTGGGACGAGAACTGGCTGGCCAGCCCAGCGGTGGCGGATCTCGACGGCGACGGCGAGGTGGAGGTCATCGCGGCGCGTCACTCGGTGCTTTATGTCTGGGACTCCTCGGGAAGTCTGCGCTGGCGCGCCGCCTGGAACCACAACGCCTCGGACCCGGAGGACCACGGCGCCAGCCGGATGTGGGCCTCTCCGGTGGTTGGTGACTTCGACTCGGACGGAGACCTCGAGATCGCCGTCGGCTCGGATGCAGACAGCGCCGACGGCGTCAACCTGGCCATGTACGACCACCAGGGCGCCCTACTCCCCGGCTGGCCCCTGCGTTTCGGAGGCAGCGACGAGGTGCGGTCCATCACCGCCGGGGATCTGGATGGCGACGGGCAGTTCGAGATCGTGGTGAACAAGACCAGCCAGGGCCCTGCCACGGCGGTTTTCCAGCTCGACGGCTCCATGCG
>JAVEWA010000792.1:0-2790 GCA_034004785.1 Polyangia bacterium
GGCTCGGCGGGACGCGCTCCCTCGGCGGGACGCGCTCCCTCGGCGGGACGCGCTCCCTCGGCGGGACGCGCTCCCTCGGCGGGACGCGCTCCCTCGGCGGGACGCGGCCCCGGCTTCCCCTCCCCGCCAGGCTCGTCTGCCTCGGCGGGCCTCCTCGGAGGAGGCCGCCGCTCCTCGGGTCTGGGAGGGGGGCTCCTCTCGGGCTGGCCATAGATGACCGACTCGGTGGGCTTCGCCGCTGCCGCCCCTTCACCCAACCAAAGGACGATCCCTAGGCATAGGGCGAGGCGCAGAGTCATGGAGTGAGCTTATCTTGCGGTCCTGCGAGGGTCAACCGAGCCACCCGGCTCGAGACGCCCGGCTCGAAAAACCCGGATCCATGCGCCCGGCTCGAGAAACCCGGATCCATGCGCCCGGCTCGAACACTCTACTCGCGGCCCAAAATGGCGAGGCCCGCCTCGATGGACTCCCTGGTCTCCTGCATGAGCCGAGGATAATCCGAGGCAGGGCGGCCAAGGGTGGGAATGGGCGTACCCACTGCCATGCGGATGTGTCCCGGCCAAAAGCGCCAGGACCCAGGAGGCAGCATGGACCCGGTGCCGGCTATGCTGACCGGCAGGATGGGGACCTGGGCCTGGAGCGCGAGGCGAAACCCGCCGGTCTTGAAGCTCTGGAGTTGGCCGTCCTTGGTCCTCGTGCCCTCCGGGAAGAACACCACCGTGGTGCCCGCGGCGATTCGCCTGGCGGCCTCCTCCATGCTTTTCCTTGCGCTCTCCGAGTCTCCCCTGACCACGTAGACGTGCCCCATGCGGGCGCAGGCCCGGCCAAAGAACGGGATCTTCCGCAGCTCCTCCTTCATCACCCAGCGGATCTGAAGGGGCAGGGCGTGATACACGGCCCAGACGTCCAGATGGCTCGAGTGGTTCACCATGGCCACGTAGGGCTGGCCAGGCGAGATGTTCTCGAGGCCCTGCACGCTCACCTCGAAGCCTAGGGCCTTGAGGTTGAAGGAGCACCAGGCCTTGCCTACGTAGTGGCTGCACTTGCCGCCGGGGTCGAAGGCAGACACACCGATGGCTGTGCTCGCGAAGAGCACCGTGTCGGCAGCCGTGAAGGTCCAGCTCGCCAGGGAGCGGACCGAGTCGAGACCCTGCTCGAGTTGCTTCTTCCAGGCGCTCATCTCTTGCCTCACTCCGTCTTGTTCTCCTGACTCTCTTGTCTCGCGGTTAGCATCTTCGGCCCGAGGCCCATGACCCTCCCCATGACGAAGTCGAGCAGGCGGGTGGGCACGAGGCCCACGAGCCACAGCGCGATGGTCATGATCCTCGGAGAGACGTAGCGGGCGGCCGGCCGACGCTTGCGCACGATCCGTGCGATGGTGCGGGCGATGCACTCTGGCCCTGGGGAACCCCGGTACTGCTTCTCCACCACCGCCTGGTAGGTGTCGATGGCGGGGCCGTAGGGAGAGCCCATGTCCCGGTACTTGCTCGTCGTGCTGAGGGCAGTGGAGCCGAACTGGCTCTTTATGGCGCCCGGCTCCACCAGGGTCACGCGCACCCCGAAGGCAGCCACCTCCATGCGAAGGGCGTCCGTCAAGGACTCCACGGCGTGCTTGGTGGCGCAGTAGATGCCCTGGAGCGGCAAGGTCATCCGGCCGACCATGCTGCTGACGTTGATGATCTTGCCTGCGCGCCGCTCGCGCATGGCCGGCAGGAACTGCTGCGTCACCTTCACGAGGCCCACCACGTTGGTCTCGAGCTGTCCCCTGAGGTCGGCGTCGGTGATGAGCTCCATGGGGGCGAGTAGCCCAAAACCAGCGTTGTTCACCAGCACGTCCAGGCCGTGGCCCTCGGTGCGGCGGGTGACCTCCTCCCCTGCCGCCCGGATCGAGGCCTCGTCGTTCACGTCCAGAAGGAAGGACTCCAGGGGCAGATTCTGCTTCCTTGCCTCGGCCTCGAGCTCTCCAAGGGCTGCGGCCTTCCTGCCGGTTGCGAAGATCCGGTGGCCAAGCCTTGCCAGGTGCAGGGCTGTCTCCCTGCCGATGCCCGTGGTGGCTCCCGTAACGAGAATGATCTGCTGTTTGTCCATGTGTCCTCTCGACTTCGAAAAGCACTGCGGGGGGATCCCCGGGCCCCTCGGAGGCCAGAGTATGCTGCCCCTTCGGAGCCTTCGCAAGGGTGGGGAGCCTGCCCCATTTCTCCGACTCGTAGCCTCACCGATGGCCTGCGTTGCCCGCCCTGCTCCCTTCTGGCAACATGACGCTCCAATCGGGAGGTATTTCAATGGCAAAAGCCCCTGGCTCCATAGGGATCGGCTTGGTGGCCCTGTCACTCCTCGTGGCTTTGCCGTCCCTTGGGGCAGCTCCAAAGGGCGCCGATCCCGGACCGGATGCTCGAGCCCCGCAGAGGGCCGCGCCAAACCCAGAGCGAGCCGCGCCAGCGCCCGAGCAAGCCGCGCCAGACCCAGAGCGAGCCGCGCCAGCGCCCGAGCAAGCCGCGCCAGACCCCGAGCGCGCCGCGCCAGCACCCGAGCAAGCCGCGCCAACACCCGAGCGCGCCGCGCCTGCACCCGAGCAAGCCGCGCCAGACCCCGAGCGCGCCGCGCCAGCGCCCGAGCAAGCCGCGCCAACACCCGAGCGGGCTGCTCCCCCCTCCGAGCGGGCTGCTCCCCCCTCCGAGCGGGCTGCTCCCCCCTCCGAGCGGGCTGCTCCCCCCTCCGAGCGGGCTGCTCCCCCCTCCGAGCGGGCTGCTCCCCCCTCCGAGCGGGCTGCTCAGACCCCCGTGCGCCAGG
>JAVEWA010000793.1:0-2789 GCA_034004785.1 Polyangia bacterium
TCGTGAGCCGTGTCGGAATGCCAGGGAAGCAGGAGCTCGATCCTCTGGCCTTCCTCCAGAGGCAGGGCGCCCACGATGCACTGAGCGCCCTCCTTGCTGTTGTCGGTCACCACCGCCTGCCGCGGATCGGAGTTTCCCACCCGGATGTTGCAGCGCCAGGGGTTGAGGAGCGGCGTGCGCGTGGGGCGTCTGAGCTCGAAACTCTTGACCTTGGCTCCCATCGCCTTGCGCAGGAAATTTACCTGGTCCTCCTGTCCGGCTCTGAAGCCCACCCCGGCCCCGGTGCGGAGGTGCTGTTGCTTTCCCCCGCCACGGTGTCGGAGCCAGTACACAATTCCGTACAAGTGCAGCTCTGCTTCCATGCTCCTGAGCTGTAGCCAGAGGCACACCGTCTCACCCACTGTAAGGTCCACCGCCTTGGGGATGAACAGCCCTCCGTGCTGCATGCTGGGCAGGAAGCGCTCTTTCAGCGCGTCTCGATCCTTGAGTACTGTTCGGATGACCTTCATGAGTATTTCCAAGATACCACGGAGAACGCGTTAGCTACAACACTGAAAACCACGTTAAAGCAGTTTTCTGTCAGTAATAGTGACAACAGTTGCAAACAGTGCAAAGGGAGGGCCTCACAGGCCTCTACGACTGGGCTATACTGGCTTGCCGCCGCCTTGGCGTGCTCCTAGAGGAACCATGCTTGCGCGCACTCAGTCCAATGGTCGCCATGGGTGGCAGCTTGAGCCTGCTACCTGGCTAGGCCGCCTGTCCTGTCCTCGCAGCGCCGTCGTTGCAGGGCTGGTGGCGTTCCTTGCGCCCCTGGCTTTGGGGTCAGGGCACGCGCCGGCTTCTCCCGGCGGGCCGCCTGCCGTGGGCAGCCAGAGATACCTGGTCAAGCTCGAACGGCCCGCGCTGACCCATTTCCAAGGAGCTCCCGGCCTGCCCGTCGCCCCGAGGGGACCAGGCGGGAGGCTCCTCGTGGAGAGCCGGGAGGCTCAGGCCTACCTGGGAATCCTCAGGAAGGACCAAGACGATGTCGTGGAGGCCCTCGCGAGGGAGATCCCGGCGGCCAGGGTCCACTGGCGCTACGGCGTTCTCTACAACGGGCTAGCTGTGCGTGCTCCTCGGGGCTCGGAGGCTCGCCTGAGGCGCCTTCCTGGGGTGCGAGCTGTTCGCTCCACGGATCACCGGCTGATGCGGCCCCTTCTCGACGCGTCCCTCCCCATCATTGGAGCGCCCACCTACTGGCAGCAGGTCGGCGGCGCCCGGCAGGCCGGGCGGGGCATCAAGGTGGCGGTGATCGACACCGGGATAGACGTAGGGAACCCTCTCATCGACGATCCCTTCGCCACCATGCCCCCGGGATATCCCCGAGGCGCAACCGCCTACACGACGCCGAAGGTGATATCCGCGAGGGCGTACTTCCGGCCCGATGATCCAGTGGACGTCAGCCGCGATGAGGCCAACCCTCGGGATCACCTGGGCCACGGCTCGCACGTCGCGGGCATCATCGCGGGCGCCTTTGGCACGGTGTTCGATCTCGAGGGCTACCAGGCTTCGGTGAGCGGCGTGGCTCCAGGCGCGCATCTGATGAACTACAAGGTGTTCTATCGCGCCGAGAGCGGCACCGAGGGCGCCCACGAGCCAGAGCTGATGGCCGCCTTCGAGGACGCGGTCTCCGATGGAGCCGACGTCATCAACAACTCCTGGGGTGGAGTGGACGTCTTCGGCGATGCCGACCCTTCCCTGGAGGCCTATGGGGCAGCCGTCGATGCCGGCGTGACTGTGGTGTTCGCCGCTGGCAACGAGGGCCCTGGCGATGGCAGCGTGGCCGCCCCGGGGCAGCATCACCGCTTCATCACAGTCGCCAACAGCGGCACTGGGAGGAGCTTCGCGAGGTATCTGGATGTCGTGGCTCCCGAGCCCGTGCCAGAGGAGCTCGTCGGGATCCCGATGGTGGCCGGCCGCATCAGCGCTTCCCTGGGCGATGGTGTGGGGCCCGCGCCTCTGCGCTCCGCGCACCTGGTGGACGGCGGCGGCAACGAGAGCGCCTGCGCGCCCTTTGCTCCCGGGGCCTTCGACGGCGCGGTGGCCCTGGTCGTGCGCGGAGGCTGCACCTTCAGCGAGAAGGTCTTTCACGCAGCGGACGCGAGCGCCATCGCCGTGATTGTCCAGAACAACAATCCCGCGGAGCTGCCATTCTCCATGTCGGGCGAGGACGTCCCGGTGCCAGCGGTCATGGTGAGCTACGCGAGCGGAGAGGGGCTGCGCGGTTTCTGCGAGCTCCACGGCGACGCCGAGGTTGCGCTCCACACCGGCTACGTGCCCTATGCCACGACTGGCCTGGACCAGGTCACCTATTCCAGCAGCCGCGGGCCCACGGCCTCGGGCCGCTTGAAGCCCGACCTCGCGGCGCCGGGCTCGCCCATCCTTTCGGCCCAGGCCCACGCGGTGGGGTCGAGCTCGACCCAGCCCTGGGCTTGGAAGAGCGGGACCTCCATGGCGAGCCCGCACGTGGCGGGGGCGGCGGCCATCGTGCGGCAGAGATACCCGGCCTGGACTCCCTCCCAGGTGAAGGCAGCCCTCGTGGGCGGCGCCACGCCCGAGGGCGTCACCTCCGGGGTGGGCGGTGAGCCAGCCACCCCGTTGGAGATGGGCTCGGGGAGGCTACGGGTGGACGGGCTGCTCCTGATCGGTGTCCTGGCGGAGCCGCCGGTGCTGGACGCACAGGAGCTGGTCCCGGGCGAGGTGAGGGACATCGAGGTGAGGCTCACCAGGGTGGTCCCTGTCATCGAGAC
>JAVEWA010000794.1:0-2788 GCA_034004785.1 Polyangia bacterium
GAAGTCCAGGTGCGTCTCATAAGCCCGAGAAGAACGGCATTATTACTCCTTGCGGCGCTGCAGGCAGGGGCCATGGCGTCTGGTTGCAGCCCCACGCTCTACACTGCGTCTGGCGTCACGCATTACCGCGCAGGTGCGCTCTGCTCCCAGGGCCCCCTCGAGGTCTCCCTGGAAGCCTATGGCGATAAATGGGGCGAGAGCATTCTCCTGGAGGCCCACTCCCCGCGGGACATCGCGGGCTTCTACGAGGTCCTGGTGGATGGCAAGCTCCACGCCAGAGGGGGTTGGGGCAAGACCAAGGAGGTTTTGCTGCGGCAGGTAGCGTCGGCCCAGGTGGGAGGCGGCGCTTCCAACGGGCGGGGGAGCGCCAACCCGAGCGGCAGCCAAGGGGCCTCACAGCCGAAGGACAGGTTCGTTCTATCCAGCCTTGGTGAGCAGCAGGTCTCGGGGCCTGACAACCACCGCTGCTTCTCCGGCGCGGGCGGGGTTGCCACCGGCCCTGCTAGAGCAGGGGCCGTTGGAGGGGTCAAGGCGCCCCAAACACCCGGGAAGGGGGACCGGCCGCCTCCGGTTGGCAAGGGAGCAGGGCAGGGCGGAGGCGCCGATACGGTCCCGGCCGAGGCGGGGGCCGGAGGAGCGCTCGCGCCGGCTCATGGGCTCGAGAAGGCCTCATGGGAAGCTCAGCTCGAGAAGTGGCCCGAGAGGATCTTCCGGTTCCAGGTGATGCGAGCCGGCGGGAGCCGCCCGGAACGCTCCAGTTGCTTCTCCGAGCACCTCGGCGCGAGGAACGTCTTTCCGAGGGGAGCAAAGATAATTGTCAGGCTGTGGTCGAGTCAGCCCAACGATCTCGAGGACGTCTTGTTCAGCGTCAAGCACGAGCGCAAGATCGCCAGCTCTGCCTGGGAGAAGAGGCAGAAGAAGCGCTTCCAGGCCTGTCTTCGCAAGCACCCGGATCAGAAGAGGCGCTGGGAGGCCATCGAGCGGGAGAAGCGCCGACGGGACGAGCTGGCGGCAAAGCGGGGGAAGGAACCGCTCACTACCTACTGCATCAAGCACCTGCCCGAGCCCATCAAGGATCCGATGGGGCGGCCCTACATGGTCGGGGTCATACGGCCCTGCTCCTGCCTCCAGGCTCCCAAGGACGAGACCTGCTGGGGCGAGGGCGGGTTGGAGGGCCTACAGCGGCGGCTGGCCCAGGCGCCTCCTCGGGACGGGTCGTGCTACGCAGAACGAGAGATATCCCGTTATTCCTTTACGAAGCGTCTGCGTTTCCAGCGGCCCTGTGACTGCTTCCAGAAGCTGGACGATGTCTCCTGCTGGGGAGCAGGGGGCAACTCTGCCTACGAGAAAGACCTCTTGGACAAGGCCTTCGACTCGCCCTGCGCGAGGAGTCTGTGGGTCGATACGCGGGCCCCGCTCCCTGGCGCAGGCGCGGCCTCGGGGCGCTCGAGGGGCGGGTCGCGGGCAAGACCAGCCACTCGGCGCCCGGGCCCTACCTTCAACCCGCTGATGCCCGAACGGTACTATCACAGCTTCGAGCGCCCCTGTCCATGCTACGGCAAGCTCGAGGACCAGAAGTGCTGGGGCAAGGGCGGCTACCAGGGCTTCCTCGAGGGCCTTCGCCTGTCTTTTCCAACCGAAGGACGCTGCAAGGTTCATCATCATACGCCGCACCCGACTCGCCGACACGCAACCTGGCTCCTGCCCGTGGAGAAACCCTGCGGTTGTTTCCACAGGGCATCGGACGAGGCCTGCTGGGGCAAGGGAGGCAAGGACGTCTTCCTGAAGGCGCTGGTGGCGCGCTTTACTCGCGCGCTTTCGGCGGAGCGTACCTCCGGTCAGTCCGGCGCGGGAGCCACCGGGAGTGGGGCGGTCAGCAGTTCCGAGCTTGCCAAGCGGCAGCTCGAGGCAGACAGGCGCACCCTGCAGCTCCAACGCCAGCAGGAGGCGGCTGAGCGGCGCCTCAAGGAGCTCAGGGCGAGGGAGACCGCGAACGCGCCGAAACGTCAGGATCAGCCGGCGGGGGTGGGGCTCGAGCTGCCGCCGAAACCGCCTCCTCCCAGGGTGGAGACTCCACCGGACCGCCCCAGCCAGAACGCCGTGTGGATCCCTGGGTACTGGCACAGGGGCGGCAGCAGTTGGCACTGGTTCGGCGGTTGGTGGCGGGTTCCCCAGACGGATGTCACCGCAGGGCTGACCGTAAGGGCGGCGAAAGCTCCGCCCCCTCCGAAGGCCCAGGGGCCAAGACCCGTTTCACCTGCCGCGGATGCGGTGTGGCTGCCGGGCTACTGGCATTGGCACGGAGGGCGGTTCCTTTGGATCGAGGGGCGCTGGCTCCTCCCTCCGCAGAGGGGACGCCAGTGGCGTCCCCCCTCGTGGCGAGCCATCAAGGGAGGGGCCGTCTTCGTGCCAGGGGCGTGGGTGTTGCCGCTGCGGTGAGTCAGAAGATTGATGCGCCAAGTCCATATCATGGTCTGTCCACATCCATGTCTTGACAGGATTGCAAAAGGTCCGGCTAAATGTCCGTGATATGCGCCTTTCCCTTCTCCCATGTTTGTTCTCCCTGGGTTTGGTGATCCTTGGCGCTCCGACAGAGCTATGGGCAGCACCCGAAGACGACGATGACGAGGTGAGCGAGACTCCGCCGGATCTTCCCGGCGCCCGGCCTGCTCGCCGGGCCGCCCCGCCTCGCGAGCGCCGGGCCGCCCCGCCTCGCGAGCGCCGGGCCGCCCCGCCTCGCGAGCGCCGGGCCGCCCCGCCACCCGAGCGCCGGACCGCCCCGCCTCCG
>JAVEWA010000138.1:0-12743 GCA_034004785.1 Polyangia bacterium
GATCTTTCTTCCAGGGGATCTAGAGATGGCGATAAAAAGGTACAAGCCGACCTCTCCCGGGCGGCGCTTCATGAGCTCACGCGACCTTTCCCCGCTCACCAAGGGCAAGCGCCCCGAGAAGCAACTGGTGACAGGGAAGAGCTCCACGGGCGGCAGGAACAACGGTGGACGCATCACGTCCCGGTTCCGCGGCGGTGGGCACAAGCGGCGGCATCGCCTCGTGGACTTCAAGAGGAACAAGACCGGAGTGCCGGCCAAGGTCGCCGCCATCGAGTACGACCCCAACCGCACGGCCTTTCTTGCCCTGCTCCACTATGCGGATGGCGAGAAGGCCTACATCTTGGCGCCAAGCGGCATCCACGTCGGCGACGCGGTGCTCTCGGCCAAGAGCGCAGATATCAGGCCTGGAAACTGTCTGCCACTCCGCAGCGTGCCTCTCGGCACCCTGGTACACAACGTCGAGCTTCAAATCGGCGGTGGTGGCAAGCTAGCCCGCTCGGCAGGGTCCTACGCCCGCCTCATGGCCAAGGAGGGCGATTGGGGACAGATAAGGCTTCCCTCTGGCGAGGTTCGCAAGGTCCATTTGGACTGCCGCGCCACGATAGGGACCCTGTCCAACCCTGAGCACGGGAACGTCGAGTGGGGCAAGGCAGGGCGCAGCCGCTGGCTGGGCAAGCGCCCGCATAACAGAGGTGTGGTCATGAACCCGGTGGACCATCCGATGGGAGGAGGCGAGGGCCGTTCTTCCGGCGGCAGACACCCCTGCACTCCCTGGGGCAAGCCCACCAAGGGGTATAGAACGCGTCACAACAAGCGAACGGACAAGATGATTGTCCGGAGGCGGAAGTAAGCCATGGCCCGTTCAGTCAAGAAAGGCCCCTTTGTGGATCGCTACCTCCTGAAGAAGGTTGACGAGGCGCAGAAGTCGCCCCGTAAGCCAGTGGTGAAGACCTGGTCCAGGCGCTCCACGATAGTGCCGGAGATGGTGGGCCTCACCTTTGCGGTGCACAACGGGAAGAAGTTCGTTGCGGTGTTCGTCACCGAGAACATGGTGGGGCACAAGCTAGGCGAGTTTGCGCCAACGCGCACCTTCCATGGTCACGCCGCAGATAGGAAGGGCAAGCGCGCGAAGTAGGCCCTGGGCCCTCTTGGGCCTTGGGACCGATCCGAGCAGCGGAGAGCGAACATGGAAGCCAAAGCGATCCTCAGACACTGTCGAATCGCCCCTCGGAAGGCCCGCATCGTGGTCGATCTGATCCGTGGCCGGAATGTCGAGGAGGCCATCAGCCTGCTCGAGTTCACGGAGAAGCGCGCCGCGGCCATCGTCCGCAAGGTGCTCAACAGCGCCGTGGCCAACGCAGAGGACGTGGGCGACGTGGACATCGACAAGCTGTATGTCAAGAAGGCCACGGTTGATCAGGGGCCGACCTTGCGTCGGTTCCGTCCACGAGCTCAAGGGCGAGCGTTCCGGATCAACCGTAAGACAAGCCACATTGTTCTGGTGGTGGCAGAGCGCTAGGCCACCGGGAGGATTTCGCGTGGGACAGAAGACGCATCCGACGGGTTTCAGGATCGGGGTCATCAGGACCTGGAGCTCGAAGTGGTACGAGCACAAGCAGTACGCCAAGTGGCTCCACGAGGACCTTGCGCTCAAGAAGTTCATCAAGGAGAAGCTGAACCACGCGGGCGTGGCCTCCATCGAGGTGGAGCGCGCGGCCAACAAGGCCAAGGTGCGGATCCACACCGCGCGTCCCGGAATCGTTATCGGGAAGCGCGGCGCGGGAGTGGAGCAGCTGAAGAAGGATGTGCAACACCTCACCGAGAACGACGTGTTCCTGGACATCCAGGAGGTGCGTAAGGCGGAGGTGAACGCTCAGCTCGTGGCCGAGAACATCGCCACCCAGCTGGAGCGCCGCATCGCGTTCAGGCGGGCCATGAAGAAGGCCGTCCAGACCTCCATGAAGTTCGGCGCGAAGGGCATCAAGGTCCATTGCGCTGGTCGCCTGGGGGGAGCGGAGATGTCGCGGCAGGAGACCTATCGAGATGGACGTGTGCCGCTCCATACGCTCCGCGCCGACATCGAATACGGGTTCGCCGAGGCGCGGACCACTTACGGAGTGATCGGCGTCAAGTGCTGGATCTACAAGGGCGACGTGCTGCCCTCGCGAGAGCGGCGAACCTCCTAGAGGTCGTCCGGCACCCAAGAACCGAGTAGAGGTCGAAGATGCTCAGTCCGAAGAAAGTCAAATGGCGCAAGGTGCAGAAGGGCCGTATGCGTGGCCGTGCCAAGGGCGGCGACACTGTGGCCTTTGGTGACTTCGGCATCCAAGCTACGGAGTGCGGACGAATCACGGCCCGGCAGATCGAGGCTGCCCGTATCGCCATCACGCGTCACATCAAGCGCGGCGGGCAGGTGTTCATCCGCATCTTCCCCGACAAGCCCATCTCCAAGAAGCCCGCCGAGACCCGAATGGGCAAAGGCAAGGGGGCGCCCGAGGAGTGGGTGGTCGTGGTGCGGCCGGGCCGAGTGCTCTACGAGATCCTCGGCGTAAGCGAGGAGAAGGCACGTACGGCCGTGCGGCTCGCCCATCACAAGCTGCCTGTCAACACGCGGTTCGTGAAGAGGGAGCAGGTTCTATGAAGCGCACCGAGTTTTCAGCCAAGGACCTCCGGGAGCGGACCGACGAGGAGCTCAGGAGCCTCGAGCGACAGCTCAAGGAGACCCTGTTCAAGCACCGCCTGGGGCGCGCTACGAACCAGCTCGAGAACGTGTCCGTGATCAAGATCGCTCGAAGGGATCTGGCGCGAGTCAAGACCCTCATCCGCGCCCGCGCGCTCGGAGCCGAGCGCGGTCGGCCGGAAACCAGGGAGGCGTAGCCAATGGCCAGCAAGGAAATCAGGCGTGGCCGCACTCTGCGAGGGGTGGTCACCTCCGACAAGATGGACAAGACCGTGGTGGTACAGGTCACCAGGCGTGTGCTGCACCCGCACTTCAAGAAGTTCGTGGTGCGGCGGATGAAGTACAAGGCGCACGACGAGAAGAACGAGTACCGCGAGGGTGACCGCGTGCAGATAGTCGAGGCGCGGCCCTTCTCTCGTGAGAAGCGGTGGCGGGTGAACCGCCTGATCGAGCGCCCGGAAATAGCGTGAGGCTGGCGCGAGGCTCCCTTGGGAACGTAGCGACCCGCACGAGGTAGAACGATGATCCAGATGCAGACGGTTCTCGATGTCGCGGACAACTCGGGCGCCAAGAAAGTGATGTGTATCAAGGTGTTGGGCGGTTCCAAAAGGAAGTACGCGACCATCGGCGACATCATCGTGGTGTCCATCAAGGAGGCCATTCCGAACTCCAAGGTGAAGAAGGGCGAGGTGACCAAGGCTGTCATCGTCCGAACCGCCAAGGAGATTGCCAGGCCCGACGGCAGCTACATCCGCTTCGACAACAACTCGGCGGTGCTGATCAACGCGAACAAGGAGCCAATCGGGACTCGAATATTCGGGCCGGTGGCCAGAGAGCTCCGCGCCAAGAAGTTCATGAAGATCATCTCGCTCGCGCCGGAGGTGCTCTGATGGGAGTGCGCATCAAGAAGGGCGACACAGTTGTCGTCACTCGAGGGAAGAACAAGGGTAAGCGGGGCAAAGTCCTCAAGGTGCTCGTGAGCAAGGGTCGCCTCATCGTCGAGAAGGTCAACCTGGTGAAGAAGCACTCCAAGCCGAGCCAGGCAAACCCGACCGGAGGCATAGTCGAGCGCGAGGGTAGCCTGGCGATGTCCAGCGTGATGCTGGTGGATCCCAAGACCAACAAACCCACGCGCGTGGGGTTCAAGGTGCTGGAGAACGGCACAAAGGTCCGGGTGGCGCGCGGAAGCGGCGAGACTATCAACTAGCTCGTCCGAACCTGCGGCCCGGAGCCGGGACCGGAGAGAAGACATGTCCAAGGAAGACATCGAAAACAGCGCCGAAGGCCAGACGGCGGCCGAGGGCGGCAAGAAGGCCGAGGGCGAGAAGGCCGAGGGCAAGAAGGCCAAGGGCGAGAAGGCCGAGGGCGGCGAGAAGTCCGAGGGTGGGGAGAAGACCGAAGGCAAGAAGGCCAAGGGCGAGAAGGCCGAGGGCAAGAAGGCCAAGGGCGAGAAGTCCGAGGGTGGCGAGAAGTCCGAGGGCGGCGAGAAGGCCGAGGGCGGTGAGAAGTCCGAGGGCAAGAAGGCCAAGGGCGAGAAGTCCGAGGGCGGCGAGAAGGCCGAGGGCAAGAAGGCCAAGGGCGGCGAGAAGGCCGACGGCGGCAAGAAGGCCGACGGCGGCAAGAAGGCCGACGGCGGCAAGAAGAAGGGCAAGGGGGATGAGCCCAAGGCGGCTGGACGCATCAAGCGCGACAAGGCGCCGCGCCTTCTGGAGATGTACCGCAAGGAGGTGGTGCCGGCGCTCATGAAGGAGTTCCAGTATCACTCGGTCATGCAGGTACCCAGGCTGCAGAAGATCACGGTGAACATGGGTCTCGGTGAGGCCATCACTACCCCGAAGCTCGTCGAGGGGGCCGTCGAGCAGCTCGAGGCGATAGCAGGGCAGAAACCAGTGGTGACGCTGGCGCGAAAGTCCATCGCGACCTTCAAGCTGCGCCAGGGCATGAAGATTGGAGCCATGGTGACTCTGCGACGAGAGCGGATGTACGAGTTCCTGGATCGCCTGGTGAGCTTCGCGCTGCCACGAGTCCGAGACTTCAAGGGGATCTCTCCGAAGGCCTTCGACGGCCGTGGCAACTACACCATGGGCGTTCGCGAGCAGATCATCTTCCCTGAGGTGGAGTACGACAAGATCGAGAAGATCAAGGGGTTGAACATCACCTTCGTAACCTCCGCCGAGACGGATGAGGAAGGTCGGGCGCTTCTCAGGGCGCTCGGGATGCCCTTCAGGAAGTAGGAGGAACCGGTGGCCAAGACGAGCCAAATGGTGAAGCGGAAGCTCAAGTTCGCGGTTCGATATCACAACCGTTGCCCGATTTGCGGGCGGCCGCGCGCGTTTCTGCGCAGGTTCAACATGTGCCGGATCTGCTTCCGCAAGCTTTCGCTTGAGGGGCAAGTCCCAGGCGTAACGAAGTCGAGCTGGTAGACGGGGTGTCGCCATGTCCATGACTGATCCCATTGCCGACATGATAGCCCGGATTCGGAACGCCATTGTCGCCCGGAAGTCACTCGTCACGATCCCGAGCTCCAGGATGAAGGCCGGGCTCGCGCAGATCCTGAAGCAGGAAGGCTACATCCGGAGCTGCGAGGTGCGGCCGGACAGCAAGCAGGGTCTTCTGGAGATCGAGCTGAAGTACGACAAGGACAACCGCAGCGCCATCGAAGGCATGGAGCGTCTTTCCAAGCCTGGACAGAGGTTCTACAGCAGCGCCTCGGATATCCCGAAGGTGCGGAACGGACTCGGAGTGGCGGTTGTGACCACCTCGAAGGGGCTGATGACCGATCGCGAGGCCCGCAAGCAAAACGTGGGTGGCGAGGTCATCTGCTCCATCTGGTAGCGAAGGAGAGAGCCGTGTCACGGATCGGAAAACAACCCGTTGCGTTGCCGAAGGGCGTGACAGTAGCCTTAAACGGCCGCCAGGTCGAGGTGAAGGGGCCCAAGGGGACCCTCTGCAGGGAGATGCCGGCGCTCGTGGATATGCGAGTGGATGGAACGTCGGTGACCTTCACCCGGCAGGATGAGAGCCGTCAGGCTCGCGCTAGCCACGGACTGGCGAGGTCCCTGCTCAAGAACCTGGTGATCGGTGTTTCCGAGGGCTACACGCGCGTGATGGTCATCGAGGGAGTTGGGTACCGCGCAGAGCCCGAGGGCAAGAAGCTGATGTTCAATGTGGGATACAGCAAGCCGGTTCCGTTCGAGCTCCCCGAGGGCATCAAAGTCGAGATCGGGGACCGTGGCGCGAAGTTGACCTTCACCGGGATCGACAAGGATCAGCTTGGCCAGATGTGTGCCAAGATCCGGGCCATTCGCCCTCCAGAGCCTTACAAGGGCAAGGGGATCCGCCTCGTGACGGAGAAGATCCGGCGCAAGGTGGGTAAGGCTGGAACCAGCTAGGGGGCGACCCCGCGAGGGAGACCAAAGACGATGCTACAGGATAAGCGAAACGCGCGGCTGCGCCGCAAGCGCCGGATTCGCAAGCGGATGAACGGGTCAACAGAGCGACCGCGTCTGTCCGTATACCGCTCGGCCTTGCACATCTACGCGCAGGTGATCGACGACGAGTCGGGCAGGACCCTGGTGGGTGTCTCCAGCCTCACGAAGGAGCTTCGAGACGGGCTCGCTGGCCTCAAGAAGAAGCAGGCCGCGGCCAAGGTCGGAGAGGAGCTCGCTCGCAGGTGCAAGGCGCTCAACATCGACAAGGTCGTGTTCGACCGGAACGGATATCGCTTTCACGGTAGGGTTTCCGCTCTCGCCGAAGCTGCTCGCAAGGCAGGACTGCAGTTCTAAGGAGGATGGCCGTGGCGTATATGACTGAAGAAGCCCCTGAATTCGTAGACCGAGTCGTCCACATCAACCGCGTGGCCAAGGTGGTCAAAGGCGGGCGCCGGTTCAGCTTCAGCGCTCTCGTCGTCATCGGCGATCAGAACGGCAGAGTGGGGACCGGATTGGGCAAGGCCAACGAGGTTCCAGAGGCTATCCGGAAGGGGATGGAGCGGGCCCGCAGGGACATGTTCAGCGTACCGCTCAAGAACAACACCATACCCCATGAGGTGCTGGGTGTGTTTGGGGCCGGGCGAGTGCTCCTGAAGCCGGCCAGCCCGGGCACGGGCGTCATCGCGGGTGGACCAGTGCGGGCAATTCTCGAGGTGGCCGGAGTCCAGGACATACTGACCAAGTGTATCGGTACCAACAACCCCCATAACGTGATTCGCGCCACGGTGGAAGGTCTGAAGTCCCTCAGGAGCGCCGAAGAAGTCGCCAAGCGTAGGGGGCTGGACCCAGCGGAGATTTAGTAGTAAAAACGAACCCCCTGACGCGCCCATGACTCCCATTGGCGCGTTGGCTGAGAGCACAGGAGGTCGCCATGGCGACCAAGTTGAAGGTTACGCAGATCGCGTCGGGCATCGGACGAAGGAAAGACCAGCGGGCCACCTTGCTCGGGCTAGGGCTCACTCGCATGGGGCGAACCCGGATCCTCGTGGACACCCCCTCGGTGCGCGGGATGATCCTGAAGGTGCGCCACCTCGTGAAGGTGGAGCCTGCACAAGGAGACGAGTGATGGGCACTACCCTCTCTACACTCAAGCCTCCCCAAGGGGCTCGGAGCAAGCGGAAGAGGCTGGGGCGCGGCCCTGGCAGCGGCCTTGGGAAAACCTCGGGCCGCGGAGGAAAGGGGCAGACCGCTCGAAGCGGCGCAACCCTTGGCCGTGGTTTCGAGGGCGGCCAGATGCCCATCCAGCGCCGCATGCCCAAGCGCGGTTTCAAGAACATTTTCCGCGTCGAGGTCGAGCAGGTGAACCTCGACGTCATCGCAGAGGCTTTCGATGGTGGTGTCGTAGACCCGGACGGGATGCGCGAGCTGGGGCTGGTGCCCCGTAAGGCGGCGATCATCAAGGTTCTGGGACGCGGCGACCTGAGCAAGCCGCTGACCGTGAGGGCTCATCGATTTTCCAAGACCGCCATCCAGAAGATAGAGGCGGCTGGAGGCAAGGTGGAGGTTCTGGGTGCGCCCGAGGCGCCTGCCGAGGCGGGTGAAGCGCCGGAGGCATCCAAGTAGCCAAGACAGACGTGCGTGGTGAGGCCGCCTAGCGGCTTGCCGACGCGCGGAGATGAACAAGCATGGCCAACGGATTCGGAAATATTGCGCGGATTCCCGAGCTGCGCACCCGGCTGCTCTGGACGCTCGGCCTGCTGGCGGTCTACCGGATTGGTATCTTCGTTACCATCCCCGGGGTGGATCGCTCCGTCATGGAAAAGATCATGGCGCAGGCCAGCGGCTCCTTCCTGGGCATGTTCAACATGTTCTCGGGGGGCGCCCTGGAGCAGCTCTCCATCTTCGCGCTCGGCATCATGCCCTACATCAGCGCGTCGATCATCCTGCAGCTCCTCACCGTCGTCATCCCCCAGCTCGATCAGCTGAGGAAGGAGGGTGAGGCCGGGCGAAAGAAGATCAACCAGTACACGCGCTACGGCACCATCTTGCTCTCGATTGTCCAGGGCTTCTTCATCGCCACATGGCTCGAGGGCAACAACGCGAACTACGGTGCCTATGGCGGCAACGTCGTCGTGGATCCGGGCTGGGGTTTCCGGCTCGTCACCGTGCTGACCCTGACCACTGGGACTACGTTCCTCATGTGGCTTGGTGAGCAGATCACCGAGCGCGGTATCGGGAACGGCATCTCTCTGATCATCTTTGCGGGCATCGTAGCGGATCTTCCAGACGGGCTAGTGATGCTCTACCAGAAGGTCAAGCTGGGCGACATGGGCCCCTTCGATCTGATGATGCTCGTCGTCATCGTGGTGCTGGTCATCGGAGTCATCATCTTCTTCGAGCGAGGTCAGCGCCGGATCCCTGTCCAGTACGCCAAACGGGTGGTGGGTCGGAAGCTCTATGGTGGCACCTCGACGCATCTGCCCCTGAAGGTGAACACGGCCGGAGTCATCCCGCCGATCTTCGCCTCCTCCATCCTTCTCTTTCCGGCGCAGCTCGCCTCCATGACCACCAACAGCTGGGTTCGCAGCTTCGTGGACACGATGAGGCCGGATGACTGGCGCTACAACGTCGTCTATGTAACCCTCATCATCTTCTTCTGTTTCTTCTACACGGCGGTCACCTTCAACCCCGTTGACGTGGCGGAGAACATGAAGAAAAACGGCGGGTTCATTCCAGGTATCCGCCCTGGAAAGAGGACCGCCGAGTATATCGACCGGGTCCTGACCCGCATCACCTTCGGCGGCGCCATCTATGTCTCTGCGGTGTGCGTGCTGCCGAACCTGCTTCAGGTGAAGATGAAGGTCCCCTTCTACTTCGGAGGGACGAGCCTTCTCATTGTGGTTGGAGTGGCTCTGGACACGGTCAACCAGATCGAGTCCTACCTGATCACCAGGCACTATGACGGCCTGGGTGGGCCGAGGGGCACTCGGATCAGGGGGAGGAAAACTCGGTGACTCATGGCCTTCAGGGCGGGTCCACAGCTCAAGACCTCTGCGGAGATCGCAAGACTCCGAGAGGCGAACCTCATCGTCGCCGAGGTGCTCGACGAGGTGGGGAGGCGGGTCGCGCCCGGAGTGTCGACCTGGGAGCTGGAGGAGTCTGCCCGGGAGGTCTTGAAGCGGCGTGGAGCGACCTCTGCTTTCATGGGCTACCAGCCGGGTGGCGGTGTGCCGCCGTTTCCCGCGGTGCTCTGCACCTCCAGGAACGAGGTGATAGTCCACGGTATCCCGAGCAAGATGGAGGTGTTGGAGGATGGAGACATCCTGAGTGTGGACTTCGGGTGCTTCAAGGACGGTTGGTGCGGGGATTCGGCGAGGACCTTCCCGGTGGGAGAGGTCTCAGACGAGGCCCGGATGCTGCTGAAGGTCACGAGGGAGAGCCTGGAGTTGGCCATCGCCCAGATGCAGCCGACCAAGAGGCTCGGGGACGTGAGCTTCGCCGTGCAGAAACACTGCGAGGCTGCTGGCTTCGCGGTGGTGAGGAAGTTCGTGGGACATGGTATCGGGCGGGCCATGCACGAGTCGCCACAGGTGCCGAATTATGGCAGGCCGGGGCGCGGGCCGCGGCTTCATCCGGGGCTTGTGCTCGCTATAGAGCCCATGGTGAACGTCGGGACCTCCGACGTGGATATTTTGGACGACGGCTGGACCGCCGTCACGAAGGACCGGAGCCTGTCTGCTCACTTCGAGCACTCGGTGGCCGTTACACAGAACGGGCCCATGGTCCTGTCGATGGCGTAGCCCAGAGGCTCGGTGAGCCTGGTGGGTGTGATGCGGAAGTCCGGTCGAGTTGTTTAGGAGTCGAACGATGAAGGTTCGAGCGTCTGTTCGGAAGATTTGCGAGAAATGCAAGATTATCAAGCGCAAGGGCGTGGTGCGTGTGATCTGTGAGAACCCGCGCCACAAGCAGCGACAGGGCTAGCGCCCAGGAGGAACCGTCGTGGCACGTATCGCTGGAGTAGACCTGCCGCGGAACAAGAGGATCGAGGTCGCCCTAACCTATATCTTTGGGGTTGGGAGGACTCGTTCCAATGAGATACTTCGCAAGGCAGAGGTAAGCCCTGACACTCGTACGGACGATCTCACGGATGCCGAGACCAAGCGTATCCGCGAGATCATGGACGCCCACTACAAGGTGGAGGGCGACCTGAGACGCGAGGTGTCGATGAATATCAAGCGGCTCATGGATCTGGGCTGCTACCGGGGGCTGCGTCATCGACGCGGCCTGCCTGTGCGCGGACAGCGGACCCACACCAACTCCCGTACGCGCAAGGGGCCGCGGCGCAACATGATGGCTCGCAAGAAGACGAAGTAGAGCCAGGACAGGGTGAAGTAGATGGCAAAGCCGAAACGCCGTGCGACCAAGCGCAAGGTCCGAAAGAACATCCAGAGCGGGATTGCGCACATCCACTCGACCTTCAACAACACGCTCGTGACGATCACGGACGTCTCGGGGAACGTGATCGCATGGTCTTCCTCGGGGTGCCGTGGATTCAAGGGATCGAGGAAATCCACGCCCTTCGCGGCGCAGATGGCCGGAGAGGATGCGGCGAGGAAGGCCCAGGAGCACGGGATGCGATCGATTGCCGTCTTCGTGAAGGGCCCCGGGGCAGGTCGCGAGAGCGCCCTGCGTGCGCTCCAGACGGCCGGTTTCAAGATCACCCTGATCCGCGACGTCACCCCAATTCCGCACAACGGTTGCAGGCCTCCGAAGCGTCGGAGAGTCTGAGGAGCGATCGAATCATGGCGCGATACACGGGCCCCGTGTGCCGGCTGTGCCGGCGTGAAGAGGCGAAGCTGTTCCTCAAGGGGGAGCGCTGCTACACCGAGAAGTGCGCTTTCGAGCGCAGGGCATATGCTCCTGGCCAGCACGGCAACTCTCGCAGGCGCAAGCGCTCGGACTATGGAGAGCAGCTCCGCGAGAAGCAGAAGGTCAGACGCATCTACGGCCTGCTCGAGCGGCAGTTCAGGACGTACTACACCAAGGCGACCCGCATGAAGGGCGTCACGGGTGAGAACCTCCTCCAGCTCCTCGAGCGTCGGCTGGACAGCGCGGTCTACCGCCTCGGTCTGGCGGGGAACCGCGCGGAGGCGCGGCAGCTGATACTTCACCGGCACGTCCTCGTGAACGGTGTCAGGGTCAACATCCCCTCCTTCCTCGTAAAGAAGGGGGACGAGATCGAGATCAGGGAGAAGAGCCGCACTGTGGCGCGTATCTCCGAAGCCATCGCCGGGGTCGACCGGCGCGGGGTGCCGGCCTGGCTAGAGCTGGACCGGGCGAACTTTCGCGGCAAGGTTGTGGCCTTGCCGGCGAGAGAGGACATCGGCATCCAGATCAGGGAGCAGCTAATCGTCGAGCTCTACTCCAAGTAGCGCGATTTCTTGGTAGCGGACACCGGCAGGAGAGAAGGCATGGCCACGAGCAACCAGCCAAACATGAGCTTCTTCGCGCGTAACTGGCGCGACCTGATTCGGCCGCGGATGCTGGAGGTGGACACCGAGTCTCTGTCCAGCACCTACGGGAAGTTCACCTGTGAACCCCTCGAGAGGGGCTACGGCATCACGCTCGGCAACAGCCTGCGGCGTATCCTGCTGTCGTCCATCCAGGGCGCGGCGATCACCGCGGTCAAGATTGACGGTGCGCTCCACGAGTTTACCGCACTGCCCGACGTGGTCGAGGATGTGACGGACATGGTCCTCAACCTCAAGGACGTGCTCCTGAAGGCGGAGGACCACCGGCCGCGGGTGATCAGGCTGGAGTCAGCCAGCCCTGGCGAGGTGACGGCGGGCGACGTCGAGCTCGTTGACGGAGTCGATGTGCTGAACCCCTCTCACCACATCTGCACGCTCAACCCCGGCGGGAAGCTTCGCATGGAGATGATGGTGAGGACCGGCAGGGGCTATGTGCCAGCGGAGATGCACAAGGACACCGGCCTCGGCGTGAGCGCGGTGCCGATCGACGCCATCTTCAGCCCCGTGAAGAAGGTCAACTACACGGTGACCAATGCCCGCGTGGGGCAGCGTACCGACTATGACAAGCTGACCCTGGAGGTTTGGACGAACGGCTCCGTGAGGCCCGAGGATGCCCTCGCCTTCGCCGCGAAGATATTGAAGGAGCAGATCCAGATCTTCATCAACTTCGAAGAGCCCTCCGAGCCATCCGCCGAGGACCGGGACGATCTCAACGAGGAGCTCAACAGCTCTCTTTGGAAGTCGGTGGACGAGCTGGAGCTCTCGGTACGTTCGGCCAACTGCCTGCAGAACGCGAACATCAAGTACATCGGCCAGCTGGTCCAGAAGACCGAGGCCGACATGCTGAAGACCAAGAACTTCGGCCGAAAGTCCCTGAAGGAGATCAAGGAGATCCTCTCGGACATGGGGCTCTCCCTCGGGATGAAGATCGAGGGATGGCCCATCGATGGCCCTATGCCCCCCAGGCCGAGCAGCACGTAGCCTGGAGGTCATGAGCCGGGCAGCGCGCGAGACCCGAGGGGTCTTCGGGCGAGATGGAGAGACCTTATGAGACATCGTAAGAGCGGACGCCGACTCGGGCGGAATTCGAGCCACCGCAAG
>JAVEWA010000139.1:0-12739 GCA_034004785.1 Polyangia bacterium
AGTCGGGCAGCACCTGAGCGTCATCGGCCTGGCCAGCCAACCCGGCGATTAGTCGATCGCTCTCTAGCAAAACAGGGTGGGGCGGTACGCGAACTGGGGCAAGGGGCGGGCTGGGCGGGCTGGGAGACTCGGCGGTCTCGTCTCACTCCATCTCGCTCATGCTGTCCAAACCAGAGCCGAATTCACCCCCGCGAGGGCGGCTCGGCGCGTCCTCGCCGATGGCCGCCTCGCTGCCAGCCGCTTGGGCGGCGGCCTTGTCCTTGTCGAGCGCCATCTGTCGCTCGGTGCCTTCCTTACGGAGCTGCTCGGTGGTGCCAGAGCCGCGTCCCATGGTGTAGAGGCCGCCAAACATGAACAGGAGGAGCCCGCTTATGAAGATCACCGCCATGACCTTGCCGAGGGCCGGGGCAACCCGGGACTGGGCTTCGAACTTGGTCATCTCACCGGAGGCCAGGGGCGGGATGGACGAGCCTTCCACCTCCTCGAGGGGCACCCGCTTCTTGAGCAGGTCAAGGATGGCGAAGATGGCGATCCCTGCCACCACTCCGAGCACACCGAGCAGGACGAGCGGCAGCAGCAGCTTGAAGAAGACGGGCGCATCCTTGCCCTTATCGGCCTGCATCTGCGCCGCGGGCGCCCAAGCGAGAATCGTTATCAGCCAGCTCGGGAAAATCATTCGTCGCTCCTTCCCGCGCCCTCCCGCTGGTCAATTGTCCCAGCGGCGGCAACGGGCATGGGGATGACTCTCGACGGGGTAAATGTATATCTGCCAGAGGCCTGCAAGTCAAAAGAAAACAGCCAGCTTTACCCCAGCGCCCCGGGTGGGCGCAAATTGGCCCGGCCCGCCGCCTGGCCTCGGCCCACCACCCGGCCCCAGCCCACCACCCGGCCCCAGCCCGCAACCCGGCCCCAGCCCGCCGCCTGGGCCCGGAGCCGCGCCAGGGGGCCGCGCCCCCAGGCCCTCGAGCCGCCCTGATGCGGGCCTACCGGCTCCCTCCCTGTGATCCCAGGCCCTTGCCCGAAATGCCGAACCTCCCGAGCAGGGCCCCGGTGAGGGCCTCCAGCTCGGCCCAGCGCTTCAGACAGGCCAGGCGGGCCGCGAGCACCTTCTGGGCAGCGGCGGTCACGTCGTTCTGGAGCTGCAGGAGCACGAAGAGGCTGGAGCGACCCACGGCGAAGCGCTTCCGCTCGTTCTCGAGGCGCTCGACTGCCAGGGCACGCTCCTTCTCCGAGGTCCGCGCGATCTCCTTCTCCATCCCGAGGAGCGCCACGGCGCGAGTGGCCGAGGAGACCAGGGTCTGCCTGAGCTCGTCCACGGTGAGCTCCTGCCTCTCGATCTCCAGCCTCGCCTGCTCCTGAGCGGCCCTGGCCTCCCGATGCCCCACCAGGTAGGAGAAGGCGAGCCCCACGGACCAGCCGATTCCGCGGAAGCGGATCATCGTCTCGTGGGCCCTTCCAAGGGTGCTCGACCTCCCGAGGGGCCCGACTGCGGCGGAGGCCTCCAGGGATGGCCAGTGGTCTCTCGACACTGCCTGCAGGCCGATCTTCCTGATCTTGAGCTCCTCCAAGGCGGCGAGCAGCTCCCTGCTGTGCTCGGCGGCCGCCTGGGCCACGGTCTGGGCGGAAGGCACGGCCTGGGCAAATGGATCCGGTGGCAGCTTGGCCGAGAGCAGGCCATGTCCCGGAGTGAGCTTGGCGCCCGTGGCCAAGCGCAGGGCGAGAGACTGCTGGAGCCAGGCGGTGCGGCCCTCGAGGAGAGCCCTCCGCTGCTGAGCCACGGCAAAGCGATAGTCCACCAGCTCCGCCGGGGGGAGCCTCCCGGCGCGCTCGAGGGCCTCGGCCCGCGCCAGATCCCGCTCCGCCTGGAGCAGCGCCTCTCCCTTCACCCTCACCGCGCCCTCGGCCTCAACCAGGTCCAGGTAGGCCTTCCAGAGATCCCTGACCATGGCCTCGGCGCGGGCGCGGGCCGACCAGGCGGCCGCCTCCTTGGCGCGGCGGGCTTGCCGCAGGGCAGCCAGGTTGGCGTCCAGCCCGAGGCCCCTCAGGAGCGGGTGGCTCACCGACAGGGTCAGGCCCGCGTCGTAGGAGACGGCGTAGTTCTCGAAAGGTGTTCCAGAGAAGGAGAAGCGCATGAGAGACGTCGAGCGCGCCAAGCTGTAGGCGAGGGACACCGAGCCTCCGGTCGGCAGCTTCTGCGAGGCGCCGATCAGCAGGTCCAGCGCGGAAGAACGGAGGGCCTGCATGTTCACGCCCTCCACCGGCTCCGAGGTGGAGCGCTGGTACTTGATGGAGGCGGAGAGCTGGGTGTCCCAACGGGCGCGGGCCACCTGCTCCTGCTCCTTGGCCCGCCCGAGGTCCAGCCCGGCCCTCTTGAGATCCCGGTTCAGCCGCAGGGCCTCGGAGAGCACCTCCTCGAAGGAGGTGCGCCTGGCCGCCCCCACGATCCGCTCGAGCTCCCTGCCTGCTCTGGCCCCTGCGGGAGCCCAGGGCGCCTCCCGGGGCTCGGCCGGGGACGGCGCTCCGGAAGAGGGCGCCCCGGGAACCGGTGCAGTGAAAGCCGCCGCCCCGGAAGCAGGCGCTCCGGCTGGCGCTGATTGCAGTGCGGCAAGAAAGCAGATGGCTGCGGCTTGCATGTCTCGACCCTCCTCGGGCCATGGCGCGCTCGAGTGATCGAGCGGGCGAGAGGTCCTCCCGGGCGGCGCCGCCTTGGAGCACCAGTAAGCGACTGCCAGGGGTCTTCTAGCACGGTTTCGGCCCTATCCATGAGGATGAGGCTGCCCGTGAGATCCTGCCTCCCCGAGCCCTTGCCGCGGGCTCTCAGCCCTCCTCATAGCCTAGGGACAGGCCGCGCCGGGGCGTCGTGAGCCACACCAGGAGCTCCACCGCCAGCCACAGAAGTAGCTGCAGACAAAGGGCGAGGGCGAGCAGGGCGAGCAGCGGCGCGAGGACTGACGCCGCAAGGGAGGACACGGCACCAGGGGAGGTGAGCCCGAACGCGCGGTTGGTGAGGTTCAGGGCGAACAGGGCGCCGAGCAGCAGGAGCAGCCCTGGCCAGGCTCCCTGCAGATCCGGCCGGCTGGGAGACAGGTGGCTGCCCACGCAGAGCGCGATCAAGAGAAACGCCCAGAAGGCCAAGGAGCCGGCGTGCTCGAGGGTGAAGATCCCGCCTAGGGTCACCCCCGCCTGGGCCGCGGTGTGGGCGAGCTGAGCCCCGATATCCGCCCCCAAAGGAGCGCCATAGGCCGGCAGGGCCGAAGGCAAAAGGGCCCAGAGGGCCCCGAACAACACGAGGGCCCCTCCAACGAGGGGCGCCACGCCGATGAAGAAGCTCCCGGCAAGCTGGTACGGGCTCCTCTTGCGGTAGGAGTGCTGCACGTAGCCTAGGGTGCCTGTCCGCGGGTCCGGGTCGAAGAGGCTGAAGGCCACCACCCGGTGACGAAACACGAGGCAGGCGACGAGGTGCGACAGCTCGTGCAGGGGGACTCCGAGCCACCCCGTCACGAGCACGCTCCTCCAGCCGAACCGGTGGGCGAGCCGCCGGGAGATCCGGCGCTCCACAAGGTGCAGCAGGAGCGCTACCAGGCCCAGCGCTCCAAAGAGGGTGGCGACCTGCGCGACGAAGTCCAGGCCCGCGGCCCTGAAGATATCGAGAAGACCATCCATGGATCCATTGTATGCCAATGTGTGTAATTGTGCCACCTATTGGATCTGGTGAAGGCCCGAGTAGATACCGACCTTGCCGAGCACCTATGAAGGCAGGGCCGGAGCATGGCAGGGTTGGCCCCAGGGTTCGGGCGGCTCCAAGACCAGCGCGAGCATCCAGGGCCGAGAGCTCCTCGGGCTTGCCGGCCTTGGCCGGGTCGCGTACCGTGAGCGGGCATGGCATCGCCCCTCAAGACATTCCGCTGCCCTGGCCCGATCGACTCCCTGTCCCAGGCAGCCAGAGTTGCCGCCGTCGTCCTGTCAGGTCTGCTGCTCCTCGGCTGCTCGGCCAAGAAGCCGCGCCCCTCGGGGAAAACCCAGCCCGGCGCTGCCAGGGGGATAGTCCGGATGGAGACTGCCAAGGGCGGGCGAATCGAGCTCGAGCTGCGCGCCACCATGGCCCAGCTCAGGGCGCCGATCGGCGCGCTGCCACCAGGCGCGAGCGGGATCCTGCTCGCCTATCCCCGGCCCCGGGCCCTGGGAGTCTCCCTCGGGACGGCATCCTCGACCACGGACGTGGTGCTCATGGACGAAGGCAAGAGAGTGGTGAAGGTCGCCTCTGCCTTGACGCCGGGGCTCGCCAGGAGAGTGGACGTCATCCCGTCCCTATACCAGTTCGCCCTGGTGCTCCCCTCGGGCCGGGCGGCCAAGGCGGGCATCGCCGAGGGCGACAGCCTCACCTTCGAGCTGCCCGAGGAGGCGCGCCCTTCAAGGGTGCTTCTGCCAGTGACCCTCATGCCTCCAGGGCGAGCCGCGGTGACCGTGCTCTGCGAGCTGGCCCTGGATCCCCAGGAGACCTCCATGGGGCTCATGTACAGGCGGGTCCTGCCGCCCGAGGGCGGCATGCTCTTCCGCTTTCCCAAAGCCGAGGAGCTCTGGTTCTACATGAAGAACACCCTCATCCCCCTCGACATGATCTTCATAAACGAGAGCCACACCGTCACGGGCGTCGTGCACAGGGCCCGCCCCCTGGACGAGTCGACCGTGGGGGTGGGCCCCATCCCCAACCGCTACGTGCTGGAGGTGAGGGCCGGGTTCGCCAGGCGCCATGGCATAGTGGCGGGAACTCAGGTGTCCTTCCAGCTTCCCGAGTAGCGAATGTCTGGATGGAGAAGGGCCTGCCGGGATGGCAGATCCGGGCTCACTCCTCGTCCGGTTCTCCGTCCGCCCTGTGCACCTTGATGTCACCCTTGATGCTGGGACGAACCGCGTCCATGCGCTCGTTCGGCAGCAGCCTGATCTGCATCTTCACCTCGAAGGTGAGCGAGGTGAGGGCCTTGGTGATCTCTTGGCCGAGGTTGATGCTGTTCAGGAACTCCCGAAACTCCCTCGCCATGATCCTGAACATCTCGTTCTTGGTGGAGCGTCCCTGCGCGATGAGGTAGTTGGCCACGTCCTTTGGCAGGGAGAACTCAGAGGCCAGGCGGCGGATCCCCTCCTCGGAGGTGAAGAGCGCCCCCATCCCGGCCACGAAGAGCCGCTTCACCAGATCTGGCACCATGCGGGAGCGCCTACTCTCAGGCCCCAGGTCTTCCTCGAAGGACGGCTCCCCGCCGAGCTTGTCATTGGTTTCGTCTGTCATGCCCAAAGAGTTACCTCGCAATGCCGCAGTGTGTCAACGCCGGCTGTCTCCTTCGAGAGCCCTGGGCTGCGCCCGCCCTGGATCTGGGAGGGGTTTCCCCCCATAATGGCTCCCCATGTCCGAGCCCAAAGCTGTCCCTGCCCAAACGAAGGATGACTGGCCGCCAAAAGCCTCGAAGGTCCGCTTCCGCGCCTTGCGAGCCTACTGGGTGACCTTCGTCGTAGTCATGTCGTACCTGTCGGCGAGCCTGCAGGCCCGCTTCCGCTCCCGGGATCGCATCGAGCGCCTGCTCCTGAAGAAGCACCGGAGGAACGCCGACAGGATCCTGCGCGCCATTCAGGCCCTACAAGGCCTCTACATCAAGGTTGGTCAGCTCATCTCGATTCTCTCCAATGTCCTGCCCGAAGAGTTCAGGGCTGGCCTCGAGACCCTGCAGGACCGGGTGCCTCCGCGCCCCATCCACGAGATCGAACAGCGTATCAGAGAGGAGTTCGGGGGAAAGAGCACCGCGGAGCTCTTCTCCTCCTTCGATGCCCTGCCGCTGGCTGCGGCGTCCATCGGACAGGTGCACCGGGCCAGGCTGCGAGACGGCCGGGACGCAGCGGTGAAGATCCAGTATCCCGACATCGATCGAGTCGTGCACCAGGATCTCAGCACCCTCAGGCGGATCGTGCGAATCATCGAGCGCATGCTGCCCGACCATGGGATCGGGGATGTCTACCGCGAGGTGCGCAAGATCGTGGTGAAGGAGCTGGATTTCGTGGGCGAGGCCGCGAACATCGAACGCATCGCCCAGAACTTCCAGGGAAGGAGCGACGTGCAGTTCCCTTCCGTGGTGCCCGAGTTCTCCACCTCGCGCGTGCTCACCACGACCTTCGTTGACGGCATCAAGGTCTCCAACACCGAGGCCCTGGAGAAAGCAGGGATCGATCGCAAGCGCCTCGCCCGGTTGGTGATCGAGTCCTACTGCCAGCAGATCTTCACCGATCGCGTCTACCACGCGGATCCGCACCCCGGGAACCTCATGGTCCTCCCCGGCCCAACCCTGGTGTTTCTGGACTTCGGCGCGGTCGCGGAGATCTCCCCGAGCATGCGCTCGGGCATGATCGAGTTCGTGCAGGGCGGCCTCACCGGAGACACCGACAAGGTCATCCGGGGCATGCGCACCATGGGCTTCGTCTCCAAGGGGGCGCGGCCCGAGATCTTCGAGCGGATCGTCAACTACTTCCACGACCGCTTCAAGGAGGAGATCCACATCGACAGCCTGAACCTGCGGGACATCAAGATCGATCCGCAGAAAGGCCTCAAGAACCTGGCGGACCTCCGCCGCATGAACATCTCCCTGAGGGACATCACCGACTCCTTCTACGTACCCAAGGAGTGGATCATGCTCGAGCGCACGATCCTGCTCCTCATGGGGCTCTGCACCGAGCTGGACCCCGAGCTGAACCCCATGTCCGTGATCCGGCCCTACCTGGAGCGCTTCGTGCTCTCCGATGGCACGGATCTCTCGTCCTTCCTGCTGTCCACCGCCCAGAGCGCCACCACGAACCTTGTGACCCTACCCTCCGAGATCCGGCGCTTCATCCGCGAGGTGCAGCGAGGCGGCGTGAGGATGAGCTTCCCCGACGTGGCGATGCAGGTCAAGGTGCTCTACCTGGCTGGCCAGCAGCTCATCTGGGGCGCGGCGTCCATCGCATGCCTGGCCTTCGGGATCGCCTTCGAGGACCGAGGCCAGCCAGAGGTTGGGTCCTGGTTCTTTGGCGGGGCGGCCCTGGCGGCGCTCCTCTTCCTGGCCAACTTCCTGACCGGCCGGGCGGCCATCAAGGAATCCAAGAAAAACCGCCCCTAGCCAGGCCTCGATGCCTCGAAGAGCGCACTGCCCGGCTGGGCCCGGTGGGGAATACGATGGTCGCCTAGCGGCGGAGCCGGTCCACCATGGTCTGGACGTAGGCCCGGTTGCTCTCCTCGGAAGGATCCCCGGAGAGCTTCCTGAGGAAGGTAGTCAGCTCGGCGAGGGCAGCGCTTCGATCCCTGAGCCGCAAGAGCTCCCCGCCCAGCACGCGGTGAGGACCGGCAAGGCTTGGATGCGCTCTGGAGGCCCGCTCCGCCGCAGCCTTGGCCTCGGCGAAGTAGCGTCCCGCGAAGAGGGCCTCGGCCTCCAGCACCATCGAGAGCCCGTCCCCCGGGGTCGCCTTCAGCTTGTTGCGAGCAATAGACAGAGCCTCGGGCCACTTTCCCTTTTCGAGGAGACGGCGGCCCTCGAGGATCTCCTGGGGCAGAGCCATAGCCGGAGGTAGCGGAGTCAGGGGAAGCCCAGCCTTCGCCTCTGCGGCTCTGGCCTTCAGGTAGAGAGAGGCCTCCTTGGGGTTGGCCATGAGGAGGGCCCCGTAGGTCTCCGCCGCGAGGCGGTGATCACCGGCGGCGGTGGCGGCCTCGGCCAGGCGGCCAAGCGCAAGGAGATCGCCAGGCCGCGCCGCGGAGATCGCCTTCCAGATGGCGGCTGCCCTGGCGTGATCTCCCTTGCCCGTCGCCTGGCCGGCCCACTCGGCGAGGATCTCCCCGATGACAGGGCTCATGGCCACCTTGCGGCCACCTAGCAGGGCCAAGGCGTCCTTCTCGGCGGCTGCCCTCGCCTCCCTGGCCCTGGCCTCCTCCCGCTTGCGTGCGGCCTCCTCCTTGCGGCGCCTGGCCTCCTCCGCCCGCAGGCGCTTGGCCTCGAGCGCCTTGGCCCTGGCCTCCTCCCGCTTGCGTGCGGCCTCCTCCTTGCGGCGCCTGGCCTCCTCCGCCCGCAGGCGCTTGGCCTCGAGCGCCTTGGCCCTGGCCTCCTCCCGCCGACGCTTCGCCTCGTCACCCCGCGAGCCCTTGCGGTCGTCCGATACGAGCGGCTTGCGATCCACCGGAGGGCGATCCACCGGGCCGGGGCTGTCCACGTCCTTTCCACCCTGCCTGGCCTGGAACCGGCGCTTCGCCTCCAGGATCGCCCTGATCCGCGGATCGGTCACGCCCTCCAGCTCCGGATCCCCTCCCTTGCCACCGGGCGGAACCGGCCGGGCCGCCACCCCCGAGGCCCCGGCGAGCTGCTTCTGGATCTCGCCGATCTGCCCCCTGGCCTTGGTGACCCAATGCTGCTCCTCGGGGCGCCTCTCGATGATCACGTAGCGGGAATAGAGCGCCAAGGCTTCCTTCAACTTGCCCGAGAGCCGCAGGGTCTCGGCGAGCCCGTAGTGCGTGTCCGGGTGGTCGGGGTTCTGTCCGAGGACCGCCCTGTAGGCCTCGGCCGCCCCCGCGAGATCCCCATGGTAGCGCAGCGCAAGGGCCAGCCTGTACCTCGCTTCGAAGAAGGTTGGCTGCTTGCCGAGCACCACCCTCAGCACCGGGATGGCCTCGGCGAAGCGCCTGGATCGGATCAGCAGGCCCGCGAGCTCGTTTCCGAGAATCGGCGGCTGGCCCAGCTTTTCGATAGCCCCCTTCAGGAGCTTCTCGGCCTCGATGGGCTGTCCGTCCCGGTCGGCCTTCCTGGCGGCGTCGAGGGCCTCGCGCACAGCCTCTTTGGTCCGGGCCAGGGCGATCTTCTTCTCCAAGACTTCGGACTCGGCCTGGGCCCTCTGGATCCACCCGCCCAGGGAGGCCTTGTCTTGAGACCCTGCAGCGCCAGCGACGAACTCGCGATAGGCCTTGAGCGCCTCGTCATCCTTGCCGAGGGCCTGGTAGCTGACCCCGATCCCGTAGAGCGCCAAGGGATCCTTGGGCTGGAGCCGACGGTAGGCAGTGTATGCCCTTATGGCCTGCTCGTGCTCGCCGAGCTTGCGGAGGGCGTAGGCGTAGAAGTAATAGCCCTGGGCCCATCCCGGCTGCTTCCGGGTGACCTCCCCGTAGATCCGCCGCGCTCGCTCGTTTTCACCGGTCAAAAACAGGAGCGGCCCCAGGCGCCCGAGGCTTTCCCGATCTCCGGGCTTGTCCTTGAGCATGGCCTCGTAAACGGCCACTGCCTCGGCGTATTTGCCCTGCTTTGTCAGAGATACCGCCTGCCGGAGCTTGTCGCTCGCAGGGGCGGCGGCCCCAACGGGCGCGCCCGCCCACACCGCGGCCGAGATCCCGCAGACCACCATCAGAACCTTCAGTATACCGGTCGGTTGCATGGTAAGGGAGTTTACCACGGGCCTTGATGAGCTTCTACCCGGTTCCCCGTGAGGACCCCGAAGGCAGACCAATGGCCCTCTCTGCCTGGGGCGAGGAAGCTCTCTGACACACACCCGAGGTCGAGGCTTGCCCGGACAGAGGCGGCCTCGACCTTCTTTGGCAGCTCCGGATCAACGCCCCAAGATCCTTGACAGGGCGGGAGACGGCTTCCATCATCACCGCGATGTTCCCCGGGATCCTCTTCGCGCTCCTCGCCCTCGCCCTCGGCCTTTTCGCGGCCTTCATGTGGGCACAAGGCCAACAGAAACAGAGGCTGGCCGCCCTGCGGAAGGAAGCCGAGCGCATCCGCAACAGGGCCTTGGCCGAAAAGGCCGCCCTCATGAGGCAGGCCGAGGTGAGCGCCAGGGAGAAGGCCATCACCACGCGCCAAGCCCTGGATGCCGCGCAGCAGGCCGCCGAGGATCTGCTGGGCACGCGGGAGGCCTCGCTGGTGGTTCAGGCCGGAGAGGCGGCGGCGTCGGAGGAGGCCCTCGCCTCCAGGGAGACGAGCCTCGGAGAGGCCGAGGAGGCCGCCGACAAGGCTCTCGAGAGGGTGAAGTCGATCCGCACCGAGGCCAAGGCGCTTCGTGGAAAGGCGGAGAGCACCCTCGAAGAGCTCGCCGCCCAGACGCGGCCAGAGTGCAAGTCCGAGCTGGCCTCGGCGATGGTCGAGCAGGCCCAGGCCGAGGCCGCTGATGTGCTCAGGAACCTCG
Source organism: Polyangia bacterium (assembly GCA_034004785.1). Classification (GTDB taxonomy): domain Bacteria; phylum Myxococcota_A; class Polyangia; order HGW-17; family JAJRWW01; genus JAVEWA01. Next base: position 10,180 of record JAVEWA010000139.1, read on the forward strand.
AGACCGAGCCGAGCGCGGCCACCGTGCGGGCCGGCAAGCGGATCATGGGCATCGCAACCGGCAGGCTGGAGACCCGGAACGCGCCAGGCCGCACAAGCTACAACGTGGAGCCGGACGAGCAGGGACGGGCCCTGCTCGAGAGCCCCGAGACTGGTGTCCTTGAGGCCCTAGAGAGCCAGCTCGGAGTCTCCTGTGCCTGGATCAACAGCGGCCAGACCCTCAGGGTCGAGACCGGGACCGGAGTCGGTCGGATCACCGCTCGTCGGGCCCTCGACAAGATCCTCGCCCAGAGGGCCTCGGACCCCAAGCGCGTTCTCCAGATCATCGAGGCCTGTCAGAATGATGTCCAGGCCGAGGTGCACTCCTACGGCAGCCGCGCCTTCAAGCTGCTCGGCCTCCCCCTAGCGGCGCCCGAGATCCTGGATCTGGTCGGGCGCCTCCACTTCCGCACCTCCTACACTCAGAACCAGTGGGAGCACGTTGTCGAGGCGAGCCTGCTCGCGGGGCTGATGGCCGCGGAGTTGGGCCTGGACGTGAAGCTAGCCAGGCGCGCGACCCTGCTGCACGACATAGGCAAGGCCCTCACCCACGAGGTGGACGGCTCCCACGCCCTCCTCGGCGCCGAGATCGCCAGGCGGTGCGGCGAGGCCCCCGAGGTATGCGCCGCAATCGAGGAGCACCACGACGAGCGACCCATCTCGTCGGTTTACTCGCTGCTCGTGGTTGCGTCCGACTCGATCAGCGGCGCCCGACCCGGAGCCCGCAAGGAGCTCGTCGAGACCTACGGCGAGCGGATCTTCGAGCTCGAGCGGCTAGCCTCTGGCTTCAGGGGTGTGGACGTGGCCCATGCCGTGCAGGCCGGCCGCGAAGTGCGCGTCTTCGTGGACGAGAAGCGCGTGGACGACGCCGCGGCTGCGAGCCTGGCCACAGAGATCGCCCGGAAGATCTCGGACGATCTCACCTTCCCCGGCCAGATACGTGTCACGGTGATCCGCGAGTTCTCGGCGGTGGAAATCGCCAACTGAGCCGTCCATGGCGCGGCCCCCCACACCCGGCGCCAGCCGACCTTGCCACATCTGGAGAGGAGCTCCGAACCGATGATCTTCGACTCCGTCGCCACCTGCATTGGCTCCTTTCCCCACCTGGATCCACGGGCGGCCTGCGACTTCCTCCTGGCCGCCCTGCCCGACTGCCCTGCCTGGCCCCAGCTCCCCATGCGCTCCTACCGTGAGAGCATGTACGCCCAGTACGCGGCTTCCCTGCCCGGGGCGAGGATCGACGAGGCAGCGGGGCGCACCACCCTGGACCTCTCCGCCGGAGCGGATGACCAGCTCGCCTCTTTCTTCGAGGCGGCCCTGTCGGACGCCCCCTCTGGCTTCGAGCCAAGGAGGGAGGACGCCGCCGGCTATCACGCCTTCCTCGAGCGCCTGAACGCCCCCGGGGCCCCCACTGGCCCCCTGGTGAAGGGTCACGTCACAGGGCCCATCTCCTTCGGCCTCACGGTCACCAGGCCCGACGGCCGCGCGGTGTTCTACGACGACACGCTCAGGGACGTGGTGATCCATGGCCTGGCCGCCCAGGCCCGGGCCCAGACGCGGGCCCTGGCAGCCACAGGCCGCGCCGCGGTGCTCTTCGTGGACGAGCCCTACCTCTCCAGCTACGGCTCGGCCACGGTGCCGCTCTCCGCCCAGGAGGTGGTGGAGAGCCTCACTACGGTCACCGACGCGGTGAAGGCCGCCGGAGGAATCCCTGGCGTACACTGCTGCGGCAACACCGACTGGTCCCTGCTCTTCTCCTCTAGCGCCGAGATAGTGAACTTCGACGCCTACAGCTACCTCGACACCATGGCCCTTTACCCCGAGGCCCTCGGCGCCTTCCTCGAGCGCGGAGGCACCCTCGCCTGGGGCGTGGTTCCCACCGACTCGGCCCTGCTCGAGTCCGAGACCGCCGAGTCTCTCCTCGCCCGGCTGCAAGGCGGCATGGAGCGCCTCGCCGCCTCGGGCGTACCCCTCGGCGCCCTGCGAAGGAGCTTCCTGGTGACCCCTAGCTGCGGCACAGGGACCCTGTCCGAGCACCTGGCCGAGCGGGCCGTGCGCCTCGCCGCCGAGGTGGCCGCGCGCATGCGAGGGGCATCCCCCACAGGGAGCGCTCAGGCCTCCTAGCCCCGCCCGCCCATCGCTAGAGATGACGCCAACGTCGGCTCCAGCCGGCCAAGCCCTCACCGGGCCAACCCAAACCTGCCATTGCCCAACAAAGGGCGCTTCTGTAAACTCCCTGGGTCTGGGGAGCGCTGGGCGCGGCAGCCCCTCGGGTGAGCGCGCCGGCAGGAGTTACCGACTGGAATGAGCCGCCCACCAACTGCCCCTGATCCAAAGCTGAACGAGCGCCTCGCAGCCTTCCTTGAAAGTCCCGAGGACGAGGACTTCGCTGCCTTTGCCGAGCAGCTCATGGCCCTTGGGCGCCACGCCGACGCCGAGAGGGTATGCAAGGCCGGCCTCACGCGCAGGCCCGATGACCTGGACGGCAGACGCGCCCTCGGCCAGGCGCTGCTCCGCCGGGG
>JAVEWA010000140.1:0-12728 GCA_034004785.1 Polyangia bacterium
GGCTCCCATGACTCGAGCAGATCCTGGGCCACCTCGGCGGGGATCAAGTCCCCGCCCGGGGTCCGATACACTATCAGGTCGGCTAGCTGCACCAGCTGGGCGCCGCGGAGCATGGGGGGTATGTCCTCGCCTGTGCCGAGGGTGTCGATCACGAGCTCGGGCTGGTGTGGGGCCGCGGCGCCCGCGCCCAGAGGCTGGGGCTGGGCCGCTTCATCGGAACCCTCCCAGCTTTCGAGGAGGTCCTCGGCCACCTCCTTGGGGATGGAGTCGCCGCCAGAGGTCAGGTAGATGAACCCGCCCCTGCGCTGCACCAGGCGGGCGCCTCGCAGGGTGGGAGGCACCTCCCCGCCGTGGCCAAGGACGTCGATGACCTCGTCGCTGTCGCCGCCGGGGATCGCGCCGGGGATCGCGCCGGGGATCGCGCCGGGGATCGCGCCGGGGATCGCGCCGGGGATCGCGCCGGGGATCGCGCCGGGGATCGCGCCGGGGACAGGCACCGCGCCCGGGATTGCGCCAGGTATGCCGCCCGAAGAGACGCTCGGCACCGCACCGGGGACAGGCACCGCGCCCGGGATTGCGCCGGTGGCCACGCTCGGCACCGAGCCCAGGGCAGCGCCACCCCCAGCCTGGGCGGCGGCCTGCTCGGCGAGGCGGCGGTACTGCTCGATCAGGCCTGCGGCCTGGGCCTCGGTGAAGGTGACGCCATCGGGCCGGCAATAGAATATCTCCGCCGCGCCTCCGGCGTGATGGCGCTCTATGACCTGTGAGCCTCTGAGGTCCGGTGGCATGGTGGCGTCCTGTGGGTCCACGAGGTCCACGACCATGTCCTGGAAGGCCGGGGCCTTGGCGAGGTCCTCATCGCCCAGCTCGTCCGCGAACTTTTCCCATTTGGCCATGATGATCTCCCTTTGCGGGGCGGATTATAGCTCGACTCTTCCGGATCACAGAAGAAATGCTTTGGCATAAATGTCTTGGCCGCTCCCCCACGGCCTCAGGCGCCCAGGGCCCCGAGGGCGGCGTCCACCGCCCGTGGCCAGGCCGTCGCCTCTCAACCTCACGCGCCCAGGGCACGCAGGGCGGCGTCCACCGCCCGCAGCGCCAGCCGGAACAGGCCCCCGATGGCTACAACCACGAGGGGCAGGGCGAGCAAGAGGAGCGCCACTCCTCCCAGGGCCTTGGCCGGGAGGCCGAGGAAGTAGAGGGGGAGCTGCGGCGAGAGCCTGCCGGCCAGGCCGAGCGACAGGTCCACGAGCACCACGGCGGCGAGCACCGGCGCCGCCAGGCCCGCCGCCACGAGGAAGAAGCGGCTCCCCAGGTGGATGGCGAGGGCGGTTAGCTCCCTTGGCGCGTCAGCCCCGATGGGGGCCCCGAGGGGCAGGGTCCGGTAGGAGCCCCCTACTGCCTGGATCACCAGCAGGTGGCCGTCCACCGCGAGGAACAGCACCACGCCAAGGAGCAGCAGGAAGGCGCCCAGGGGCGAGGAGCGCACCTCCGTGGGCGCCGCCAGGACCTCCGCCATGTTGGCGCCGCGGGCGGAGTCGATGAGGCGGCCGCCAGCCTCCAGGGCGCGAAAGGGGATCGCCACGAGGAAGCCCAGCAGGGCGCCCACCAGGGCCTCGCGCCCGAGGAGCAGGGCGAGGCCCGCGCCCGACCCGGGGAGGGGGCCTGCTGCCTCGAGGGCAGCGGGGAAGACCAGGAAGGACAGGGCGGCGGTGAGGCCCATGCGGGCGCTCGGCGGGAGGCTCTGGGCGGCGAAGAAGGGCGCCAGGAACACCAGGGGAGCGAAGCGGGCCAGGACCAGGAAGAAGACGGCGATGGTCCGCTCGAGATCCACGTTTGCGAGGAGTTGGCCGAGGAGGTCCATGGCGGGTTCGGGCGGGGGGAGATGGGGCCTAGGGGCCGGCGCGGCCCACCAGGGCGACGGTGGCCAAGAGGGTCTCGGTGAACCTCAGGAGCTGGGCGCCGATCCAGGGGCCGGCCGCGGCCAGGGCGATGGCCACCGCGATGATCTTGGGGACGAGGCCGAGGGTCTGCTCCTGGATCTGGGTGGCCGCCTGCAGGACGCCCATGAGGAGCCCCACCCCGAGGGCCGCCAGCACCGGCGGGGCGGAGCAGAGGAGCGCGAGCAGGAGGGCCTCCCTCGCAACCCTGAGCACCATGTCGTCCATGCCGGTCATGGGATGTAGCTCCTTTGCCGCCTCTATTGATAGCCGGCCACCAGGCCGCGGGTGAGCAGGTACCAGCCGTCTGCCAGCACGAAGAGGAGGAACTTGAAGGGCAGCGAGATGGTGGTGGGTGAGAGCATATGCATCCCGAGGGCGAGCAGGATGTTCGCCACCACCAGGTCGATCACCAGGAAGGGCACGAAGAGGAAGAACCCGATCAGGAAGGCCTCCTTGAGCTCGGAGGTCAGGAAGGCCGGGATGAGCACCTGGAAGTCGGCGGGCCCGATCCGGCTCTTGTCCTTGGGGCCACTCAGGCGGCGGGCCATCTCGAGGAAGGTCTGCCGGTCCCGCGCATGGGCGTGCTTTGCCAGGAAGTCCCGGAGGGGCTCCGCGGCCTGGCGCCCAACGGCGATCAGCTCGCTTGCCTGCTCCGTTGAGGTGCCGCGCCCCTCCTGAAGCCGCGCGACACCAGGCTCGGCGCGTCTGGCGCCCTCCCTGATCACCGGAGACATGATGTAGGCCGAGAGCACCAGCGCGAAGCCGGTGATGACCATCGTCGGGGGGATCTGCGGGGTGCCCATGGCAGACCGAAGCACCGAAAGCACCACCGCCACCTTCACGAAGCTCGTGAGCATCACCAGGCCGAAGGAGGCGAGCGACAGGGCCGCCAGCAGGAGCACCGAGACCGCCGGGCTGTCGAGGAGGCGGTCCGCCGCCGGGGCCAGGGCAGGCAGGGGCAGGCACAGGGGCAGCGGCGCCAGGCTGGCGAGGCGGGCCGATTGGGCCGCAGACCTAGGCATCCGGGCCTCCATGCCCGGGCTTGACGCTCTCATTCGGGCCAGGTTCAGAGCTCGCGCCCTGGCCGCCCTCGCCTTGCGAGCCCGTCTTGCTTGGGTCGCCTCCCTGTCCTTGGGTAGCGCCCTGTCGGCCCAGGCGCTCTCTCAAAACCTCGGCGAAGCGCTTGGGCTGGGCAGCCTTGGCGTCGTCGAGGGCAGCCTTCACGGCCTCGGGCTCCAGCTCCGAAAGAAGGCTCACGCTCCCATCGGCTACTCCGAGCAGCAGGAAGCGGCCCGCGGCCTCCACGAGCACCACGGCCCTGCGGCCGTCAAGTGGCAGGCGACCGAGCACCCGGAGGGGGCCCTGCGTGGCGCCGCCCGGTAGGAGCCGCCTGAGCCCCCATCGGAGGAAGACCCAGGCAAGGACTAGCACCACCAGGAGGGCGATGAGCGTACGCAAGAGGAGGCCCCCGTATGAGGGGAGCTCGGGCGAGGGCGGCAGCGGCGCCGCGCCATCGGGCCCGAAGGCCGCGGCGAGCGGGATCAGCAGGGAGAGCAGGGTGGACATCGGGTGCGCCGAGCTCTGCCGGTGAGAGGCCTACTTGAGCAGGCCGTAGATGCGGTTGATGTTGGCGTTGGCGTTGGCGAAGCGCCCGTCGTTGTAGGCAGTGGTGACCTTTACGAACAGGGCGTTCACCTCCTTCTTCTTGTCCTCGGTGAGCTTCTTGTTGCGGATCATCGAGGCGAGGCGGCTCATCTTGGCCCCCACGAAGGCCCGGTCGATCTTGATGCCAGTGAGGGTGACCCGGAGCTGGTCGGCGGCGAACTTGGCCCTGGCGTACTCCTTGCCGCCGATGAAGCCGCGGATGTCGGAGATGAGCTTTGCAAAGCCCTCGGGCAGGTCAGAGACCCGGATCCCCTTGGAGCTCATGACCGCCATGGCTTTGGCGAGGGCGGCGTCGGCGTCTGCCTTGGTGTACTCCTTGCCGCCCGGGATGGAGGTGGGGACGCTCGGGGCGCTGATGGTGGTGAACACCGGAGTGGCCACCGCGCATTTCTGGGCCTTGTACTCCACCAGCTTGCGGTGCTGCTCGTTCAGGGCGGCCTCCCTCTTTGCCACATCCTGTTCTCTCGCCGCCACGAGCTTCTCCCGCTGGGCGATGGCCAGCTCCCGGCCCCGCACTCCCGAGGTGGGGTCGTCGGAGCCTCCGGAGCCCCGGGTGGCCAGGGCTGCCGCGGCCTTGATGTAGAACTGCTCCTGGCGCCTGAGCGCGCCCATCAGCTTGTCGTCGATGGCGTCCGACTGGCCCTTCAGCTTGCTCTCCTGCTCCTTGAGGGCGAGCTCCTCCTTGGCGAGCTTTGCGTGGCCGTCTATGTCGTCCTTGTCCAGCGAGGCGCGCTTCTGCTCGAGGGCCTTGCGAGCCTCCTCCAGCTCGGCGTAGCTGCGCTGCAAGGTGCCCCGCCTCTTCAGCAGGTCTTCGGTGGTGGCCTTGAGCTCCTCCCCAGAGGCCTTCAGCTCCTTGATACCCTTGTCATCGCCTGCCCCGGCGCCCTTCCCGGCCTCCTTGCAGGAAGAAACCAGGGGTGGAAACACCAGGAAGAGAGCGAGGATGAGACAGCGCTTGTCCATGTTCAAGCCTCGAAGCCTGCTTGTTGTTCTGACGGCCCAGGGTGAGAAGGTACTCTACTGTGCGCACTGTATGCAAGACGCAAGCCGCCAGGTCTGCCCTGGCCAAGGGAACAGCCGAGGCGGGCTCGCCGGACCGGCGCTCCCGGCCATTCCGGCGAGCCGGTCCTTGACATGTCGCCGGATCGGAAGTATCTGATGCCCTCCAAGTGGGCCTCAGATTGGAGCATACAAGTGGCACGAGTAACTGTTGAAGATTGTCTCGAGAAGGAAGGAAACCGCTTCGCCCTGGTGGTCCTGGCCGCGAGCAGGGCTAGGCAGCTCCAGAAGGGGAACCAGCCCCTGGTGCGCTGCGACAACAAGCCAGCGGTCACGGCCCTCAGGGAGATCGCGAAGAACAGGGTTCGCTTCTCCGAGGACGTGCGGGTGAAGCTGAACGAGTACATCCGCGAGCAGGGGCTTCACGCCCAGGATCTCTAGAGCGGACCCTCTGAATCGATTTTTTTCCGCCCGTGGCTACTTCAGGGCGATCCGGTCGAAGAAGATGCGGGGGATGAGCTCTTTCGGGGCTTCCGCAAGGGAGACGTGCTCGAAGTAGATCCAGTAGGAGCCGAAGATGAAGAGCTGCCCGAGGAGCCCGATGGCCAGGTAGATCGGGTTTATATCGTCCACCACCTCGCCCAGCTTGGCGGCTCGTTCGAAGCGCTCGGCCATGAACATGACTAGCTTGGAGTAGGCGTCCATGGACTTGCGGGCCAGCTCGTCGGTCTCCAGGTCGGCCGCGGGTCGCCACTCACCAACGAAGAACTCCATGAAGACCCTGTGCTCCACCAGGAGGTCGTAGGTCCTGGTGATGCAGGCGCGGAGCTGCTCGAGGGGGCTCGAGATGTTCCTGGCCACGGCCTCGAGCTCCGAGTGGTACATCTCCAGGTAGTCCTCGATGAGGGAGTGGTAGATGTCTTCCTTGCTCTCGAAGTGCTTGTAGATGGATGCGATGGAGAACTCGGAGCGCTTGGAGATGTCCGCGATGGTGGTATTGCGGTAGCCCTTCTCCGAGAACACCACGCAGGAGGCGTCCAGGATCTCCTGACGATGTCGCACCCTTTCTCTCTCCCTACGGCCAAGGGAGCGTTTCGCTGCGGAGTTTCGCATGGTTGGATGCCAGGCTTCCTTGTGTCTCCCCCGCGAGGGGGAGGTCTTCATGATACGGAACTCGGTGCCGGACGCAAGGTTTTCGGCGAGGTGGCCCGCATCGTGAGATGGACCCGTTCCGAGCTCGCCCCCAGGCGCCTTGGGTGGCCAGATCGGGCGGAAGATGATACCTGGGACACAGTCTTTGTCCTACGGGCACCGATCGTCTATTATCGGGCGACTCAAGAATGGACGAAGGTGGCCGAATGTCCAGCACGAACCGCCCAGCAGCCTCCCTCGTGGGGGAGGTGATCGGTCAGCGCTTCGCAGTCAAGGAGAGCCTGGATAACACCGGAAGGGCAGACGTTTACCGGGCGGAGCATGTGCTCACCCACCGGGAAGTGGCCCTCAAGGTGTCCAGGGCCGGGCTGGATCCAGCGGACGAGATGGTGGCCCGCTTCCAGCGGATGGCGCGTATCGCCACTCAGCTCGAACATCAGAACATTATCAAGATCAACGACTTCGGCCTGGATGATCGGGGCTACGTGTTCCTGGCCATGGAGCTGGGGGCGGGGCGGGACCTCGGGCGCATCCTGTCGGAGGACGGCCCGCTGACCGCCGAGGAGGTCGTGACCGTGGGGCTCCAGATCCTCGAGGGCCTCGGCGAGGCCCACCGCCGGGGGATCCTGCACACGGAGCTGCACCCCAAGTACGTGATGGTGGATCTGTCCACCGGCGTCCCCCACGTGAAGCTCCTCGGCTTCGGGCTCGGCCAGCTCATGCGGAGCATAGAGCGGGGAGAGCCAGCTACAGGTGGCGTGGAGGGCGACGCCGCCCGTTTCGCGGCGCCCGAGCTTCTGCGAGGGGCGGGGGGCCTGGACCATCGCGCCGACCTCTTCGCCGTGGGGGCCCTGCTCTTCGCAGCCCTCACCGGGCGCCTTCCCTTCCCCGAGTCCGCGGCGGGGCCCGCTGACATCGCCGCCTTGGGTGCGCCGAGGGCCTCCTCGATCCGGACCGACGGGCAGGTCACCATGGGTCTCGACCGCCTGCTCTCCCAGGCGCTCGATCCAGACCCCGCGCGGCGCCCGAGCGACGCCGCCGAGATGGCGAGCGCCCTCCGGCGCTCCCTGCACGAGCGGCCCGAAGAGGTCAGCACCGTGGAGGCGCTGCACCCGAGCTTCGGGCGCTACAAGCTCCTGAGGACCATCGCCAGGGGGGGCATGGGCGAGCTACACCTCGCCCTCAGCGAGACCTTGCCCGGCATCGCCAAGGTCTGCGCCCTCAAGCGGCTGCCCTCGGACCTGGCAGCGGAGAAGAGCTACGTGGACCGGTTCCTGGACGAGGCGAAGCTCGCCACCCGCCTCGCCCACGCCGGGGTCGCCACCGTTTACGACGTGGGCAAGGTGGATGGCTGCTTCTACATGGCCATGGAGTACGTGGTAGGGAAGGACTGCCGCAAGATCATCGACCGGGCCCGCGAGGACGGGATCCAGGTGCCCGCCGAGGTGGCAATCTTCATCGCCCGCGAGCTGGCCGACGCCCTCGCCTACGCTCACAGGGCCCGTCTCGGAAAGGACGACTCAGGGCTCATCCACCGGGACGTCTCCCCCACCAACGTGATGGTGACCTACGAGGGCCAGGTGAAGCTCATCGACTTCGGCCTGGCCAAGCATGCGACGACCGTTGGCAAGACCGAGACAGGCGTCGTCATGGGCAAGGTGTCCTACATGGCCCCCGAGCAGTGCCTGGGCGAGCCGCTGGATCAACGGGCCGACATCTACGCGGTGGGGGCCGTGCTCTTCGAGCTCCTCACCGGCAAGCGGCTGAGGGAGGTGGATGACTTCGAGCGGCTCGCCGAGCTGGTGCGAAGGCCCGTGGACATCCAGATCCGCAGGCACCGCAAGGACGTGCCCGCCGAGCTGGATCTGGTGCTGCAGAAGACCCTGGCGGTGGAGCCCTCGGGTCGCTACCCCCAGGCCGAGGGCCTGAGGGACGATCTCACCCAGGTGCTCCTGGACCTCAACCCGCGCATGAGCAGGGACGTGGTCGCCGCCTACCTCAGGCGGCTCTTCGCGGCGGAGGCCCGCTCCGAGATGGACAGGGCCCAGGTGCTCTTCACCGAGCCGGCGCCCCTCCGGTCCGAGTCGGTGCTGCCAGCAGGTGGCGCGGCCAGTGCGGATCGAGGCCGCACCGCAGCCATGGAGACGGTGGACCCGAGCGCCTTCGGCCTCGGGGCCGCCGCCACCATCGCCTATCTTGGCGGCGGACCGCCTCCTCGGCCCATGGCTCCTGCGCCCGAGGGCGCGGCTCGAGCCTCGGGCGCGGCCCAAGCTCCGGGCGCGGCAGTGGAAGCGCCCAGGCCGGCTCCGGCCGGCGTCGGAGCGGACGCCGAGGAGCAGGCCCTGGCGGGCCGGGCAGGGCGCGCAGCGACTTCTCCCCTCGATCCGGTGGAGAGGCCGGCCGCAACTTCGGATCCCTCCATGGCGCCGCTGCCAGCTGCTCCGCCCAGCCGCGGCGCCACGGTGACAGCGGCGGTGCTGCTGCTGGTGCTCGGGCTGGTGGGAGGCTTTGCCGTGCGGGATCGGCTCCTGCCCAACTTCATGAGCCCCGTCAGGAAGGGGCAGCGAGCCCAGGCTTCCCAGGCCAGGTCGGGCGCCGAGCCGGTTGCCGAGCGCGCCGCCAGAGAGCCGCCGAGGCCCAGGTTGGAAGAGCCCCCTCGGCCAGCCGAGCCAAGGGGACCGAGCCTCGATGAGCTGAAGGCCGAGGCACAGTCGGAGCTGCGGGGGCGCCTCGTGAAGCTCGCCGCCGCCGAGCTGCACCAGGTTGGCGTGACCACGGAGGAGCTGCTTGCCCTGCCGCAGCTCGACGAGGCCCACGCCGCGGTGGCGCGGGTCCTGGCGGGACCGGATCTCGGCAAGGCGGTGGCTGCCATTGGGGGCTTCAAGGCAGCCCTCGCGGATCGGCGCTTCGAGTGCAAGCGGGTGAGGCAGGCCAAGTTCAAGTGGTGCAAGGACCGGATGAAGGACATCTACAATGCCGCGCCCAGGAAGCGGGCCGAGCGCAAGGAGTTCCTCGAGAAGCTGCGCTTCGATGCCCTGGAGCAGCAGCTCGCCGAGGCCAAGAAGCGCGCGAGGGACGAGGGCCTCACCTGCCAGCAGCAGAGCCTGGCCTACTCGAAGCTCATCCCCGAGCTCGTGGTGGCCTTGAGGGCGGCAGGAGTGCCCGAGGAGAAGTGGCTGCCCGCCAGGAGGCGGGCCGGGAAGGACAATGCTGCAGGGGAGAGCCCGGGCGACAAGGGCGGCGGAGACGGCAAGGCCGCGGGGGGTGACGGGGCCGGCGGCGGCGGGGACAAGCCCGGCGCGGGTGACAAGCCCGGCGCGGGTGACAAGCCCGGCGCGGGCGACAAGCCCGGCGCGGGCGACAAGCCCGGCGCGGGCGACAAGCCCGGCGCGGGCGACAAGCCCGGCGCGGGCGACAAGCCCGGCGGGAGCGACAAGGCCGGTGAGCCTCCACGGGCCGCGAGGGGCCAAAGGGGCGACCGGGCCCGCCGGAGGGCCAGGGCCTCCATGGACCCCGAGAAGTTGGAGTAGGCCTTGCGCATCCCCTGGGACCCCAGGTTCGCCGAGGAGGTCGCCCGCTACGATCTCCGCTACACCTGCAAGGACTGCGTTTACTTCCTCGAGGACCGCGGCGCCTGCGCTCACGAGTGGCCCGTGGCCGATCACCTGGCCCACGCCGAGCCTGGCGAGCCCATCTCCACCGGCCAGGAGATCGTGTTCTGCAAGGAGCTGGAGATCGCCTAAGGATCTGATGAGCGCGCCCTGTGCTCGTCGAGAGGGCGCCACTCCTTTCCTCTCCCGCCGATCCCGCCGATCCCGCCGATCCCGCCGATCCCGTCGATCCCGTCGATCCCGCCGATCCCGCCGATCCCGTCGATCCCGTCGATCCCGCCGATCCCGTCGATCCCGTCGATCCCGTCGATCCCGCCGATCCCGCCGATCCCGTCGATCCCGTCGATCCCGCCGATCCCGTCGATCCCGGGGGGTGAGCCTTGGCCTCTGCCTCAGGGCAAGCCAGCCATCACCCAAGAAACTCCGGGTGGATGAAGAGGGTCGCGGCCAGGCCAAGGGCCCCGACGCCGAGGCTGGCGATCGCCATGCCCAGCAGATCATGGGGCGCGGGCCGCCTGTAGCAGGCGAAGAGGCCCCAGGAGGTGGCCCAGAGGCCGAAGGCAGCGAGCAAGATCGCGAGGAGTCTCATGATTCCGATTTCCCGGGCGGTCTAGGGCCAGAGGCTCGGGGAGCGTTCCTCCCTCGGGACGCTGCCCATGATAGCCCACAAAAAAAGAGTCGTCCAAATCCTGGATCTGGGCTATCCTATCCTGGCTGCATAGTGGAATTGGTTGACATTTACTAGGAGTTACCATAAACCTTGGTCCCTGATCTCGACCAAACCGGAACCGTTGTGGGACCGACTGCCAAAAGGAGTATTTGAGCAATGAAGCGCAACCGTATTCTTCTGCCCGTCCTCGCCGTCGCCGGCCTGTTCGCCCTCGCCATGGGGTGCTCGGACGACGACAGCCCAGGGAACAACAACAACCAAGTCCAAGTCTGCAACAATGACGGCGTCTGCGACACCGCGGACGGCGAGAACGCGGTAAACTGCGCGGCGGACTGCGTAGTCACCTGTACCCTGAGCGGCATCTCTGGCACGGCCCACGACTTCCTCGTCTCCGAGCTCTACATCCCGGACAGCTCCACCACCGCCAAGGAGAACGGCGTGGATCTGAACGGCGACGGGGTCATCGACAACAAGCTCGGCAGCATCATCTCCCTCATCGCCAGCCAGGGCGGCGACTTCGACGTGAACGAGTCGGTGAACGCCGAGATCCAGGAGGGCAGCCTCCTACTGATCGGCCGCGTGGTGGTTGACCAGTTTGTGAACGATGATCAGGTCCTCGCCCAGGTGCTCCAGGCAGTGGTCGTTGGCGGCGCTACCCCCATCTTCGACGGAAACGACGAGGTGGCCCTCAACCCGGACGCCCCAGATGACCTCTTCCTTTGCGGCCGCATCGTGAACAACGTTCTCGAGGCTGGCCCGTCCAATCTGGCCATCGTGTTCCCCATCGCCGAGATCGGCACCCTGGACATCACCCTCGAGCGCGCCCAGCTCATCGGCCAGGTCACCGAGGCCGGCATGGTGGACGTGATGCTCGGCGGCGGCCTCTCCAAGGAGGAGATCGAGACCAACCTCTACCCGACGGTGCTCGAGTACCTGAACGGCGAGATCGAGGCCGACCCGACGGGCAGCATGGCCACCATCGTGCTCGACCTGCTGGACGACAACTGCGAGCCCACCCTGCCCGGTTGCGACCCGGCCCCGGCGGGCTGCGCCGAGGATCAGGAGATCCACGTGGACGAGCTCAAGTGCAACGCGCTCCTGAACTCGGCCCTGGCCCCGGACGTGGACATCGACGGCGATGGCACGAAGGACCTCATCTCCCTCGGCCTCAAGATCGTCAGCGCTGTTCCGGTGACCGTGGTCACCCAGTAGGCTGACTAGAGGCGTCCCGGTCCAGAGGGACCGGGCCCGCATCTGCCTCTTGGCCGCCCTGGCGGGCTCGCTCCGCCAGGGCGGTTTTTTTTTATTAATCGGAGACGGTGGGTGGGGCCTGGCGCCCAGATTCTGTCGGGCGGTCCATCGAGTCGGGCGCCGCGGCTCTGGGTGAGCGCTTCATCGAGTCGGGCGCCGCGGCTCTAGGTGTGGGCTCCGTTGAGGAGGGCGCCGCGGCCTTGGGTGAGCGCTCCATCGAGTCGGGCGCCGCGGCTCTGGGTGAGCGCTTCATCGAGTCGGGCGCCGCGGCTCTAGGTGTGGGCTCCGTTGAGGAGGGCGCCGCGGCTCTGGGTGAGCGCTCCATCGAGGCGGGCGCCGAGGGCCAGCTGTAGCATCGTGGCCCGGACTAGGGCGGGATCCGGGGCCTGCCGCCCGAGCCAGTGGACCGTGCGGGGCGCGATGCCCAGCAGCTCTCCGAGCTTGCATTTGGGGAGGCGGCCGCCGGCGATCTCTAGGACAGCGCGCCGGGCTGCCACGGCCCTGGCGCCCGAGCCGGAGAGATCTGGCAGGCAGGCCGCGCGGCAGGCGGCCTCGGCCAAGGAGCGCCAGAGGCCCTCCGGGGCGAGGGGCGCGAGGTCGGGCCGGAGCCCGGGAGCGCCGAGCCACTCGAGCAGGTGTTCCCGCGACAGGCGGGGCAGGAGGCGCCTGAGGTTCGCGAGGGTGTACTCCCCACCGATGGCGCGGAGCCCCAGCAGGTCGGGCAGGTTCGTGGCCTCGCGGAAGGGATCGGCGTGGACCTGGTGTCTCTGGTGCTGGGTCAAGATATAGCGAGTGAGCTGTTCGAGGTGCCGTTGGTCCTGGATTGGGATTGGGGGATACATTTGGAAGCCAGCCTGGGTGCGGAGCTGCCTTTTGAGGCTGATCCCAACCCTGCGGCAGAGCTCTCCGGGCTGCACTTTGTCGCAGAGGGCGCTCATGTGCAGGTGCGTGTCAGGGAGTGCGAAGCAGTGCAGATCTGTTTTCACTCCCTTGTCCAGAACCACCTCGGCCAGGGTTCTCCGCTCGGGGGCGTCCCTGGCGATCGCGCTCCCATCGGCCAGCCTGATGCAGAGATGATATCCAAGGGAAGACATCGGACCTCCTCGGAGCTTCTCGTGCTCCCTCGTTCGAGCCGTAGCCACGGCGCCTTCCGCCACAGCGTCATCCTCTCCCAGAGTCGCCACCAACCCTTCCACTGATTCGCCGAGGGTTTCTCCTGCAGGCTCGGCGACCGGGCTCATGAAACTGGTATCGGCAGCTCGGGCTCGCCCCTGATCAGAAAGTGAAGAAAGTGAGCTTCGCCCTTTCAGAGGTTGCGCCGGCCTTTCAGAGGCGGTGCCCCCAGATGCGTTCATGTCGGTGGGGTTATTGCCGAACCGGGGGTCCCGGTGTGCAAGAATGGCCTGGACATGAAACATGTCGTGGGGGTTATTGCCG
>JAVEWA010000795.1:0-2779 GCA_034004785.1 Polyangia bacterium
ACGGCGCCAGCGGCCTCGAACCCTGGGTTGAGGATGGCGGTCATAGCTGGGCTCCGGCGGCCTCGAACCCTGGGTTGAGGATGGCGGTCATAGCAGGGCCCCGGCGGTCTCGAACCCTGGGTTGAGGATGGCGGTCACAGCAGGGCCCCCGTGTCGCCGTTCGTGAGGGTGATGCTCGGCCCGAGCACGGGGAAGTCCCGGATGCCGAGCCTCACGTCGGCGGGCATGCCGTCGAGGAGGAGGTCCCCACGGAGGTCGCCGATCTTGCGCACGCCCTGGGTGTCCCGGATCACGTTGAACACATCGGACCAGGAGACCTCGCCTGCGGGCTGCCCGTCGGCGCTCTTCACGTTGAAGCCGAAGTCGATCCTGGGGTTGGGCGTGCCGTCGGGCAGGCTGATGCGAAACATCTCCCGGAGGTTGGCCCGGATGGCATCGCGGACCGTGGCAGGGGCGGCGCCCTGGGTGAGATAGACGCGCGCCGACACGTTGATGACCCGGTAGACCGGGTCCTGCACCCGGACCTGGAAGGTGAGGGTGCAGGGGTAGACCTCGGTGACCTGGCGGAGCACGGCGTTCTTGAGGGCCGGGGTGGGGGCACCGCCGCCCAGGGGGACGACGTACAGGATGCCGCTGTTCTCGTCGATGGAGCGGTCCTCGTTGGAGGTGAGCATGAGGGCCCGGGCCACGCCCGGGACGCGGCGGGCGTTGATCTCGAAGTCCTCGCGGGACACGGTGCGGGTGGGGGCCCGGAGGCTCTCGGGCGCGAGGAGCTTGGCCGAGGCCAGGGTTTGGCGCTCGGTGCCGCCCGAGGCCTTCTCGGGGTTGGTGACCGAGACCTGGACCGGGCGGCCGTGAAGGTCCGTGAACGCGCCCTCCAGCACCACGAGACGGCCGGCGTCCACGTTGCCGCCGGCGCCGCCGCCGGTCTTGTAGGAGACGGTGATGGTCCCGGTGGGCGGGGCGCCGCTCGCGCCGTCGCCGAATCGCAGGGTGGCGCGGTCGTTCTGGTCCACGAGCACGGTGAAGTGGTTGTCGGTGGGTTCGGAGCCGAGGAGGCTCTCGCGCTCCACGTAGGGGCCGTTGGCGGCCGAGACCAGGGCCGAGCCGTCCAGGTACGGGCCGTAGTCGAGCGGGAGGTCCAGGTTCGCGAGGCCCGTGGCATCGAAGAGCTGGGTGTGGGTCGTGGAGTGCTCGACCAGGGCGAGGGCCGCGGGCGGGTCGGCGCCGGCAAGGATCAGGAGGTCCGCAAGGAGCTGGAACCGGATGGGCTCGGTGACCTCCTGGGTGCGCACGATGGTGCCTGCCGGGATGGGGACGTCGGCGGCCGGCGGGCGGGAGAGGGCGAAGCGGACCTCGGCGGTTGCGGCCTGGGCGCCGTGCAGCTTGTACCCGAGCATGCGAGCCAGGGCGATGACGTTCTTTCGCTGGGTGGCCGTGGCGAGGCGGGACTCCCGGGCCTGGCTGTCCAGGTAGTAGGTGATGACGTCGCCCACGAAGGCGTACATCTCCACGAGGAGGTTCCCGAAGGAGGCCACGTCGAAGTCGCTCCAGTCGGGGAACACGCTCTTCACGAGGGCGATGAGCCTCGACCGCAGGGAGTCGAAGTCCTTGTCGGTCACGTCGAGCGCCGGGGTGAGCAGGCTCACAGGGACACCTCCACGGTCGTTTGCGCAGAGGCGCCCCGGCGCCGGACGCAGATCCGCAGGGTGAGCGAGTCGTCCGCGCGCAGGACCTCCACGCCCACGGCCTCCACGGCGGGGAGCCAGGTCCTGAGCGCATCGCGCACGTACACGCGGGCGAGCTCGGCAAGGGCCTCGCTGTTTCGCTGGTGGCGAATGAGGTGGATGGCCGAGCCGAAGCCGGTGCGCCAGGGGAGCTCGCCCGAGGAGCGGGGCGTGGCTCCCTCGGTGGCGAGGACCTGGATGACCTGGGAGCGGAGCAGCTCGTCGCCTTTGCCCGAGGCCAGGTCCTGCTTGAGGTCACGCCGGAAGGGCGCGAGCAGGTTTCGACGTTCGGAGGTCATCTGCGGCTCCTTCTCATGGGATGGACACCACTCATGGGATGGGCACCAGGGACCGAGCGGCCTCGAGCACCCGCACGAGCTCGTCCAGGGGCTCGAGCGCCTGGTCTAGGGGTTTGCCGCCAAGGGATGACAGGTCGGGCACCTCGGGCGCGCCCACCATGCCGAGGAAGATGTTCAGGAGGCCCACGAGGGCACCGAGGGCGCCGAGGGCCTTACCGAGGTTGGCCGCCTCCCGGGCCACATTGGCCTCGGCGCCGAGGGCGATGTCCGCGAGGCCTGGGTCGTCGAGCTCGACGGCGCGGGCCGAGGCGATGGCCACGGCCCCGAGGCGCGTCATCAGGTGCTCGAGCTGGTCCCGGGTCTTTCGCAGGTTGGCGATGAGCAAGTCGATGATCCCCACGACGGTGAGGGGCAGCGAGAGCTGGGGCACCAGGCCGAGCAGCTTGCCGACCTTCTGGGCGAGCTTGGGGATGGCCGAGGCGAGGGCGGTGGGGTCCGGGGGCGGGCCGATGGTCTCGGGGATGGCCTTGATGCAGTCGAAGGCCGCCACCACGGCGTTGATGATGTCGAAGGCGGGCATTAGGGGCGTGAGGGCGGGCTGCACCACCTGGACGAGGTCCAGATGCTCGATGCTGGCGCCGCCCGGCAGGGTGAGCCGCTGCGGGGCAGGGAGGGGAGGGATGTTGACGCAGGGGATCGACAGCATGGGGTCCTCAGATGGGGTCAGCGGTCGGGCGAACCACCCGACCGCCG
>JAVEWA010000141.1:0-12705 GCA_034004785.1 Polyangia bacterium
CGGAGAGGTTGCAAAAGCTGGTGCAGTAGCCGCCAGGGGCGCCGTAGTCCGATTGACAGAAGCAAAATCCGCCCCTGCATTCCTGGTGGGTCGTGCAGGGCCCGCCGTTCGGGATCGACCCGGGCGAAGCTCCGCAGAGGTGGTGGGCGCCGCAGCCTCCCCCGCCATCGCATTGAATCGGTTCGGTGCAATGGGGCATGCATATGTTCTCGCCGCTGTCCATGGTCCACGAACAAAGATACCCGGGCCGGCAATCCAAGCTCGATCCAGACGGACACCGGGGTAGGCAGACATAGGCTTCCAAGTGGAATACCCAGGTGCATAGGGTCTCGGGCAGACACCCCTGCGAACAATCGCGGGTGCAGAGCCCGCCTGGGAACCCGGAGGCATCCTCGGTCAAGCAGAGGTCGCTCATGCAATCGGAGGGCTGCTGGCACGGCTGCCCGTCGAGGCCGGCGCACCAGGGGCCGCCGTAGCACACCGGGTCGATGCAGCAGTCCGAGGTGTCCTCGCAGTCGATGAGGCCGTCGCCGTCGTCGTCCGAGCCGTTTGCGCAGTCCTCCCGCGCCAGGGAGGTCAGCTCCAGGGAATACTGCCCCTCGGCCTCGGATTCCACGATGAGGAAGTAGCTCCCCGGCCCAAGCAGGGCGAAGTACTCAGTCCCGATCGAATTCTGTATGGCGCGGCAGTCCACCGGGAAATCGGTGCAGCCGTTCGCGCTGGCTCGGTACAGTCCGAGAGTGCTCACAGGGGCCGTATGCATGTCGTAGACCACCGTCAGGCTTCCCAGGCTGGAGAGGGAGAACATGAGGACGTGATCCCGTAAGAATGAGGGTGAGAAGCCGCAGGGCAGCAGCGCATCGTCCGTCGCAGTGGCCAGGTCGCCCGCCACCTGCTTGGGTACGCCGGGCGCGAGCGGACCGAGGAAGAAGTCCACCTGGCAGTTGATTGGAAGTTGGCACCCCGAGGTGTCGAAGGAGCAGCCTTCGGTCAAGGCTGGGTCGTGGCAGGCCAGAGAGCCGCCCACGAATCCCAGGAGATCGCAGGTAAGTCCACCCAGGTCCGTGCCGTCGCACGCCTCCGGCCCTTCGACCACGGAATCGCCGCAGGTGTGACACCCGGAGGTGTCGAACGAAAGGCATGTAGTGCCGCATGTCGGCGTGCCGTGCAGGTGTCCTGTCAACGAAGCGCAGGTCTCAGCCCCCAGGTCCTCGGTGTCGCACAGCTCCGGCCCTTCCACCGTCCCGTTGCCGCAGGTGTAGCACCCCGAGGTGTCGAACCCCTGGCAGTCGGGGTCGCAGGTAACCTCTCCGAGCAAAAGCCCCGTCTGGCTGCGGCAGGTTTGGCCGTCCAGGTCGATGCCGTCGCACAGCTCGCCCGGTCCAATGACGCCGTCTCCGCACTCGGGCTGTTCATCGCACCCGGAAGAATCGAACCGGCACATGGGAGTGCAGTCCAGATTCCCGCCGCCCAGGCCCAGGTCCGCGCAGGTCCACCCGCCCAGGTTCCAGCCGTCGCACCTCTCGGGGGGATCCAGCACCCCGTTGCCGCAGAGGCCCGCCCCCTCGCACCCGGTCAGGTCGAACCGGCAGTCGTTCCGGCACCCGAGGGTTCCTCCGGCATACCCCAGGCTCTGGCAGGTCTCCCCCTCGAGACTCGACCCATCACAGTCCTCTCCCGGGTCCAGATCACCGTTTCCGCAGGGGGCGACGAATCCGTTGTTGTTGTTGTTAGAGGGTGTGAGCCCCCCGGAATCCCCGCACGCCGCGATCGGCAGCATGCACACCACAGCGGTGATAATCGCCTTTCTCATTCGAGCCCCTCCCGAGCCTGAAAACCGACAATTTCCTTGCACTTCGTATCGAAGGAACCGCTGAAAATGCTACATCTGTCTCCGGTCACGCTGCAAGCGATTATTTCGCCCTCGTACAGAGCTCACTAGGCGAGATCATTTACCTTCGTGGTTTCGTGCACCCCGGGCGAAATGAGACTTGCCTTCCTATCTCGGGCGGGCTTTGGGCCTTCGCCGCTCCTTGTCGATGCGCCTGAGGGCGTTCCGGGCGGCCTGGTTCCGCTTGTGGGCCTTCAGCACGGCCTCGAAGGCGGCGCGGGCCTCCTCGGGCTCCCCCTTGGCCTCCAGGATCTCCGCCCCGAGCAGCATCACGTCGGCGTTCTCGGGGGCAAGGGACTGGGCCTCCTTCTGGAGGGTCTCGGCCTCGGCGGGCTGCTTGTCCTTGAGGGCCTTCTGGCCTCGATGGACTAGGAGGGAGGCGAGGGCGGCCTTGCCGCGGGCGCTCTCGGGCGCGAGCCCCAGCAGCCCTCGCAGGCTCTTCTCCGCGTCCTCGATCTTCTGGCGGCGGCGCTGGGCGGCGGCGAGGGCGAGGAGCCGCGCAGCGGCGTGGGCCCTGAGCTTGCCGAGCTCGGGATGGGCGGGGTCGAGGGCCGCGATGCGCTCGAGGCCGTACTTGACCGAGTCGTCCTGGGGCTCGAGGAAGCGCTGGTCCCCGGCCGCCCGCCAGGTGAAGTCCACGTAGCGTCCGAGGGCGCGAGCCTTGTAGCGGGCTTCGGCCTCTGGGCTGGGCCTCTCGGGCTCGATAGGCGTCTTCCAGCCCACGAGGGAAGGCAGGGCCTTCGGAGCCGCGGACGGGGGCGGCGGGCGGTCGGGGTCGGCCTCGGGCGCCGGGGGTGGGGCCTGGAGGAAGCGCGGAGCCGGGGCCGGAGGAGGCCAGAGGAGCCAGGCCGAGAGGGAGATGAGGGCAAGGCCTCCGAGGAGCCCGAGCCCGATGAGCCCTGCGCTGCGCCTGGCCCGCGACTCCAGCACGGCCTCCTCCCGCAGGTTCGACGTGTCCACGTACACCGAGGTTGTGGCCTGCTCATCGACCGTCCTGCCCGGGGTCTCTGGAGGAGGATCCCACTGGACTATGTCGGTGGGCGTCACTTTCTTGGAGAAGAGCTCCTCGTCGCCGAGGGCCGCCTGGCCTCCGGCCGGGGAGGGACGCACCGAGGGCCCAGGAAGGCTCGGCAGGGCGGGGAGGGCCTGGTCCTCGGGCAGATCTCTCATGCCCCAGTCCCCTGGCTCTGGCGCGGGGCGGCGTCCGGAGGCGGGCTCGGCGCCCTGGGCGCCTGGGGGCCCCAGGTGAATCTCGGGCTCCTCCACCGTGAGGCGTTCGGCGCGGCCCTGTCGGGGGTCTGCGTCTCTCTGCTCCCCCCTTCGGGGCCATGCGCCGCCGCTCCGCCTGTCGCCGAAGCTCGGTTTGGTCTCCGCGGCCCGCTGCGGGCCGCTCCCCGGGCGTGAGCCGGCCGCCGGCTGCTCCCCGCTCCCGGCCCGGGCGCTGCGGCCCGCTGCGGGGTCGGAGTCCGAGGCGTGGACGTCCTCGGGGCGCCCGGCATCGATCGCGTGGGAGATGCCCAGCATGTGGGCCACGGCCATGGGGCGGCCCGCCAGGCTCTTACGCAGCTCGTACTCGAGCTCCTCCATGGAGGTAGGGCGGCGGTCCGGGTTTCGGGAGAGGGCCGACATCATCGCCCGCTCCAGCTCGGGTGGCAGGTCCGGGCGGTAGCTCCTCGGCGGGGTCGGGTTCTTCGTGGCCTTGCGCGTCAGGATCTCCATCACGTTTGAGCCCCTGTGCGGAGGCCTGCCGGTGAGGGTGGCGTAGAGGATCCCGCCTACCGCGTAGATGTCGAAGCGCGGGTCCGGCGCCTTGCCCGCCGCCTGCTCCGGCGCCATGTACTCCGGCGTGCCCACGGCCAGGCCGGGCTCGGTGAGCTGACCGCCGCGGACCCGCTCCATGCGCGCGTTCTTGGCGATGCCGAAGTCGAGGATCTTCACCACGTCGGTGCGGGCGCCCACGGTGGTGAGGAAGACGTTCTCGGGCTTCATGTCCCGGTGGATGACCCCGACGCGGTGGGCGGCGCCCAGGGCCTGGCAGACCTGGATCGCGATGTCCACCGCGCGCTCGAAGTCCATCGGGCCTTCCTGGGTGATTACGTCGGCGAGCTCCATGCCGTCCAGGAGCTCCATGACGAAGTAGGCGCGGCCGTCCGGCGTGGTGCCCGAGTCCGTGACGTTGACTATGTTCGGGTGGCCGATGGAGCTGGCCGCCCTGGCCTCCCGCCTGAAGCGCTCCACCACCTCCTCCTCGGTGGAGTAGAGCGGGTGCAAGATCTTCACCGCCAGGCGCTTGCCGAGCTGCACGTGCTCGGCCTCGTACACCTGGCCCATGCCGCCCTCTCCAACGAGCCGCTGGATCTTGTAGCGCTGATCCAGCACCTGTCCGACTATGCCCCCTGTCCTCGGGGCGGTGCTGAGCAGCACCTCGGGGATCAGGTTGCTGCTCGTCTCGGCCCGCTTCTCGGCGAGGAGCTGCTGCTGGGTGCGGCGCCGGGCGTGGAACTCCTCGCTGAACCTGCCGACGAGCCAGTCCGAGGTGAGGCGTCCTCCGGCCCCGGGGCAGTGCCTGTCGAGGAGCGCGTCCAGCCTCCGGCCGAGGTCCACCGCGGTGTGGAAGCGATCCTCGGGGCGCTCCGACATGGAGCGCTCCACCACCTCCACCACCTCCGGGGGGGCCTCCGGGTTCAGGGTCCCGAGGGGGAGCTGACCCGACAGGACGAGCTCCCTGGTGGTGTCGGGGCGCCCCGATACCCACCGCCGGCCGGCGAGGATCTCCCACAGGATGGCGCCCACGGCGAACACGTCGGCGCGCTGGTCCACCGGCCGGCCCTCCAGCAGCTCTGGGGCCTGGTAGGGGGCCACCTGGCCGACCTCGCCGGACGCGACATAGGTGGTGGAGCCGACCTTGAGGAGCCGGTGGACATGGGCGAGCTTGAGCTGGCCAGAGTAGGCGAGGAGCACGTGGCTCGGAGCCACGCGGCCATGGAGCAGCTTGTCCGCGCCGAAGCCATGGAGGAAGGCGAGCCCTCGGCACATCTCCCGGCCCACGAACAAGGCCACCTCCAAGGGGATCCGCGAGGCCTCCTGCCGGCAGTGCTCGAGGGCGAACTCGAGGTCCACCGACAGGACGTACTCCATGACGAGGTAGTGCACGCCGCCGACCTCGCCGGTCTGATAGGCCTCCACGAGGTTCCGGTGGGAGAGGCCCCTCGTGAGGCGGGGGACGTAGCGCTCGCGATCTATCTCTGGGGTGCGCTCCGGCACGGGAGGGAAGAGCTTGATGACGTAGAGCCTCGGGTGCTCCTGGGGCTCCCTCCTGACCGCATAGCGCAGCCGCTCGAGCCCCTTGGCGAGGGGTCTCAGCACGGCGTAGTCGCCGAGGAACCTGGGGAGCTGGGCGCTGCCTGACACTCTTTCTCCACCCCGAGGGGGCGCCGGTGCGCGAGGGTTTCCCGAGTCTATCACCCGCCCGTGGGATGACAATAGCTGGCTGGAGTAGGACCAGGGGCTGGCCTCTGCCACCGGATGGTCTATACTCCGTCTTCATGCATCCCAGGCTCCTCGTCCAGCTCTGCGCCCTCGGGATGGCGCTCTCCTCGGCGGGCCTCGTGGCTCGCGCGGCCGCGCTTCGCCCCGGACAGACCCAGCCCGTGGTGCATACTCCGCAGAGCCAGTACCCGACCCTCGGGCAGCCGAACGCGCCGCTTGCCCTGCTCTACTGGGCCCCACTTCGCAACGACGCCACCAAGCTGGTGCTGCCGCTCTTGAAGCAGATGGTGGCGCGCTTTCCGGGCAAGGTGAGGATCTCGTTCCTGTCGAGGTATCGTCAGGGGACCTACTACACCCCGGAGAAGTACGCGGCCATCGTGGGCAGGGAGGCCTACTCCCAGGGAGGTGACCGGCTGTTCTTCCGGTTCTACGAAGGGCTCTGCTCCCAGCAGTCCCTCTACATGCTCTCCGAGGCCATGGTGAACCAGGTTGCTCGATCCGCGGGGCTGAACATGAACCGGCTCCAGGCAGCCGTCACTCAGAGCCTGCACGCCAAGGCGGTCAGGGAAGAGGACGCGCTGACGACGCAGATCGGGATCCCCGCGTACAACTCCGCGCCGCTCCTGCTGATCGGCGACGAGCGCTACTACATCAGCCAGTGGACCCAGCTCCAGCACGTGGATCAGGTGATCAGGCGGCAGATCCTCGCTGCCGAGCAGTGGCAGCGCCAGGGGCTCTCGGCAGGTCAGATGGACGAGCGCTTCTTCGCCCAGGCCCGGAAGCGCTACCCACCATGGCGCCCGTACGTGAGCCCCCACGCCGTGTCGCCCCAGTTCTCCCGGTCGAGCAAGCGATACGCCTTGCCGGTCGGGACGAGCCCCGTGAAGGGCCCCGCCGACGCCACGGTCACGGTGGTGGCCTTCCTGGACTTCACCGACTACCTCAGCTTCAACGCCTGGACCACCCTGCAGGCCCTCTTGGCGACCTACCCCAAGCAGCTCCGCGTGGTCTTCAAGGCAATGCCCCGCCGCGTCCAAACGAACGCCCTGGAGGCGGCCAAGGCCGCCCAGGTGGCCCACTCCCAGGGCAAGTTCTGGGAGCTGGCCCTGATCTTCTTCCAGAACCGGTGGAGGCTCTACCCAACGGCTCTTCCCCAGCTCGTCCAGCAGGCCGGCCTGGACGTGCAGCGCTACGTGAGGGACGCCCGGGACCCTGCGGTTTCCAGGCGAGTGGCCGCCGACATGCAGCTCGGGCGCACTTCTGGGGTTGGCAACCCGCCCGCCCTGTTCATCAACGGGCGCCGGGTGCTGTCGCGCACCTTCAGCCAGCTCGAGATCGAGCCCATCGTAAAGGAAGAGCTCCGGGGGGGCCTGCTCACCAGGCTCTTCGGGTCCTAGCCCCACGCCTGACCCCTGTCTGGTGGGATCGCCAGCCGATGCCACTATTTACTGGATCGGGAGTGGCTCCGGGGTTTTAGGGCTCTGTAGCGGGCCCTCTCACATCGGCGGATTGACTTCCCGAAGGCGCGATGATACCAAACTTTCCGCGATTTCCTGGCTTGCATCCCTGCGAGGGCTCCCTGGTCACGCGCCCCGGTCCGAGCGCACCCGTAGCGCCATGGGACCAGAGGCCGCCTGGCCGCGTCCGATGGGGCGAAGTGGGGCAGACCACGAAGGAGGGCTCGCATGCAGATAACCTACGCCGCCCTGACCGACGTCGGAGTCAAGCGTGAGCACAACGAGGACGCCTTCCTCGTGGACGCCGACTTCGATCTCTTCGCCGTGTGCGACGGAATGGGCGGCCACGCGGCTGGGGAGGTCGCCAGCTCCATCGCGGTGCAGGTCCTCAGGGAGGCAATCGAGCAGAACTCCGACATGCTCCAGAGCTTCCGAGACGGGACCGCCGAGCTGGAGCGCTACGAGGTGATCCAGATCCTCGAGCACGCCATCCAGACGGCCTGCGATCGCATCTACGAGGCGGCGCAGCAGGACGACAAGAAGCGCGGCATGGGCACCACCTGCTCCATGCTGATGATCATAGGCAGCCGTGGCTTCATCGGGCATGTGGGGGACAGCCGCGTCTACCTCATCAGGGACGGCATGATCCACCAGCTCACCGAGGATCACTCCCTCGTCAACGAGCTGGTGCGCCGGGGAAAGCTCAAGCGGGGCGACGCGGCGGGCAGCCCCTACGCCGAGTACAAGAACGCGGTCACGCGCGCCGTCGGAGTCTATCCCAGCGTGGAGGGCGACACCCTCGACTTCGACGTGCTGCCAGGGGACCAGTTCATGCTCTGCTCGGACGGGCTGCACTTCTACCTGGACGACGACAAGATCCTCGAGGCCTTCAAGAAGGAAGACCTCGAGGAGGTGGTGAAGGGCTTCATCGAGCTCGCCAGGGAGGGGGGAGGCCACGACAACATCACCTCGGTGGCGGTGAGGGTGGCCGAGGAGGTGGCGGACGCCGAGCACGAGGAGAAGGTCGCCGAGATCAGCCTCACCATCGAGGTCCTGCACCAGATCCCGCTCTTCAAGTACTGCACCTACAAGGAGCTCGTCCACATCATGAACATCACCGAGGTGCGGGACTACGCCTCGGGAGAGAAGGTGTTCGAGGAGGGCTCCGAGGGCGACTACCTCTTCATCGTGATGAAGGGCAAGGTGAAGCTCGAGAAGGGCAAGACCTACATCACGAGCTTTGGCGCGGGGACCCACTTCGGCGAGATGGCGCTCGTGGATCGGCTCCCCCGCTCCGGCAGCGCCACGGCCGAGGAGGACTCGCGCCTCCTGAGAATCCACCGGAGGGACTTCTACGCCATCGTTCGGCAGGAGGGCGGGCTCTCGGTCAGGATCCTGTGGTCCTTCGTCCAGGTGCTGGCCGAGCGGCTCCGCTCCACCACCCTGGCCCTCTGCGACGCCCTCGAGGAGAAGCCCTCCGATGGCCCCGATCCCGGCCCCGATCCCAAGGTGCTGAACCAGGACTAGGCCACCGCGCCCCGAGCTGGCCTCTCGTCCCTTCTTCCGGCCCTCCGCCATGCACCCAAGCCCGCTCGAGCTCTTCGCCGTCACCTCGCCTGGCCTGGAGCAGGCAACGGCAGCCGAGCTGCGGGACCTCCGCGCCCGCGGAGTCCGCGTGACCGCGGGCGGGGTGGCCTTCAGGGGAGATCTCGCCCTGGCCCTGCGGGCCAACCTGTGGCTCCGCACGGCCACCCGGGTGCTCTGGCGCCTGGCGAGCTTCCCCGCGCCCAACTTCGACCGGCTCTCGCAGGGCGCCAGCGGAGTGGACTGGCCGGCCCTGCTGGGAGCCGGTGCAAGCTCTGGGGCTGGCTCCGGCTCCGGTCCCGGCCCCGGCCCCGGCCCCGGCCTGGGCCCGGGCCCCGGCCCCGGCCTAGGCCCAGACTTCAGCAGAGGGGCAGGCGCAGGGCTCTCGGTGAGGGTCCGGGCCTCTTGCGGCCGCTCCCGCCTCGGGCACAGCGGGGCAGTGGCCGAGCGCGTGGCGGCCGCGGTGGGCGCCGCCCTGGGGCTCGGCTCGCCCGAGCGCCTGGGCGCGGGCCGCTTCGGAGTGGGCCCGAATGCTGGCCTCGGCGCAAAGGGTGAGGGCGAAGTGAACGCGCGGGGCGGGTCCAGGGCGGAGCCCTTTGCGGAGCCCTTTGCGGAGCCCTTTGCGGAGCCCCTTGCGGAGCCCTTTGCGGAGCCCTTCGAGGAGCCCTTCGCGGAGCCCATTGAGGGGCCCTTCGAGGAGCCCTTTGCGGAGCCCTTCGCGGAGCCCTTCGCGGAGCCCATTGAGGGGCCCTTCGAGGAGCCCTTCGAGCTCCTCGTGCGGCTCGAGCGGGACGAGTGCACCCTGAGCCTGGACACCTCTGGTGCGGGGCTCCACCGCAGGGGCTACCGCCTGGAGACCGGCAAGGCGCCCCTTCGGGAGACCATCGCCGCGGCGCTCCTGCGCCTCGCCGCATGGAAGGGGGACTGCCCCCTTGTGGATCCCCTCTCGGGCGCGGGCACCCTGCCCATCGAGGCGGCCCTGATGGCCGCCCGCATCCCTCCGGGCGCGGGCCGGGCCTTTGCCCTGGAGCGTCTGCCGAGCTTCGATCCCGAGCTCCGGGCCGCGGCGGACAGGGAGGCCGCCGCCCGCCGTCGTCCGGTGGCGGTGCCCATCAGGGGAAGCGACCGGGACGAGGGGGCGGTGTCGGCGGCCAGGCGGAACGCCTTGCGGGCCGGGGTCGGCGAGGAGACGAGCTTCGAGCAGGCTCCCCTCGGCGCCATGGCGCTCTCCGGCTCCGCGGGGCTAGTGGCCACGAACCCTCCCTGGGGAAACCGGATCGGCCAGGTGGGGCCTCTCAGGGATCTCTACGCGACCCTCGGCCACCGCCTGGCCGCGGCCCCTGGGTGGCGGCTCGTCCTCGTTTGTCCTCAGCCCCGGCTGCTCGGCGCCCTGGGGCTCGAACTGTCGCCCCTCGGGCCGCCGGTGCTCCACGGCGGCCTGCGCCTGCACCTCGTGGAGGCCTCGGCCCCTGCCTCGGCCCCTACCTCCGGTCCCGCTCCTGCTTCGGCCCCTACCTCCGGTCCCGCCCCCGCCCCTGCCCCCGCCCCTGCACGCTGATCTTCGTTTCCCCTTTGGGCCGCGCCGCGTTCTAGGGAGCGCGCGGCCTGGGCGCGGGCCTCGGGCAGTCGAGGCGCCAGGCGGTCTTCGGGTCTCTTGGCAGCCGGTGGCGCCCGAGCACGGCGCGACCGAGGGGGCCGGGCGAGGTCCCCGGGGGGAGGCGCTCCACGGCCCAGAGGTCCTTGGTGCACCAGCCAGTCACGTAGATGAAGCGGTCGTCGGGGGAGACGGCCACGCCCGAGCTCTTCACCAGGTCGAGATCCAGGGTCTTCTTCTTCCAGGTGCTGGTGTCCACCACGGTCAGGCCGTGGCCCGCGTAGGCAGCGACATAGACGAAGCGCTCGTCCCGCGAGAGCGCCAGGGTCCGGGGTCCGGCGCCGATGTGGACGGCCCTCGTCACCTTGCGGCTGGCCGTGTCCACGACCTGGAGCATGGAGCCGCCTATGCAGCTCACGTAGAGGCGGGAGCCGTCGCCCGAGATGGCGAGGTGACGAGGCAGACCGCAGGTGCGGATCCGGTGATCCTCTGCGAGGGTATCCGACCGCAGCGCGAGCACCTCCTTGCCCCCGGTGAGGGCGACGTAGAGCAGGTTGCCCTTGGGGTGCAGGGCGAGGCCCCTCGGGTGCGGGCCCACCTTGGGGCTCTGCACCTCGATCTTCCCGGTGGCGGCCCGAAGCCGGCTAACCGTGCCCGACTCCCAGGAGGAGACGTAGAGGTCCCTGCCATCCGGGGAGATGGCCAGCATCTTCGGGAAGCGCCCCACCCGCACGCTCCAGCGCAGGGCCCAGGTCGAGGTGTCGAGGGCCTGCACCAGGAAGCCGTAGAGGTTCGTGACGTAGAGGGTCTTGCCATCGGGAGAGGACAGCGACTCGATGCTGTTGCCCTCGTAGTCCACGCTCTTCTGGTGCTCGAGGGTCTTGGCGTCATAGACGTCCAGGTTGGCGCCCCGCCTTCGGCCGAAGTTCGTGACGAAGACCCGGGCGCCGTCCCTGGAGACGGACACTCCCTTGGGCATTATTCCAGTAGGCCTGGCGCCCCAGATCCGGAACTGGTTGCCCCCGAGGGTCATGGTGTAGCCGAGCTCCCGCGGCTTGGGACGCCGGGCCTCGGCGGGCCCGGAGGCCAGGGTCGGGCCCGCGAGGAGCCCGAGGACTGCCAGGGCCAGGAGACGGCGATGACGCCCCGCGAGCGAGAGATGGGGGTCTTGTATTGGGATTGGAGACAAGCTTTCGACCAGCATTCTGAAGCAAGGGTATACAAAAAGGCGAGATGTCGCAAAAAACAGGCCGAGCTTCTCAAGGCTCCACGCTGTTTCTGCACGCCTTTTCTGCACGCCTTTTCTGCACGCCTTTTCTGCACGCTGTTTCTGCACGCCTTTTTTGCACGCCTTTTCTGCACGCCTTTTCTGCACGCTGTTTCTGCACGCCTTTTCTGCACGCCTTTTCTGCACACTGCTTCTCCACACCTTGCGGAGATGAGGTAAGATGACCGCAGAGGCTCTGCGCCCGAGCTGGAGCTCTAATGAACAGGCAAGCGCTCCTGGCAATTGGATCCGTCCTCGTTCTCTCGGTGGCGCTCGCTCCGGCCAGCCGGGTGGCGACCCTGATCGAGCGGGGCGGGAGCGGGCGTTCCGACGGCGAGGGGGGCCCGGACGGCGCCAGACCCGATGGGGCCGCTTGGCCGGACGCCGCGGCCCTGCCCGACTCGGCGGTGAACCCCGACTCGGCGGTGAACCCCGACTCGGCGGTGAACCCCGACTCGGCGGTGAACCCCGACTCGGCTGTCATCCCCGACTCGGCTGTCATCCCCGACTCGGCTGTCATCCCCGACGCGATAGTCTATCCGGACAGCGGCACCGACCCGGTGGCCCAGGTCTGCGCCCGCTGGACCACCGACAGGGCCAGCCTGTCCGAGGGGGTCTGGTCGGGCAACGTGGCGAGCTGCAACGCCGGGGACATCGACGCGACCGGGAGGCAGAACGCCTTGAAGCTCGTGAACCTCTACCGCTGGCTCTGCGGCCTCGGGAGCGTGACCACCGACCCCACGCGCAACCAGAAGACCCAGGCCTGCGCCCTGATGATGCACGCCAACAACGCCCTCTCCCACAACCCGCCCACGAGCTGGAACTGCTACACCTCGGACGGTGCCCAGGCCGCGGGGAGCAGCAACATCGCCACGGCGCCAGGGGTGAGCGCGGTGGACCTCTACATGGTGGATCCCGGCAACCCGACCACCATAGGACACCGCCGCTGGATCCTGTCGAACGGCCTGGGAGCCATCGGGCTGGGGTCCACCTCGGGCTACTCCTGCATGTGGGTCATCTCCACCGGCGGCAGCGGGAGCCGCCCATGGACCGCCTATCCACCCCCGGGCCCGGTGCCCTACGGAGTCTGGACCGTGTCCTGGCAGTCCCCGGACGCTACGGGCTGGACCATCCAGTCCGACAGCATCTCCATGTCCTCGGCCGTGGTAACCGTCACCGCGGGGGGCCAGGACCGCCCGGTCACGGTGACGAACCTTTCGGGCGGCTACGGCTCGACCTATGCCATCCGGTTCAACCCGAGCGGCTGGACCACCCAGGCTGGGACGACCTACTCGGTCAGCGTGACGGGGATCTCCACGCCCATCCAGTACGACGTCCAGGTCGTGAGCTGTCCGTAGCGCGGCCCCGGTGGGGCCGCGCTACGGCTGACTGGGGGGGGGGGGGGGGGGGGGGGGGGGGGGGG
>JAVEWA010000796.1:0-2776 GCA_034004785.1 Polyangia bacterium
GCAGCAGGCTGGGCCCTCGTCGGGAGGTTGGCCCTATCAGGGGGGATGCCGGAGCCGGCGCTGGCGCGCTCTCGCTCTACGCGCCCGCGGCCCTCGGCCTCTCCGGGCTCCTTGGCGAGGGGCTGAGAGGGCTGGGCGCCTCCGGGGTCCGGGTGGAGCTCTCGGGCGTGGCCTTTCAGGGGGACCTCGGGCTGGCCTATCGGGCCTGCCTCTGGTCGAGGCTCGCGAGCCGGGTGCTCCTGCAGCTCGCTCGATTTCCCGCGCCGGACGGCGACGCGCTCTACGCGGGCGTCGCCCGGATTGACTGGGCGTCCCACCTCGTGCAGGGCGGCACCCTGGCGGTTGCCGCCACAGGCACCAACCAAGGCCTTCGTCACACGGGCTTTGCCGCCATGCGGGTCAAGGACGCCATCGTGGATCAGCTCAGGGAGGCCTCGGGCTCCAGGCCCTCGGTGGACCTTGGGAACCCGGACCTGCGGGTGAGCCTGCACATCGCCGGGTCCTGGGCGACCCTCGGCGTGGATCTCTCTGGAGAGGCCCTGCACCGTCGGGGCTTCCGGGTACCGGGCGCCGAGGCGCCCCTGAAGGAGAACGTTGCGGCGGCGATGCTCGTGCTGCTCGGCTGGCCGGCCATCGCCAGGGCGGGCGGCCCCTTCGTGGACCCCATGTGCGGCGGAGGCACCCTGCCCATCGAGGCCGCCCTCATGGCTGGAGATGTGGCCTCGGGCCTAGGCCGGCAGCGGTTCGGCTTCGAGCGCTGGGGCGGGCACGACTCCGCCCTGTGGGCGAGCATTCGGGCCGAGGCCGTCGCCCGGGCCGAGGCCGGCCGGGAGCAGCTCCCGGCCATCGTGGGCTACGACGCCGACAGGGCCTCCGTGGCGGCGGCGGGCGAGTCCATCGCCCGGGCGGGTCTGACCGGCCGGGTGCACGTGGAGCGGCGGGAGCTCGGGAGGGCCTCGCCTCCCTCTGGCGGCGTAGAGCCGGGCCTCGTGGCGGTGAACCCTCCCTACGGAGAGCGGCTCGGCGAGCGGGGCCGGCTCCGGCTGCTCTACTCGAGCCTGGGAGGGCTGCTCAAAGAGCGCTTCCTTGGCTACCGGGTTGGAGTGCTGACCTTGGACCAGGAGCTGGCCGCCTGCGTCGGCCTCCCGGTCAAGCGGAGTCACCCACTAAAGAACGGAGGCCTGGACTGCGAGCTTCACGTGATGGAGCTGGGCTCAGCAAAGAAGCAGAAGGGAGCTCTGGTTCCCGAGGGAGCCTCCGCCATTGTCGCGGCCACGACCACGGCCAGGGCCGCTAAAGCGGCCGCGGCCGCGGCCACGACCACGGCCAGGGCCGCTAAAGCGGCCGCGGCCGCAGCCTTGGCCTCCGCCAGTCCCGGCTCCGCCGAGGACGAGGCTCCCCTCCTGGCAGAGCCGGGCGAGCCCGCCATTCCTCTGGCGATCCCACACCGGCTCACCGAGGGGGCCGAGGCCTTCTCCGGGCGCCTCGCCAAGCGGGCCCGCCACCTGGGCCGCTGGGCCGCCCGTCAGGGCATCGGCTGCTACCGGGTCTATGACGCGGACCTGCCCGAGTACTCGGTGGCCGTAGACCGCTACGAGGGCTTCGTGCACTTGCAGGAGTACGCCCCTCCCAAGACGGTGGATCCCGCCAGGGCCGCGGCCCGCCTGGCGGACGTCCTCTGCCTGGTGCCCGAGGTGCTCGGCGTGCCTCCCGAGAGGGTCTTTCTGAAGGTGCGGCGCCGCCAGCGGGGCCCGGCCCAGTACCAGAAGCTCGGGGAGAGCGGCTCCTTCGTGGAGGTCGGGGAGGGCGGGCACAGGTTTTGGGTGAACTTCACGGACTACCTGGACACGGGCCTCTTCCTCGATCACCGGCTGGTGCGGGCCCGGGTGGGAGAGCTCGCGGGCGGCAGGCGCTTCCTGAACCTCTTTGGCTATACGGGCACTGCCACGGTGTACGCCGGGAGGGCCGGCGCCCAGAGCACCACCACCGTGGATCTCTCACAGACCTACCTGGGCTGGGCTGGCCGCAACCTGGCCCTGAACGGGCTCACCGGGCGTCGCCACAGGCTCGAGCGCGCCGACTGCCTGGCCTTCCTCGCAGAGGCCCGCGAGGAGTGGGACCTCGTGTTTCTAGACCCTCCCACCTTCTCCAACTCCAAGGCCTTGGATCGCGACCTGGACGTCCAGAAGGATCACGTGGCCCTCATCGAGGCCGTGGCCCGGCGCCTGGCAAAGGGAGGGGTCATCCTCTTCTCCTGCAACTACCGCAGGTTCAAGCTGGATCGTGAGGCCCTGTCCAGGTTCGAGATTGTCGATCTAACCACCCAGACCCTGCCAGAGGACTTCAAGCGGAGCGCCCGGATCCATCAAGTTTACGAGCTTCGCCTCTAGGCGCGGTGCAGATGCTGAAGGCGTTTTCGGCGGGGTTTGGGCGGGCGCGGTGCAGATGCTGAAGGCGTTTTCGGCGGGGTTTGGGCGGGCGCGGTGCAGATGCTGAAGGCGTTTTCGGCGGGGTTGGGCTGGGGCGGTGCAGATGCTGAAGGCGTTTTCGGCGGGGTTGGGCTGGGGCGGTGCAGATGCTGAAGGCGTTTTCGGCGGGTTTGGGCTGGGGCGGTGCAGAAGCTGCGCCTCCCCCTGTCCCCCGGGGGTGCAACAAGTGCACCTTCGAGGCGCCGAGGTGCCATGGCAAGGGGCCTGGGCTCGACATTTCATGTGATTTCGCCGAGAGGCGCCTTGGCATTCGAGTTGCATTCATCTGCGGCCAAACCTCGAAAGGA
>JAVEWA010000142.1:0-12694 GCA_034004785.1 Polyangia bacterium
GCTGCGGAGCCGCGGGCCGAGCGGGAGCCGGAGCTCGAGCCGAGCAGCGGTGGGCGGATCCTGCTGGTGGACGACGAGCCCCTGATCCTCAACGCGACGACTGCGATGTTGAAGCGGCTCGGCTACGACGTCGTCGCCTGTCAAGACAGCAACGAGGCGGTCGCCATCTATGCGGAGCGGTGGGCGAGTATCGATCTCGTGCTCCTCGACATGGTCATGCCGGACTTGTCTGGGAAGGCGACCTTCGCGGCTCTCCAGAGCATCAACCCAAAGGTGAGGGCCGTGCTCGCCTCGGGCTACAGCCTCAACGGCGAGGCCCAGGAGATCCTGGATGACGGAGTCATGGGCTTCATCCAGAAGCCCTTCAGGATGGCCGAGCTCGCCAAGGTCGTGAGCCAGGCCTTGCAGGGTTCCTGAGCCCATCCCGAAGGACGGGTGCGCCTGGCGGCCCAGTGAAGATCCCCGCTTGACTCTTCCAAAACCGCTGGCAGGTTAAGCAGGCCCCTTTTAGATCTGCATTCCGGAGTAGGTACATGCGTCAAGTGGGTTCTCTGCTGGTCCTCCTATCCATCCTGGGAGCCATGCCCCTGGCAACCGCCTCTCCTGCCCCGGGGGACCCAGGCGGGCTTCCGCCTCCCCCGGCTGACCCTCGGGACCCCCCTCCCCCGCCCCCGCCGGCGCCGGCCAGGACGCCCACCACGGCGCCGCGGCCCGCCACCGGGGAGACAATGACTCTGACCCAGGCGATCGCATTCGCCAGGAGGCACAACCTCCAGCTCCAGGCCTCCAGGATGGACCTTCGCACGGGCCGCGTTGGAGAGAAGCTCGGCTGGGCCTTGCTCGGTCCTCACCTGAGCCTGGGATTGGACTTCAGCTTCCTCGGGGGCGAGTCCTCCTTCAACAGCTCCAGCATGAGCTCGGGGGGCGGTATGGACATGGCGCAGATCGCCGCCCTCTGCCAGCAGGCCCAGGACTCCGCCGCCTGCCTGCTCTGGATGCAGCAGAACGCTGAGTACACGGGTCTGCTCCTTGGCCAGGTCATGTCCGGTTTTGGCCGCATCGGCGACGTCTTCATGGCGGACACCGTGAAGTTCAGCCTGGGCTTCGCCTGGCCCGTGGTGAGCTGGTCGAGCCTCCTGAACGTGAGGCGCATGAAGCTGATAAGCCGGGTGAGCCGGGCCTCCCATGGAAACACAACCCAGGACGTGGTCACCAACGTGACCCTGGCCTACTATGGCGTGCTGGCCGCCGAGGAAGCCGCTGAAATCGTCAGGGAGACGGCCAAGGCCACCAAGGAGCACCTCAGGCAGGCCAAGGCCCTGAAGGCGGGGGGCCTCGGCACCCAGGTGGATATCCTCCGCTGGCAGGCCAAGGAAGCGGACGACGAGCAGCAGATCCTCCAGGCCGACCAGCGCGTCGCCTCCGCCAAGTTCGGGCTCAACAATCTGCTCGGGAGACGCCTCGACGCGCCCCTGCGCCTGGAGATCCCGGCGACGATCTCCAACGAGGAGCTACCCGAGCCCGCTGGCCGCGCCGAGCCCCTGAAGAGCCACCCGCAGCTCAGGCTGACCCGCCTCAACATGCAGATGAAGGATGTCGATTACAAGACCTCCCAGGCCAGCTTCCTCCCCTCGGTCACGCTGAGCGGCGGCTACACCTGGCAGCGGTTCCTCCCCCACGAGGACATAGGCGCGAACGCGGACTGGCTCGGAAGCTGGGCCGTGATGCTCTCGATCAAGGTGCCCATCTTCGACTCCATGACCAAGGTCTATGACCTTCAGATGAAGGAGCTCGCCGCGAGCAAGGCGCGCCTGGAGGCGCGGAATGCCGAGCGTTTCCTACGGCAGCAGGTCTTGAGCGCGGACCTGGAGGTCCAGAGCGCCCACAAGAAGATCAGCGTGGCCAAGAAACAGGTGAAGTTGGCCACCGAGGCCCACAAGAGCGCCGAGAACCTCTACGAGGCGGGGGAGGCAAAGACCACGGACGTGCTGGACGCTCAGAACGGACTCGTGCTCGCCCGCCTCAACCTGCTCTCCGCCCGCTACAGCTACCTGATGGCCCTCGCCCAGCGGGCCAGGGCAGTCGGAGAGGTTCGCTAGGCCGAAGGACCCCCTGCGCTAGTCGCCGGGGCTCCCCCACGGGCCGAGGGGTGCTATACTCCCGCAGTCATGCCCGACCTCCGCCTCCCAGACAGACTCTCGCTGGCGCGCCTCCCCACTCCGGTGGAGCGCCTGAATGCCCTCTCGGCAGAGCTCGGAGTCTCTCTCCTCGTCAAGCGGGACGATCTCACCGGCATGCCCATGTCGGGAAACAAGATCCGCAAGCTGGAGTTCGTCCTCGCCGAGGCCAAGAGAAGAGACTCGACCGACCTGCTCTCGACTGGAGGCGTACAGAGCAACCACTGCCGGGCCGTGGCAGTGGCGGCGAGGAGGCTCGGGCTCCAGCCCCACCTGCTGCTCCGTACACCCGACGGAAGGGCTCCAGGGGAGACGGACGGAAACCTCCTGCTGAATTTCATGCTGGACGCCGACATCCGCTACATCAACCCCGCCGAGTACGAGATGAGGGACATCCTCCTCGGGCGCTGGGCTGACGAGCTGACCGAGGCGGGGAGGCGGCCGTATGTGATCCCGGAGGGCGCCAGCAACGCCCTCGGATCCCTGGGCTACTTCCTGATGGTCAAGGAGCTAGAGGCCCAGCTCCAGGAGGGTCGGCTGCCCGGGAACCGTCCCCCCGACTTCCTGGTGCACGCCTGCGGCTCTGGAGGCACGGCGGCGGGCCTGGCCGCCGGCCTCACCCTCCACCCCTTCGGCCCTGACGGTGCCAGGCCCCGCCTCGTCTCCTACTCGGTGTGCGACGACGAGGCCACCTTCCGCGCGAGGATCGACGGCATCATCAGCGACCTCGCGTCGGGCTTCCTCCCCACTCTGGATGAATCCGCCGCGAGCTACGACCTGGTGGATGCCTACCGCGGAGAGGGCTACGCCCTGTCCACTCCGGCCGAGCTCCGCTTCATTCGGGAGATCGCTCGCGCCGAGGGTCTCCTCCTGGACCCGGTATACACGGGCAAGGCCTTCCGCGGCATGGTGGAGGAGATCCGCCTGGGCTCTCGCTACCCCCAAGGTTCAACGATCCTCTTCGTGCACACCGGAGGGCTCTTCGGCCTGTTTCCCAAGCGGGCGGAGCTCCTGGCCGCCTTGGAGCCCAACAAGCCCAAGTGACGCGCCCCTTCCCAGCCCGCGGCCCGAGCCGCCCGGCCGGATCCGTCGAGAGATTCACAGGGCTCAGGAGAAGCGCTCGCCAAGGTAGTGACGGATGGCCTCCTCCAGGCTGTCGGCCCTGTATCCGCGCTCTCCGATCAGGCGATCCAGGGTCTCCCGGGCCAAGCTTCGCCGAGGACTGGCGAGGTTCTCGCCCTGCTCACCCAGCAAGAGCAGCGTGTCCTCGAGGCACTGCTTGAGCTGCGTCTGCCGCTCTCTGTGGTGGCTCTGTACGATCTGCTGACGCTCCTTGGCGAAGATCTCCGTCATCCGTGGCCGTTGCTCCTTGTGCTCCATGGCCCAGGAAGCGATCCGCGCCATTACGTCCCGTCGAAAAGCCTTGGGATCCTCCACCCCGAGGCGGCCCTCGAAGCCGGACATGAGCTCCTGGTCCGGATCCTCCTGGGCGCCAGTGACCTGGTTCTTGAGCTTTTCGCCCTTCACGAAGTGGGAGACGTGTTCGACGTAGCGCTGGAGCTGCTGGTCAATCTGCGCACCAGGAACCAGGCCCGCGGCGTCCCAGAAGTCGCTCCTGAGGCGCTCCAAATAGTCTTCGCGCAGCAGCTGGATCGCGGCCCTGGCGTCGAAGTACCCGCCGGGCCGGGGGCTCCGCCTGAGGAACGCGTACACGTCCTGCTTGCGAACCAGCTTCTCCAGCTCCTCGAACACTGCGAGCGGCGAAAGAAAACTCCGCTCCTGGCTCTGAGCGGCTGCGAGGAGCACCATGCGAAGCTCCCTCGGGCTTGCGCCCTCGTACCCCTCGTACTCGTCGGTGTCGTCCCCCTGCGTGGCGAGCTGTGGGACCGCGGCCCGGAGCTGCCTGGCGAGCTCGCCCTCCAGGCCATCCGGCAGGGTTTCGTCGTCATAGAGCCGCGCCTTCTCCAGCACGTTGAGCCGCTCCACCAGGGGTTGGATCACTGCGGAGAGCCCTTCCGGGTCAGGTGGCCTTAGGCGCGACATAACTCCGAACAGGGCGACCAGGGACACCGCGTGAGGTGCAACGTGCAGATCCCTCGACTCCATCTGGGGCCAGTAGATCTCCATCTCCGCGGAGAGGTCCGTAAGATAGCCTACCCGCACCAGCTCTATCCGACCCTTGAAGGACGGGAAGTCGGGGATCTCCCTGAAGGCCCGCAGGTGGAGATCGTTGGTGGAGCCGAGGAAGACCTCGTCCAGATAGAGGATCGCGTTGTCCAGGCCCACCCGCCCATGCTCCACGGTGTTGATCAGGTACTTGAAGGCCTCGATGGGCCGCTTGAGCAGGTCGGCGAACTCGACGATCCCTCGATTTGCTTCCACCAGCTCGCCGCTGTACCTGAAGAGGGAGAGGGTCTTCAGCGCCGGCGGCAGGGCCTCCACCGAGCGATCCATGGTGATCTGCTGGGTGCGTGCGTCCACCGAGAGCTTGGGCTCCACCACGAGGAGCCCAGTCCTGTACCTCCTCGAGAGGAAGAACCGCTCGACCTGAACGTGACGCAGCACGGCGTGATAGTCGCCGTGATAGAGCACGAGAAGAGCCTCGAATATCTCCCGGTTCCTGTGGGACAGCTCCCCGAAACGCAGGGAGTCCGGAAGGCCGCGCCCGCCGCCTGCTCGCTCGAGGAGCGGCTCCAGGAGCTCGGCGCGGCGCGACTTGGGCACGAGGAGCAGCGGGTGGTCCCTCAGCTCGTCCGGCAAGCGGGCGTCCATCAGCTCCTCGGGCAGGTGGGCGTAGGACTCGAGGCGCCCCCCGCCCTGCCGCTCGCTCCCGAAGCCGATGCTGCCCTTCGAGAAGGTCCCAGAAGGGAAGATCCAGTTGAAGCGATAGAGCGCCCCCTCGTTCAGCCTGCTGTAGTGCTCCATGGCGCGGGCGATGGCCGCCACGCAGGTGGACTTGGCGCTGCCGTTCGGACCGTGCAGGAGGATCAGCTTGTTGGGGCGCCCGAGCCGCACGAAGCTCGCGAGCACGCTGTAGATGGCGTTCTGGACCTCCTCGTGGCCCGCCAGCCGGTCACGTCCGCCGGCGAACTCGGCGTCGAAGAGCTTGAACCGTCTGCGCTTGCCCCGAGCGCGGCGGACCTCGGTGGTGCCGTAGTGGTCGAAGGTGTCCAGGACGTAGGAGGCGGCGTCCCTCAGGTGCACCCTAGGCTGCTGGGCCACCAGGGCGAAGTACTCCTCGAAGGAGAGCAGCCGCCGCTTGGCCTGGAAGTCCCCCTTGAAATCCTCGCCCACCTGAACCAGCAGATCCACCGCCTCCTTGGCGGCTGGCTGTCCCGAGGGGTCACGGGTCATTGGGCCACGACCTCCCAGGCGACGCAGAGATCGGGCTCGGTGATGCAGACCTTGGGCGTACACACGCTGAAGCCTAGCTCTCCCTGGACGACCTTGGTCCCCGCCGAGGTCGGGGTGAAGGTCACCTCGTAGCGGAGCGTCGCCTCGGTCAGCTCCTTGGCATCCCCCTTGTCGTAGCTCTCCTTTGCTAGCGTGACCCCATCGCCGCCCTTCTTCAGCGACAGCTCCGAGGGAAACTTCAGGTTCATCTTGTAGCCGGACTTGGGGACGACCTGGATCTCCGCCCTGGCGGCGTCCCCGACCTTGCAGGACGAGGGGACCTTGATGGTGACCTCGAACTGCTCCTTCGAGTAGCTGCTGCCTGGACGGGCCCCCTCGGCGCAGGCCTCGGCGGCGCTTCTGGCGGGCGCCCTCCTCGACTCGGGCGGAGGAGCCGTTCTGCGGGCCTTCGGAGCCTCCATTGAGGCCATGTCGGCCCCTTGGGCTTCCGCGCCCTGCGGCGGCTTCTTCTCGCAGGCAGACAGCGCAAAAATCCAAACTATGGCGAGGAGAGTGACGGCTTGTCCACGGAACATGTCGGCTACCCTTTGCTCCTTCTTGGGTTGGAGATGATCGGAGATCGGTCTAACACAGGGTCGGCCAGGATGCAAACCACTGTGATTCTAAGCTGATCGGCGGCAATCTAAGAGTAGTTTAGCGAACCGCGTGCAGATATAATAGGGCGCCGCCGGCCCATGAGGCCGCGCCCGAATCCATGGGAGGTAGCCCGTGAAGCTCTGCCCCACCTGCAACCGCCAGTACGAAGGCGATGACTTCATGAGGTGCCCCTACGACGGATCCAACCTCGTGGACCCCACCGCAGCCGAAAGCGACCCGCTCATTGGCGCGAAGTTCGGTGAGAGCTATCAGATCGTGCGCATCGTCGGGGAGGGCGGCATGGGCAAGGTCTACGAGGCCCGCCATGTGAGGCTCTCCAAGCGCTACGCCATCAAGATCCTGCACCCGCAGTTCAACTCCAACCCCGAGACCATCGCCCGTTTCAGGCGCGAGGCCGAGGCGGCGACCTCCATTGGCCAGGAGAACATCCTCGACGTAATCGACTTCAACGAGACCCCACAGGGGGTCTATTACATAGTGACCGAGTTCCTCGACGGCCGCAGCCTCTCCCGGGCCCTGGCGGAGGACGGGATCATGAAGATCCCCCGCTGCCTCACAATCCTTCACCAGGTCACCCGAGCCCTGGCCGCCGCCCACAGGAACGCCATCGTGCACCGGGACCTCAAGCCCGAGAACATCTTCCTCGTCCGCCGCTTCGACTCGGATGACTTCGTCAAGGTGCTGGACTTCGGCATCTCCAAGATGCGCAGCGGCGGCGATCGCCTCACCCAGACGGGCCAGATCATCGGCACGCCGCACTACATGTCCCCCGAGCAGGCGCAGGGGGAGCTCAACCTGGATCACCGATCCGACATCTACTCCCTCGGCGCCATCATGTACGAGATGTTCACCGGTCGCCTGCCATACAGAGGTGACTCGGTGCAACAGATCCTGGTGAAGCTCCTCACCGAGGAGCTGCCCCCGCCGAGTGTCCAGCGGCCAGATCTGCCCTCAGACATCGAGCAGGTGATCCTCAGGTGCATGGCCAGGGATCCCGCCGCGCGCTATCAGAGCATGGACGAGGTGGACCAGGCGCTCATCGGGCTCTGGTCGGCGTACGCAGGCGCGGATGGAGCCACCACGGGGCAGTCGATCGGGCTGTCGTCCTCGCCGGACCACGCCCCTCCCCCCCGTTCGGCCCCCCCCTCGCAAGTGAATGGAGCCCTGGCCCCCACCTTCCAGTCCAGCCCAGGTCTGCTAGGGCAGGCGGAGGGCCCGACCTCCAGCCCGGGGTTCGCTCCATCCACCGGCCCGATGGGGCCTCCAACAGGTGGCTGGGGCTCGGCGGGACGCTCGACTCCCTCTCCTGTCGGGCAGCACGTCACCGCCAACCTGGGCCCCAAGCGAGGCGCCCCCGTGGCCCTCATCCTCGTCTTGTTGCTCCTCGGCCTCGGCGGAGGAGGCGGGGCCCTCTGGTACTTCGCGCTCCGCTCCGAGACGAAGAAAGCCCCGGAGAACAAGGCCCCGGACAAGGTCCTCGGCAGGGGCCAGACGGAGCCAGGGCGACAAGTCGTGAGGCGAGCGGACCCGATGGAGCCCGTG
Organism: Polyangia bacterium; assembly: GCA_034004785.1. Taxonomy (GTDB): domain Bacteria; phylum Myxococcota_A; class Polyangia; order HGW-17; family JAJRWW01; genus JAVEWA01. Next base: position 7,731 of record JAVEWA010000142.1, read on the forward strand.
GAGCGCAAGGATCCCGGCGCCGAGCCCCCGAGGGTTCCCCGCCCCGCCGCTGCGCCCGAGGGCATGGTCCTCGTAAAGGGCGGCTCCTTCACCCAAGGGCGAGCAAAGGGTCACAAGTACGAGATCCCCGAGATCAGGGGTGTCACGGTGGAGGACTTCTACCTCGACGAGACAGAGGTCACCCGAGACGCCTACGCGGCCTACCTCGCCAAGGAGGGCAAGGACTTGCGCTCTCCCTTCAAGGAGAGGCGGAGCCCACCGCCTGGCACCGGAGAGCTTCCAGTGACCGACATCACCTGGGAGGAGTCCGCGGCCTTCTGCAAAGCCAGAGGTGCGAGGCTGCCCACCGAGGCAGAGTGGGAGTACGCGGCCCGCGGCGAGTCCCACGACAAGCTCCACCCATGGGGTGACACCTTCGACCCGGCCAAGGCCGTCTGCAGCGTGAAGGCGCCTGCCAAGCTCCAGCCGGCGAGGAGCGGAGAGGCGCACGGCGGCTTCTACCACCTCATAGGCAACGTCTGGGAGTGGGTGAGCACGGAGGCGAAGCCCTATCCAGGGAACACCGAGTTCAAGGGCGTAGTCGGCACACAGTACGTCATCCGCGGAGGCGGCGGAGACTCCAAGGAGCCGAGGGAGCTCACTGCCACCTTCCGGCTCTTCAACTACGGACAAACGAACCCCAAGACCAAGAAGCTCGCGACCTACGAGTGGCTTGGCTTTCGCTGCGCCCGTAGCGCTGGAGCGAACCCCTGAACGGCAGCCAGGCTTTGGCCGCCGAAACCACTCCGGCCGGGGTCCCGAGCACACCGTCCGGACCGAAGCGAGGTAGGAGCCCGATGCCACACTTCAAGGGATGGGAAACCAGGATCTCGATCCTTCTGGGGCTGGGACTTTGCTTCTTGATGGGCCAGGCCCCGGCCTGGGCTCAAGGCCCTGGCTCCGGCGACGAGCTGCCCAGCGACAAACCGAGCCCGCAGCTCATGAAACGCATCTACATGCACTCCAAAGCCCGGCAGGTGCAGGAGCGCCGGATCAAGGAGCTGAAGTCCAAGATCGAGGCTCTCAGGACCGCGGTGCCGCAGCTTCAATCCGAGGCCATGAAGGAGGCGGAGTCCTACCGTCTGGCCCAGGACCGCTTCGCCGCCGGACGCCGCGCCTTCAAGGAGAGGTGGGATCAGGTGCTCCGCCTATTCGGCGGCAAGAGCCCCCTGCCCACCGCCACGGACCGCTTCAGCGGCTTCACCATCCAGAACCTGTACAGCTCCGACACGGACGACTGGAGCCGCGCAGCCTCCCGGGCAAATCAGGCAGACGGAGACGACTTCTTCATCTACGCCTCCATCGAGATGCCCGAGCGCATGGTGAACAAGGACGACTACGCGGTCGATTGGTACATCCGGGGCTACGACTTCCTGGGAAAGGAGAGCACCTTCCACGCCAACTTCAACTGGTCGTCCTCCCAGGAGTTCCAGAAGACGCGATTCAAGAGCTTCCGGCTCAGGCGCCGCTTCAGCGGCCTGGGGCTCTCGCCGGGCTGGTATCACGTGAGCGCCACCTTGAAGGTGAAGGGCATGAACTGGCTGCAGCGCACCACCCATGGCGCGATTCGCATCTCGCAGGCCCACCCCTCGCTCAGCGCGCCGCCCGCCACGAAATACAGGTACAAGAACGAGTCCAAGGTGAAGCTCACCTCGCTGACCATTCGCTCGCGAGGCGCGGAGAAAGATCTCTTCAACCCGAGAGACTTCTTCCTGAAGGGCGCCTACAAGGTGGACCCCGCTCTCGCCGGCCCCAACGCACACATCCTCGTGGGCGCCGATGTCTACGGCACGGACAACACGGGCAAGCTTGCTGGTGGGATCTGGCGCGCGGTCTTCAGGCATCGCCTGCCTCTTACGCGCTCTACCGGCACCTTCGGCTCTGAGTCCACGACCCGAATCAAGGACGACATCGGGCGCGGCCTGCGCAATGGCCGTTACGCGCTCCGGTCCTGGGTGCTGGTGAAAACGAGCAGCTTCTCCGCCACGCACGACTTCGACGACCGGTACTTCATTGTCAAGCCCGAGCAGCCAAAGGGCAGGAGGTAGTAGTATGCGCCAAAGTAGCATCGAGAAGCTCGTCCTCTGCGCCCTGCTGCTCACTCTAGTCCCCTCCAGCCAGGCAATTGCGGGACCTCTGGACAAGGAGATCGAGCGCCTGGAGCGGGAGGCAGCGACCCTGGAGACCAACCTCAAACAGGCCATGGAGTTCCGCGCACGCTACAGGAACATGAAGTCGGACCTGGCGTTCTTCGAGGCGTTGAGCAAGGAGGACGACAAACTCCTGCAAAAGCTCCTGGCCTACCTGAACACGCCGCTGTCCATCTTCGACGCCTTCCTGTCCGAGGAGACCGCCTCGTTCGAAGCCGCCGAGCGCGCGAAGTGGCGCTACAGCCCGGGCAAGACAACCCTCTGGATCAAGTGCCGCTTCGGCCTGCAGGCCCTCAAGCAGCAGGCCTACTACACGGTCAGGGTGGACGTGGTGGACGCCCAGAACGGAGACCGGATCTTCCAGAGCCTGGGCCCTTGGCAGCGCCGGACGGCCAAGCTGATAGAGAAGATCCCCTTCGCCCTAGGTGGGATCAAGGTCGCCGCGGGACGCTACCAGCTCAAGGTGACCGTCGAGGTAGCTGGCAAGTCCGACTCCAAGCTGATCCCCTTCCAGACAGGCCAGGGCACCCCCACGCCTCCACCTCCGATGCAGCCGCCGAGAGGCGGCGGGTCTTTGGACTCCATAGGAGAGTTCTGAGGGATCCGGGAGTCTAGGACGACCCAGGACGCTGAAAGTTGTATGGGGCTGGTAGAAGGACGAGGAGGCGAAGCCCGCCTCAGCCTGGCCAGACCAGCACCAGGATCCAGACGAAACTCATCAGCAAGAGACCGCAGGCCACCACAACCACCGATCCTGCCAACCAATCGGGCAAGCCCTTGTCCCGGGTGAGCCACAGAGGAATCCTCTGGAGGCCACGCTTCCCCGTGGTCTCCACTGCGCCACCGGCCGTCGCCTTGAACATTCGCTTGGGTCCGTCTTTCTTCTCGGTCTTGGCGTCGTCTGACATGCTGGATAGATACCCGGCGCGGCAGGGCCTGTAAAGCACAAGCCTGGCCCGCCTCTCAAAATGAGCCAACCAACCCCACGAAGAGGCGCGTCGGATCCAGGGTCAGCGACCAAAAGGCAGGAGACGACTCGGGGCTCCCCCCGGACAGAACCGAGGGCGTAGCCCGAGAGACGAGCACCGCCATCACGATCCCACCAGCGAGGGCGGCAAGCCCCAGGCTTGTCGCAGTGATCCCGCCGGTCTTCGTCCCATAGACCCGCTCCGCTCCGACCTCCCGCGAGTACACTCGACCATCCAGCCCCCAGAGGACGGCGCCAGCAGTTGCGGCCACGAGGCCTGCCCCGGCCAGGGAGAGCCCAGACCACAGAAGCACGCGGCGGCGCGCCCGCGTCGAGGCCTCCTCGTCAGGCCCTCCCACCCCGACACCGGAACCGCCCGAAGCTGCGGCCCGCGCGAGCGTGCGGCTCGCCTCCGATGCGGCGGCCTCTGCCAGGCTCACGACCGCGTCGAGCGCAGCCTCCTCCTTGCCGACGCGACAGCTCCTGGACTTGGACGTCACTCTCGCGCTGTCTCCGCAGGCAAGGATCGATACCGAGACCTCCATCGTGACGTTGTCTGCGAGGAGCTCCGCCTCGGCGCAGAGCAGCGCGCCAAGATCACGGCCTAGACGCGCCCTGCATTCTGCGGAGCGGCACCCTCTGAGCTGCGGGTGGCGAGATAGCAGGCCGTCGACCTTGCGATGAGCGATCACGTCCAGGCCACCAGCGGTCAAGCCGCGCTCCAAGGCTACTCCGATGGCCTCTGGCGAGGGTGCCGCTTGCGAGCGGACCGTCACGGAGGTCACGACGACGCGCGGCGCACCACCGGGCCCTGATGCCTCACTGGAAACAGAGCCGCCTGCCACGGACCACTTGCCTACCTCGTCGCCCCGGGAGGGCGCCGCCTGCCCGGCGAGCCCCGCCGCAAAGAGCAGGACAATCGATTCGGCGAAGGTCATGGTGCCCGCATTATCTCGAAGTTCCCCGCGTCGCTGTCAAGTTTCACCATGGGCAGGCGCCCCCTCCCCGATATGGGGGCAAAGCCAAAGACATAGGCATTCTCGGGCGAACCCATGCCCGTTCGGGGGCGCTCCCGAAGCGCACTAGCCCCGGCGTCTGATGAAGCGCACCCGGTCACGGGCGAGCTGGAGCTTCTCCGACAGGGCGTCAACCCGCTCGAACAGGCGCTTGAGCGAGCCCGCCTCGCTGCTGGTTCGCAGCCCCTCGGCCAGGAAATGCAGCTCGGTGTAGGCCTGGGAGAGCTCCTCGTCCCGCCGGGTGCTGGCATGCTGGTACTGCTGGATCTCGTCGTTGAGGGTGGTCGTCCTGTCACGCCGCTCCGCCAAGACCTCGAAAAGACGCGTCTCCAGGCTCTCGATCTGGAAAGAGAGGTCCTTGACCTCCCCCTCCAATACTGGCGCGCTTCGCTCCTTGAGCTTGGCGACGCGCTGGCTGCGCCTCATGCGAAGATCCAGGATGGCGTGGCGCAGCATTGTCTCCTGCTCCCCGGTCTCGAACCGGATGCGTTCGAAGTTCTGCTCGAGCAAGCGGATCTGTCCGCGCAAGGCGTGGCTTTCCTCCTCGAGCCTCAGGAGCTCGGCGAGGACCGTGGAGAGCCCCTCCGAGCGTAAGCCTGCCTCTCCGGCCGAGAAGGCGATCTCCTTCAGCGCGCCGTGGAGCTGCTCCCTGAGCTCGCGCGAGCTCACGGCGAGGGAGAGGGCCTGGTCACCCTGGGCATCGCCCCCCACGCCCTGCGGCTCCAGGCGGGGCTCCTCCGAGAAGAGCTCCCCGGCGATGGTGAATACGGGCTCGCGGTCAGGGCTGATCGT
>JAVEWA010000797.1:0-2773 GCA_034004785.1 Polyangia bacterium
GCATGTGCCCCGGATCGACGTACGCAGTCCGATCGCGGAATTGCTCGCTGGCCACGCTAGAACTGGTTGCAGGAGGCCTGGGCGCGGTGCAGGAAACCCAGAGCGTGGTTGATTATTCCTACAAGCCCCTGCCTCTTGGTCCGCATCCGTCCGCGACGGGCCGTTTCCGATCCGCCCAAGGTGTCTTCGCCTTCGTGCCATCCGGTTCCGCCTGGCTCGACGCAGCTCAATCGACGTCATGTCTCGTGCCTCCACCGCGCGAGGGCCTGGGCGCCCCAGGGCTCGAAGGGCCCCAAATGGGCTCTCCCCGCGCGTGAGCCCAGAAGACCACGGAGGTAGGACGGCACCTGTCACAGCCCAGGGGTAGACGGGAAGAATGCTTTCACTTGACGTGGTACCTTTATGGTGCCACTCTGACTCTGTGGAGAAGCGCCGACCCCACTACGATCTCGATACCATCAAGGCCACCTTCGCGACGGTTCGGTCTCTTCGAATGACCCGCACTGCGAGGGATTGTGCCTTCAGTCTCGGGCTCATGCTGGAGGGGGTTGTGGACATGATTCAGGGAATGTCGCGCGAGCACTTCTACAAGTCCATGACGAGCCTGTCGAGCTCTGCCTTGTGGCAGGATGTGTACCACGTGCCATGGCAGGAAACAGTGCTCTACGTGAAGTTCACGACAGATGACGAGGGTTTCCTCGTCATCTCGCTCAAGGAGAGGTGATCGATATGCCAGGGCCGAGAGAGACCAAGACCAAGACCAAGACCTGCCCATCCTGTGGTGGCACCACCCACCTGGAACGGCGGTACGACATTCTTACCTACCAGGGTCACGAGAAGCGGATCCGGCTGCTCGGGTGGTGGTGCGCCCTTTGCGGCGAGGCCACGTTCGACGGTCCCGAGTTGGCCCGTGCCGAAAAGGCCTTCGTCGAGCTTAAGGCGGAGGTCGACGAGGTGCTCACGCCCAGGCAAGTCGCGGAGATCCGCGAGAAGCTGGGGCTCAGTCAGCGCGAGGCCAGTGAGCTGCTCGGTGGTGGCCCGAGGTCCTTCCAGAAGTACGAGTCCGGCAAGGTCGCGGTCAGCGTGCCGATGAGCAACCTACTGCGTCTTCTTTCGGCCGATCCCGCGCGCATCGAGGAGCTGCGGCTGCTGCGGACATCCCGCCAGCCCGGCCGCATACGTTCGGGCGCCCGCTCGAAACTGGACTCGCGATCGATCCGGGGGGAGACTGCCAGGAAAGCCGCTGGCGATTAGGGAATTCGATTGGTTGAGTGCAGCGGATCTCTCAGAGTACGGCCATGTTGCCCACGCTTCTCGCTCATCGCTGACGCTTCTTCATCACGCACTCGTACCGGTACTCGACCTCCCTCTCCTCAGATCGCGTGCTCGTCGCGGCGCGCCTGCAGAACACGAGCTCCCAGCCCTCCCCCCCGAGCAGATCCAGCTCCGGCACGAACCTGTCGTCCGCCGGGCTCACGGCCTTGTACTCCCACTTGTCCACAGGCCCTGGCGCTGGGACCGTGTGTCTGAGAACGACGCTGAGCAGGAGGAGCCCTGCGATCAAGCTGAGCAGAACCAGAGCTCCAGCTGTGGCGCCGGATCCTCCGGTCGACGTTGTAAGGGCGCCCCCGACGGGGGACCCACCGATGGGGGGCCCGCCGACGGAGGGCCCACCAACGGGGGACCCACCGACGGGGGACCCACCGACGGAGGGGCCATCGACGGTGGATACTGGATGGGGCTGGACGCGATATGAGGCTGATGGCGAGGGTGGGGGCGACGATTGGCTTGGGGCCCCTGACTCTGCCCGATGCTGCACCTGTCTTTGTGGAAAATGGAGCCCTGGAACCCGCTCGGCTGGCACCACTGCCCCATCAGGGCGACGCACCGGAGAGTCATGCTTGACCTGACCGGTTCCCACGAACTCCTGCAACCGATCCACTGGGAAGGGACCGAACTCCTTTCCACCATGCTGGACCCAGTACCTCGGCTGCGGCTCCTCGCTCCCGCGCTCCTCGTGGTTCCTTGGTGACCTCTCTGGCTGATAGCCAACCTCACGGGTTCTTGCCCAATGCTCGCTGTGATCAGAATGGGGACAGGCTCCGGCGCTACCCTCGGCAGATGGGCTCGGATGCGCCTGTGACTCCATTGCCATGAGATGTCGCTTCCCGGCTTCCTCTTTCTCGATGGCCCGCTTGATGCTGCCTCTGGTTGCCAAGTAGAGCGGGAACGCGATGATCCACATCGCCAGGCAGGCGATGACCCACCCCACAGGACCCAGATCCACAATCCCGGTCCGAAGACTGCTTCGCGCTCCCAGGCTCCAGGCATCCAGCCCCACCCAAATGGTGGATCCCACTACGAGCAGCAGCGTAAGTACGAACAGCGCCTCCATGACAATGCCCTCCTGGCGGCGCATCCGCCGCCCGTTGGTTTCATTGCCTGCAAGCGTTGATCATGGGTGGGACGAGGACCGTCACACCGGCTGCAACTGGGCTGTCTCGAAAGCGAAAATGTCCGGCTCAACTTCGGCTCAGCGGTACCGCTTCGCCGCGGCCCTGGCCTTCTCGGCGATCTGCTTCCTGAAGTCCGGGGGCTCGAGCACCTCGACCTCGCCGCCGAAGCCGAGGAGCCAGTTGAGGAGCGTCCTCGACTGCGGGATCCCCGCACAAGGCTTCGCCCGCCTGAGATGCCCGGACTGCGGTCACGAGCGCATCGTGGCCTTCTCCTGCAAAGGCCGCTGCCTCTGCCCCTCCTGCATGGGTCGCCGCAT
>JAVEWA010000798.1:0-2772 GCA_034004785.1 Polyangia bacterium
TACCTGCGCAAGGCGATGGGAGCCAAGGTCAAGAGTTTCGAGCACAGACGCCCCACGCGCACGCCGCTCCTCAACCCCTGGCGCTGCAACATCCGGGTGGGAAACTCCGATCCGCGGCAGGCGGTGGTGACCGACATCAGCAAGGAGGGCGCTCAGTGCATCGTGGGCGCCCTGCCTCTGGAGGAAGGCCAGAGGATCGAGCTCCTGCTTCCCTGGCATTCCGACACGGCTCACGTAATGCAAGTAGCCTGGAAACGCCCCGCGGACACGCGCTTCCGCCTCGGCTTGCACCGCGAGGATTCTCGCACCAAGGCCGACAGGGAGTGGAACGAGCTGACCGAGCGGGCGCGCCGCCTCTTCTCCTCGCAGGTTTGGACCAGGACCTCCCAGGAACGCCAGGCGCCCCGCACCTAGGCCCCCCACCCCTGACCCAACCATTCTCTCGAGACAGGCGCCCCCCAAGGTCAGGGGAGCGCCGCGAGCAGCACCACCGACCTGGAGCCAAGGGCGATCTTGCGGCCGGGAACCACTGCCCCTGCGTCCTCTGGGCTCCCGATCCAGCGCCCCTCGGCGTCGGCGGTGTCCACGAGCCTCCTCCATTCACCAGCGGCGGGACCTGGGAGCTCGAAGGTCTCGTCGGCGCCGCCGCCGTTCAGCATCAAGTAGAGCTCTGGCTCGCCCTCCTCCAGGGCGCTCAGGTGGCAGGCGAGGCAGTGGTTTTCCCGCCCAAAGGGCGATTCACCTAGGCGCGTCGAGTGCCAGGACACGTCGGGCCGGCCGTCCAGGCGAGGATTTCCGGTGAAGAAATCGCTGCGCCGCAGGGCCGCGAACCTCTGGCGCAGCGCGATCAGGCCCGAGACGAAGTCGATCAGGGGCTCCCTGAGCTCGATCTCCGACCAGTCCACCCAGGAGGTCGGATTGTCCTGGCAGTAGGCGTTGTTGTTGCCTCCCTGAGTGCGCCCGAGCTCGTCTCCGGCGAGCAGCATGGGCACGCCCTGGGAGAGTAGTAGCGTCGTCAGGAAGTTCCGCGCCTGGCGTCTCCGCAGCTCGAGGATCCCTGGATCAGCGGTCTCGCCCTCCACGCCGCAGTTCCAGGAGAGGTTGTCATCGGCGCCGTCCCGGTTGTCCTCGCCGTTCGCCAGGTTGCGCTTGCGCTCGTAGGACACCAGATCGGCCAGGGTGAAGCCGTCGTGGCAGGTCACGAAGTTGATGCTGTGGAGCGGTGAGCGACCGCTCGTCTGGTAGAGGTCCGAGCTCCCCGCGAGGCGCGTCGCCAGGGATGGCACCTGGCCCTCCTCACCCCGCCAGAACCGCCTGGTGTCATCCCGGTACCTGCCGTTCCACTCGGCCCAGCGCTCGCCCGGGAAGCTGCCCACCTGGTAGGCTCCAGCCGCGTCCCAAGCCTCCGCGATGATCTTGCGGCCAGCCAGCACGGGGTCCTCGGCGATGCGCTCCACTAGGGGCGGGTTCGCCAGGAGCTCGCCCTTGGGGTCCCTGCCGAGCACCGAGGCCAGATCGAACCTGAAGCCATCGACGTGCATCTCCACCACCCAGTAGCGCAGGCTGTCCAGGATGAAGTCGCGGACGAGCGGGTGGTTGCAGTTGAAGGTATTGCCGCAGCCAGAGTAGTTCTTGTAGCGCGCCAGGTCCTCCTCGAGCATGTAGTACACGAGGTTGTCGAGCCCCCGGAAACAGAGGGTGGGCCCGGTCTCGTCCCCCTCCGAGGTGTGGTTGAAAACCACGTCCAGGATCACCTCGATGCCGGCCCTGTGCAGAGCCTTCACGAGCTCCTTGAACTCGTGGACCTGCCCCCCCAGGCCCCCAGCGCTGGAGTAGCGCGAGACCGGCGCGAAGAAGCACACGGTGCTGTAGCCCCAGTAGTTCCCGAGCCACTCTCCGGTGAGGGGGTTCTGCTTGGGGTTCTCCCGGTGGTCGAACTCCTGCACCGGCAGGAGCTCCACCGCGGTGACGCCGAGGCGCTGGAGGTATGGTATGCGCTCCATCAGCCCGCGGTACGTCCCTGGATGCGGTACCCGGGAGCTGGGATCCGCGGTGAAGCCCCGGACGTGCAGCTCGTAGATGACGGTTCTATCCCAGGGGACCCTCGGCGGCCTGTCGCCCTCCCAGTCGAAGCGATCGTCCAGCACGATGCACTTCGGGCAGCCCCCCGCGCTGTCCAGACGGGACTGGGCCAGCGCATGCTCGGGCCCCATCGGGTCGAAGCCGCGGGCGTCCGCGAGGCGCCAATCGAAGCTGCCCGTGACCGCGCGGGCATAGGGGTCGAGGAGCAGCTTGTATGGGTTGTACCTGTGCCCCCGGCTCGGCTCGTATGGGCCCTCCGCCCGGAAGCCGTACAGGGTGCCTTCTCCAAGCCCCTCCAGGAAGGCGCACCAGATGTCTCCGATCCTGTACTCGGCCCCTGTGAGCTCGTAGCGCTCCACGGGCTCGCTGTCCTTGGGGCGGGCGTAGATCTCCAGCCAGACCCTGGTCGCGTGCCGCGCAAACACCGCGAATCGCACACCCCCCCGGGTGAGGGTGGCGCCCAGGGGAGTGGGCCTTGCGGGGCGGATCCGCCTGGAACCGCGTGGAGCGAGCTTCATGGAGCCTCCCGGGCCGCCGAGGCGTGGCGGCAGGGCCGATAATAGCAGGACCGCGGCCCCCCGGGCCGGTTCAAGATGAGGCTACGCTCCACCTCCTTGATCGACCTGCCCCAGGGCCGGTGTCAGCGCTACAGGGGATCCCTTCCTCGTCCCAACCCCGGGGACGTCCTTG
>JAVEWA010000143.1:0-12642 GCA_034004785.1 Polyangia bacterium
GACGCCCTCCTGGCGACCTCGCTGCGTTGCGCCATCGCTGCACCTTCCTGTGTACCCTACCTGTGTACGAGCCGACTTCGAGCCAGCTCCGAGCCTGTTTCAAGCCACCCGCCGGCCCAACCAGGGGCCCGGTTCCCAGGGGCCCGGTTCCCAGGGGCCCGGTTCCCAGGGGCCCGGTTCCCAGGGGCCCGGTTCCCAGGGGCCCGGTTCCCAGGGGCCCGGTTCCCAGGGGCCCGGTTCCCAGGGGCCCGAAGCTCAGGCTGGCAGGGTAGCCCGGAAAAGAGGGAGGTTCAACGGGCTGGCTGAGTACGACAACATTTATCCGGCTCGCTAGGAGAGGGAGCTCGCCATGCGCCGCTCGCGCCCGTTGCCAGGTCACGGAGATCCGAACGTCTGATCTTTCGTGACCAAACTAACGCCTGCGTTAGTTTGGTCTTGACCAAACTAACGCCTGCGATATTTTTATCAGATGCTGCCCCGCCCCATGTACCTTGGCTTCATCGAGGATCTCGCGTTCCGCCATGGCAAGATGGCCTTTGTCGCCGGCCCTCGCCAGGTGGGAAAGACCACCCTTTCCAAGCAACTCCTCTTGTCCAACGAGCGCGGCCAGTATCACTCCTGCGATGATCCCGGATTCCGTCGGCAGTGGGTTCGGGATCCCATGGCCCTTGTACCTCAGGAGGTGGGAGAACCTCGGGTGATCGTCTTTGACGAGCTCCACAAGGCGCCTCGCTGGAAGACCAACCTCAAGGGGCTCTTCGACACGCGGGCAGAGAACGCACGCATCCTCGTCACGGGGAGCGCTCGCCTCGATCTCTTCAGGCGCGGCGGAGACAGCCTGGTTGGACGCTACTTCCTCTTTCGCATGCACCCGCTGACCCTGGGAGAGCTCACAATGGGGCCTGACCGCCCCCCATCGCCCGCCGATCTCGCCACCGCGCTGACGATCAAGCTCGACGGACACCCGGACCTACTGGCAGACCTGCTCGCCCACGGCGGTTTTCCCGAGCCGTACTTGCGCCGCGACGCCACCTTCACCACGCTGTGGCGACGAACCCGCACCGAGCGCCTAGTCAGGGAAGATCTGCGAGACATGAACAGGGTCCACGACGTGGCCCTCATAGAGACCGCCGCGACCCTCCTCCCGGAGCGGGTCGGCTCGCCCTTCTCCTACAGGTCACTGGCAGAGGATCTCGAGGTCTCGCAGCCCACAGCAAAGCGCTGGGTCGAGTGGCTGGAACAGATCCACCTGGCATTCCGGATCCAGCCCCACCATCGCAGCCTTCCTCGGGCTCTGAAGAAACAGCCCAAGCTCTACCTCTGGGACTGGTCGGAGGTACCAGACGAAGGCGCGCGCTTCGAGAACATAGTCGCGGGACATCTTCTCAAAGCGGTCCAGGCGTGGACCGACGGGGGGCTCGGCACCTTCGAGCTCCGCTACCTGCGCGACAAGGAACAACGGGAGGTGGACTTCCTGATCCTGCGGGATCGCCGCCCTTGGATGCTTGTGGAGGCAAAGCTCAAAGATCAGAGGCCCTCGAGTCACCTCCGTTACTTCGCGGGTGCGCTTCGCCCCGCAATCGTTGTGCAGCTTGTCTCTGAAGGCGGCGTACAGGAGTGGTTCGACGTCCCAGGAAAGACTCGCGGCCAGCTCGTCAGCGCCGACGCCTTCCTGAGGCTTCTCCCCTGAGCACAAGAGTAGAGTGGGACTCACCGAACCTAACTCATGCCCGACCACGACCATCACTCAGGTTCCGAGGACATCGGCGCCCCAGGCGAGCTCCTCGCCTCTTGACGGAGACGCCTCGCTGCATGAGCGCTCCCCATATTTCCTTTGCCTTTGTCCTCCGGACGAGTAGAAAGCTCTCCTCATGCCACTCCCAAGCCGCGAACAAGCCTTCGAGCTCCTCTGCGAGCACCTGAAGGGCGAGTACCTCCGCCGCCACAGCCGGGCCACGGAGGCGATCATGCAACGGCTGGCCGCCAGGCTCGGCCAGGACCAGGCGCTCTGGAGCATCACCGGGCTGCTCCACGACCTGGATCTGGAGCTGGTGGGCGAGGAGTTCATGCGCCACGGCCACGAGACCTCGAGGATCCTCGAGGAGCGCTTCGACTACCCCGCCGAGGGGCTCCAGGCCATCCTCGCACACAACGGGGATCTCCTGGGCATCCCCTGCGTCACGCCCTTTGACCACGCCCTCACCGCCGCCGAGTCCATCACCGGCATGGTCTTCGCCACGGCCCTCATTCTGCCCACGAAGCGCCTCGGAGACGTCAAGCCCAAGAGCGTGGCCAAGCGCCTCAAGGAGCCCAGGTTCGCCGCCAAGGTGAGCCGCGAGCGGGTGTCCCACCACGAGGATCTGGGAATAGACGCCGCGGCCTTCTGCGCCCTGGCGGTGGAGTCCATGCAGGCCATCGCAGGTGAGCTGGAGGACTGACGCCAAGGGGCCTTGAAAATAATCGCAATTGCTTGATTCGACCGGCATGGCTTAACATGTCTGGGAATGACGCCCATGTCCGTAGGTTGGTCGCGGTCTGCCGCGGGGCCCTGGGGCGCCCCGGTTGGATCGGTCACGAGCCCGGGCCAGCACCCGCGCCGGGAGCCGAGCCACAATCTTGTCATGCGTGTGCGTCCGTATCTGTGCCCGTATTCGTTCCCGTATCTGTGCCCGTGCCTGTGCCTGTGCTTGTGCCTGTGCATCACAGGCTGCCACGTGAGCTTCTCCTCGAGCCGCCTGAAGAGGGACGCCTCGGCGCAGCCTGACTCGGAGGTCACGGGCGACGCCTCCCTCATGCCAGACGGCCAGGTGACTCCGGATGCCCTGGTCCAGACGGACGGCGAGGTGCCCCCGGACGCCCTGGTCCAGCCCGACGGGCAGGTGCAGCCCAGCTGCATCCCCGCGGACTGCCCCCTCGGCTGCAACAGCCTGCTCGACCGCTGCAACCGCCTGGCCCCCAGGAACTTCGACGTCCAGAGCTTCTACGACCAGCTCTACGGAGGCATCCTCGCTCCAACCGAGGACATCGACGTGGACACCGACAGCGGGAAGATCTCGACGACTAGCGTCATCTATCGGCCCGAGGGCTCGCGAGGCCAGGCGGTGAACGGCATCTTCTTCGACGTGATCACCCAGCCTGGCTCTGTCCCCCTCGCGGTGTTCGGCCTTGCGGCCCTCGAGGTGCCCGGAGGCATCCGCGTCACGGTTAATGGCAGCGCCCCCGCCGCCTTCTACATCGCTGGCGACCTGCTCATCGAAGGTCACCTCATCGGCTCCGCTTCCATCAACCAGGCTGGCCCTGGCGGTGGCGCCGGAGGCCCGGCGGACGGCGCGCAGGGAGGTCTCTGCTACTCGGGCACCCAGGGCCTTGGGGGTGAAGAGGCGGGCAGCGGAAGCGAGCAGCTCGAGGCAGGCGGCGGAGGAGGCGGCTTCCGAGGCGAAGGGGGCCAGGGCGGAGACGGCTACTACGGCAGCGTGCCGGGTCACGCCTTCGGAGGCCAGGGCGGAGCGCAGACCGTGACGACGTACACGCTCACTCCCCTGGCCGGCGGCTGCGGAGGCGGCGCTGGAGGGGGCCCGGACACGGCGGGCGCCGTTCCCAACAGCGGCGGCTCGGGCGGCGGTGGCGGAGGGGGCATCCAGCTCGCGGTGAACGGCGATCTTCTGATCGGCTCTACCGCCGTGCTGAGCGTGGCTGGCGGCCAGGGCCGGGGAGGCCAGCACGGGGCCGGCGGCGGGGCCGGAGGGTCGGGGGGCGCGCTGCTCCTGGAGGCTGCCAACATCGAGATCCTCGGGACCCTGGCGGCCAACGGAGGCGGCGGCGGCGCCGGAGCACCTTTCACGTCAGACAACGGCCTGGACGGCCAGCCGGGCCTGCCCTCCGACATGCCTGCCCAGGGCGGCCTCGGGGCGGACTACGGCGGAGACGGCGGCAGCGGCGGGGCCGGAGACTACCCGGACGGCACGGATGGCCAGACCGACGCCAACGGCGGGGGCGGGGGCGGGGGCGCCGGGCTCATCCTCCTGGCCTCGCCGGGCGCCCTGTCCTATCAAAGCGCGGTCATCTCCCCTGGCAGCTTCCTCGTGTCCGGCTTTGTCTCTGACTGGTGACCGAGCTGTAGAAGTAACTGGCTTTCGCCGGGCCTTCGCCGGGCTCCAAGGGCGCGAAAAAATGCCGCCTGGAGCCCTCGCCCGGCCGGACCGGCTGGCAGCATGCCCACCATCTACATGATCCGCAGCGGCGACTTCGGCACTGACTTCGGCGCCAAGCTCTTCCTTGCCTTGGCAGCCCTCGGGCTCGTCACCTGGGACCTCGCGCGGCAGCGCCGTCGCGACTACCTCTGGGTGCTCCTCGCCGGGACCTGGACCTGGACCCTGGTGGAGGCGGCCATGCAGGCCCAGGGGACCCGGGTGCTGGTGGAGGCCTCGCTCTTCGGCGCGCCCCTGCCCCGCTGGCTCCATCTGCCGCTGCAAGGCATGGCCGAGGGCGGCGCCGTCGCAATCCTGGGCCTGTTCCTGGGCGACCGGCTGCTCGCAAAGGCCACCCGGTGGCGGGCCCTCGCGGGCCTCGCGGCCCTCTCGGTGGCGGTCATCCTCTCCACGCTCGGCCAGTCCGGGACCGAGCCGGCCAGCCTGGCGGCCAACCCCGCCTCCAGGCGGGACATGTTCACGCCCCAGGCCCTCGGGTTCCTCGGCGCAATGGTGACCCTCTCGATCCTCGCCTGGTGGAGGCGGCCCGGCCACAGGCCCCGCCTCGCCGCCATGACCGCGGTCATGCTCATCGTGGCCACCGCCTGGACCCTGGCCGAGGTCGCGGTGGGCACGAGGGGCATCCAGGTGCCGGGCGCTGCGCCTGGGACCTACTCCCCTGCGCCGGGCGGAATCGCCGCGGCTGCCCTCACCTACGACGTCCTGGTGGAGATCGTGCTGGCCTACGTGCCCTTCTTCGCAGTGCCGGCGATGCTGGGATGGGCGCGCGCCGAGCCCCTGCCCATGGCGACGGCCGCCGGCTCGGCCCGGCAGGCTGGATAGACCGCCAACCTGAACGCTCCCCCACCCAGAAACAGAGCCGGCCGCTACCTATGGACAGTAGGCGTCGTTCGTTCGGAGCACGGCCCGGCAGGTGCCGGTCTCGCAGTAGGCGTCGTTGTTTCGCAGGTAGGCCCGGCAGTCGCCTGACTTGCAGTAGGCGTCGTTCTTGCGCAGGACCGCCCGGCAATCATCGGTCTTGCAGTAGGCGTCGTTCTTGCGCAGGACCGCCCGGCAGTCGTCGGTGTCGCAGTAGGCGTCGTTCTTCCTGAGGAGGGCCCGGCAGTCGCCGCTCGTGCAGTATGCGTCGTTGCCCCGGATCAGCGCCCGGCAGTCGCCCCCGCTCCAGGCGCGGTAGCCCACGGTGAGGCGCTCGGCAGGCGCGCCTTGGGCGGCCCAGACGAGGCCGAGAGCGAGGACGCCCACGAGACAAAGCGAAAGCAGCAAGGGTCGGTTCATTGGAAGCTCTCCTCTTGGCAACAGGGGTAGTATACCCGCAACCGGTACGCTGTGAATCCGCGTGTGCCACGAAGACACGAGCCGAACCTTAGGTGACGGCGCTCGCCCGACTCGGAGAGTAGGCATCTCAGAAGAGCGTGGGCGCCGGGTAGGCCCTGATCAGGGGATACGGCGTAACTGTGCGCGAGGAGTCTGGCGCCTCGCACGGGTGAAGGCAATGCTCAAGTAGGCCGGGAAAGTGGCAGCGTGTAGGCCGGGAAAGTGGCAGCGTGTAGGCCGGGAAAGTGGCAGCGTGTGGGCCGGGAAAGTGGCAGCGTGTGGGCCGGGAAAGTGGTAGCGCGTGGGCCGGGAAAGTGGTAGCGTGTGGGCCGGGAAAGTGGTAGCGCGTGGGCCGGGAAAGTGGTAGCGCGTGGGCCGGGAAAGTGGCATTGTCTTTGCGTGCCCAAATACCTCGAACGAAGCATTGATCTACTTATACAGGATCTTTTACGGGAGCTTCCCGCGCTCCTGGTCGTAGGCCCTCGTGCCACTGGAAAGACGACCACCGCGGCCCAGCACGCTGCGACGATCATCCGCCTCGACAGACCCAGTGAGGCGGCGGCCGTGGAGGCGGATCCCGACGCGATGCTCCGTGGGCTCGCCGAGCCCGTGCTCCTCGACGAGTGGCAGGCGGTGCCCGCGATCCTCGGAGCCGTGAAGCGCGCCGTGGATGCCTCTCCGAGCCCCGGACGCTTCCTCCTGACCGGCTCTGTACGGGCCGACCTCGATGCGCCGACCTGGCCGGGCACGGGGCGCCTGGTCAGGGTACCGCTCTTTGGAATGACCTTCGCCGAGCAGCGCGGCAGTCCCCGCACGCCCCCCCTCATCGAGCGCCTGGCGAGGGGCGAGGAGCTCGGCGTCCCCGCGGACACGCCGGATCTCCGCGGCTACGTGGAACTCGCCCTGCGGAGCGGCTTCCCCGAGGCGGCACTGTCCCTTTCAGAGCGGACAGGGCTCCGCTGGCTGGACGCCTACGTCGATCAGCTCCTCACGCGAGACGCGATGCAGCTAGATGGCCCGAGGGACCCTGCCAAGCTCCGGCGGTACTTCGAGGCCTACGCACTCTGCTCCGCCGGGCTGGTGAACGACCGGACCCTCTTCGAATCGGCGGGCGTGAGCCGCAAGACGGCCCTCGGATACGAGGAGCTGCTTGTCAATCTGATGGTGATCGAGCGGGTGCCCGCCTGGACCTCGAACAGGCTCAAGCGGCTGATCCGCTCCCCGAAGCGATACCTGACCGATCCCGGGCTGCTGGCGTGTACCCTGCGCCTGACCCCGGACGCAGTGCTGCGGGACGGCGCTCTCCTCGGACGGCTGCTGGACACCTTCGTCGCCGCACAGCTTCGCGCCGAGCTGACGATCGCCGAGTCCCGGCCGCGGCTCTTCCACCTGCGCACCGAGCAGGGGGGGCACGAGGTCGATCTGCTCGTCGAGCTCGGCGGAGGAGATGTCCTGGGCATCGAGATCAAGGCCAGCGCGGCTCCCACACCGGACGCAGCGAAGCACCTCGCGTGGCTACGCGATGAGCTCGGGCCGCGGTTTGTGCGCGGCGTCGTGCTGCACACTGGGTCCCGCGCCTATCCGCTAGGCGAGCGCCTCTCGGCCGCCCCCATCTCCACCTTATGGGTGTAACCCGCTACTCGAGGCCCTTCAGGGCGGCGGGCTCGACGGAGGCACGATGTGGCCCGCCGCCTTGACGACGACCCGTGGGACGCTACGTGACCACCCGTTTGACTTAATAGAATTCCGCGTACGTACCGCGTACGTCGTACCGGGGCACATGCCGAGATCATCGGTGATCGGGTGACCGGGGTCAATGCTTGGCCCGCAGATCGAATGGTGGCGAAGGACAGGCTAGACGGCCCGCCGAACTAGCCTCGAGCTCACTCGCGGACGTTGACGAGCCGCCGCGCGCGCTGGCGGCGACCGATCAGCAGGATCCCAAGGAGAAGAACGGGCAGCCCTCCTGCCAGGGGATGGCCTTGGGTCTCGCAGCCGCAACCGCTGCCAGCCGGGTCCGGGGCCACGCCCGAGTCCTCGCCTGAGCCGGTGTCCGAGCCTGGACCAGTGTCCGCTGCGTCCGCTCCGGGGCCGCCATCTCCACCGTCGAGACAAACGGAGGCGTCGAGGCCAGCGTCCGCGAAAGGAACGCAGCCCGAGACATCGAAGGCGCACTGCCCGGTGCAGGCGAGGGCTCCTCCCGCGTAACCGAGGGACTGGCAGCTCTGGCCAGCGAGGTCCGAGCCCTCGCAATCCTCTCCGGTCTCGATCACGCCGTTTGGGCACTCGGGGAGCGCCGGGCAGTCGCAGGGCTCGTTCCGCGTGACCTTCACCCGGTAGTAGATGACCTCCTGGATCCACTTGTCTCCTACCGAGTTATCCTTGCCGATGAACAGGTTCCTGATGTTCGGTCGGGCCCCGGCGGGAGCCGTGCCCCAGAACCAGAGGTTCCCTGCCGTGTGGGGTGTCCCGTCGAACTCGAGGGAGTAGTCCACCTGGCCACAGCTCCAGGTGAAGCTGGCAATGTAGTGCCTGCCCATGTGACTCTCCCAGGCCACGTCGTTCGCAGATGGCAGGTAGAAGTTGACGATGTTGTCCGAGACGTCCCAGTCGGCGCTGACTCCCTTGAACTTGAGGCACCTGTCCCTCCCGAGATCTCCGGGCTGGTTGTTGAAGCACTGCTCGCAGGTAGCCTGCACCTGGATCTGGGTCTCCAGGTTGCTCGCCGCTGTCCAGGCCGAGCCGTGATCTCCCTCGTACAGGCCGATTATGTTGGCGTAGCACTCGTCTCCCCCGTTGGGATCGTAGTCGCCGCAGTCGCCCTGGAAGTTGGTGATGGGATCGAAGCTCACAAACTCCACCTCCGCCGTTCCGCAGGCGATGCCATTCGGGAACTCGCCGAGGCTGTCGAGATCGAACATGATCCTGGAGTCCATCACAGTTGTCTTCCATCCCCCCGCGACAAAGGAGCCGCTCTGCAAGTAGCCCAGGTAACCCGAGTCGTTCGCGCTCCCGTCGTCCAGAAACTCCTCGAAGACCTGCTGCGCCTCCGCTCGAGGCGTCCCCACGATGAGCAGAGCCAACACCACATGGAGCCTTACCGCTGCCTCTAGCATGAGCCTGCCTCCCAAATTGTCTCTCGACCCACTAAAACCAGCTTACCTCGAATAGTGGCGAGGCCACACCCCAAATAGCATTCGAGCTCCCTGTCCCAAATCTAGTGACCGCTCGATCACCGTTCCGAGCTCCGGCGCGGTCCGGCGTTGTATCTCGTCTACCTATTTCAGGGAGCACCCGGCTCGGGTACTACCGCTACTCGAGCGACTCCCTCTAGGGGCGCTACCACCTGCTGCGGCTGCTAATCACGCGCATGGCCTCCACCACGCTCCCAGAGATCAGCTCTGCCTGGGCTGGAAGACCTCGAGGATGCTGCGGTAGCGCGGGGCCCTGAAGAAGTGGTAGTAGGCGGCGCCGCCCAGCAGGATGCCGGCGAGGGTGTCGACGACGTAGTGCTGCTTGGTGAGCACTGTGGCGACGCAGATCCCCAGGGTCACGGCCATGCCGGGGAAACGGGCCGGGGGATGCACGTCCCTCATGGGAGCCATAGGCGCTGAGCAGGGGCCAGAAGTGGTCGCGGCCCCGGCCCCAGCCCCAGAGCGCCGGGAGGACTAAGGTATCACATGGCCGTCGGGGGAGAGGATCCCGTCGCTCACGAGATCGTGCATGTAGAGTTTGAAACCACTTGCAGGCTCAGCTACACGACTCCATGAAAAAATGTCGCCTCGGCTTTTCTTCCATACGGGGCAAGAGGCCCGGGGGCTACGGAGACTCGACCACCGTCACGGGCACGGCCGAGACGATCTTGACGCCGATTGGGACCAGGTCCTTCACGCGGTCGAAGTCGATGTCCAGGCTGGGGGCAAAGAAGGCGCTCAGGGTAGGGTTGCAGCTGAGCTCGTCGGGATGGATCTCACCGTCCGAGGCGCAGCCCAGAGGGGTGGGGTCGCAGGTGGGCGCGGTGGAGGGGTGGCACTGGCCGTCGTAGGCGTCGAGGATGGCCGCGGCCAAGGGGCCCGTGGCGTCGGTGGTGAGCTCGGTCTGCATCCATTCGAGGAGCCAAGGGTAGAAGCGGGTCTCGATCTCGTCACGGGTGAGGCCGCCACCCACCATCACGTTCTTCAGGCCGTGCGGCCCTGCAGGGCCGATGACCTGAGTGCGCATGAATAGAAGGTCCAAGGGACCGAGGCCTGGGCCTAGGAGGGGGACGGCGAGGCTCAGGTTACCCGGGCCAGCCTCCAGGATGCCGTTTTTGAGCCTGCCGCAGAGAAACAGGTCATGGGGCGAGTCGGGGGCGAGGGCCACCTGGTCGTTGCCGTCGAAGAGGGGGGTGGCGTCGTGAGCCACCACGGCACGGAGGAGCTGAACCAGAATCGCGTTGTCGTTCTCGAACTGGTCCACCAACAAGCGGACCACCAGGAGGAGGCGGCCCTCCTGGATCTCTGCATTCACGAACGCGTTCGCGTCCAGGTCGGGGAACTGGCTGGCGAACATGGCGAGGATGCTGCCGAGCTGGTTATCGAGGTAGCCGTCGCCGTTCATGTCCACGCCATTCTCGTGGGCGGTTGTGGAGGAATCGGGGAGGTAGAGCTCGGAGATGAGGAATTCGTGGACTGTGCCGCTCATGGATGTGAGAGTGCAGATTGAATCGCAGTCAACGTAGCAGTTGATCATGTTCTCGCCGTTTTCGTAGTCGCAGTAACCATCCACGATGCACTGTGGGGGAAGGGGGTCTTGGGGTTGGTGCTCGCAGGAGGAGCAGAGCAGGACTGGGACCGAGGCCAATGCCACAGCGAGTACCACGCCGAGTACCACAGCGAGTACCGAGGCGAGTACCGAAACCACGAAGGTGCTCGCGAAGGAGAGAGTGAAGCGAAGAACTGCACCGCGATGCGTGGTTTTGATGCTCATTGGCGCAGAGCCTTTAGGAATAATCGACCACACTATGGGTCTCCCGTGCCGCGACGAAAGCGCCTCCAGCGTGCGGGACGGCTGGCAGACACACAGCTGAATGTCACTGATGGGCCGCTAAATGTCACGAAGCCAGCTTGCCCCGGCTGTTGAATCGTCTGGTCACCGGTGTATACTGAGGACATGCGTGTCCTCGTGCAGCGGATCCAAGACCAGCTCGAGCAGCGCGAATCGCTTCGGCAACGGGTTCGCGCCGAGCTACCTGGCCTGGTGCAGGTGCTGGTGCAGGAGTTCGGGGCTCGCCAGGTCACCGTGTTCGGCTCGGTCGTCCGCGGCTTCGACACCGACTCACCGGACCTCGACCTCATGGTCGAGGGCATCCCTCGTGATCGGTTCGCTCATGCCATGGGCAGGCTAACTCTGCTTTCGCCCTTGCCCGTGGATCTTGTTCCGGCCGAGTGGGGCAGGCCGGACATCGTAGCCAGGGCACGCGAGGAGGGGGAGGTCCTTTATGTCGCCCGCTGACCGGCTGAGCGCGGTCGAGTTGCGCCGCCTGGTGCGAGACGTCGAGGCGGACGTTGGTGCCCTGAGCCGAATCCACGCCCAGGCCGCCGCCGTGGTTCAACATTCGGTTGCCTGGACCCCGGAGCAGCAGGCTTATTTGGCCGTTCGGGTGCACGCCTGGTACACCGCGCTGGAGTCCATCCTGGAGCGGGTGACGCGTACTCTCGAGGGATCCCTGCCGAGCGGACCGACTAGCCATCGTGACCTTCTCCGCGGCTTCACCCTTCCCCTGCCGGACGTCAGGCCCGCCGCGATCTCGCCGGACCGGCTGGCTGACCTCGCTGACCTTCTAGCGTTTCGACACTTCTTCCGACATTCCTATGCGGTTGATCTCGATGAGCAGCGACTTCGAGAACACGCCAGCCGGCTGATGCGGGTCCATTCGCCCGTGCTCCAAGACCTCGCGGCCTTTCTCGACATCATGAGGGAGTGGATCACCCACCTCGAGCGGGAGGGGTGATGGCTCGTTCCTCAGCTCTGCCTGGGCTGGAAGACCTCGATGATGCGGCGGTAGCGCGGGGCCTTGAAGAAGTGGTAGTAGGCGCCGCCGCCCAGCAGGATGCCGGCGAGGGTGTCTATCAAGTAGTGCTGCTTGGTGAGCACGGTGGCGACGCAGATCCCCAGGGCCACGGCCATGCCGGGGAATCGAGCCGGTGGATGCACGTCCCTGAGCGCCAGGGCCGACAGGGTGGCCACCGCGCAGTGGGACGAGGGGAAGCAGTTGATGGGCGGATCCGCGCCGTGAACGATCTGGAGGGCCCAGTCTCCGAGGTGGCGGACCACGAGGGGGTCCCTCGGGAACTCCACGGGGTAGATCACGAACACCGTCGAGCAGACCACCATCAGGGAGCCGTAGGCGCTGAGCAGGGGCCAGAAGTGGGCTCGGCCCCGGCCCCAGAGCGCCGGGAAGATGAAGAACCAGTAGATGGTGATGTAGATCGGCGCGAGGGCGGTCACCATGGGGATCCGCCGGTCGATCTCGAAGTGGAACTGGGTGGGAGGCTGGAGGGCGCCGATCTTGGAGGCCACGAAGTAGAACCCCGGCCAGGCGCCGAACATGAGCAGGGTGGCCACGAGCCAGCGCATCTGCGAGAGCTGCCCGAGGAGCCCCGGGCCAGTGACCGGGTCCACCGGCTCGGGCAGGTAGGTCCCCTGCCGGATGGCCCTGAGGCGCCCAGGGAGAGAGGCCCCCACGAATGCGAGCGGCACAATCACCGCCGCCATGAGCAGAGCCAAGATGGAGGGCCCGGGAAACTCGGCCGCCAGCGTCATGAGGGAGAAGGAGACGAGCGTGAGGATGCTTCCGATGAAGTAGGTCCTCAGGAACCAACGCCCCCAGTCGTCGATCCAGGTCGCCATCGGGATCTGCTGCTGGGATTTTGCCACGCCTTCTCCTAGGATTCGGAAGTCAGGAGTATATTGAGTTTTCTCCTCTGGTTGCCAGAGAAAATCAAGGCCTCAATGGGCCCGAAGCGGGGAAATGCCTGGACGGGGGGCAGCTCGTGCGGCCATGAAAGGTCCGGCAGTTCTTGCCCCAGCTGAGGACGCGGAGCCTGACGGGCACCACCCCTGCTTTGACCATGCC
>JAVEWA010000799.1:0-2750 GCA_034004785.1 Polyangia bacterium
ATGGCGAGAGCGGAGACGAGGTCACCTACACCCTCGTGGGCGAGGACGAGGCCGACGCCAAGAAGGGGAGGATCTCCATAACCTCACCCCTGGCCCGAGCCCTGATCGGCAAGGAGGTGGGGGACGAGGTGAGGTTCAAGGCCCCGGGCGGGATGAGAGAGTACGAGCTGGTGGACCTTCGCTTCGGCAACGCGCCCCTGGCCGAGGACGCCAGGTGAGCGACTCTGAGGGCACCCGGACGCCCTCTGCCCCGCGACGGACGAGGGGCAGATGGGCCGCGACTTGTCCGAGGGAGATGCCCATGGTAGGAAAGAACCACCCATGGGAACGAGGACAGGCATGAAACTCTGGAATGTGTGGGCGCTGCTCCTCCTGCTGGGCCTGGGGTCCGTGGCCGGATGCCTTCAGGACGTGGGGGATCGCTGCGAGGTGACCAGCGACTGCAAGGATGGGCTCCAGTGCTGCAGCGGGTCGAACACCTGTCAGAAGAGCTGCACCACTGGTCAGCCCGACGCGGCGGTTCGGCTCGACTCGACGGCGCCAGTTGACGCCGCCAACCCTGCGGACGCGGCCGTGACGCCCGACGCCGAGGTGACGCCCGACGCCGAGGTGACCCAGGACGCGTCGCCATGAGCTGCCGGGTCAAGACAGCCGCGCTCCTCATCCTGGCTGCCGGGGCCCTGCTCTTCGCGGGCGCCTGCCGCCAGAAGGAGGGCAAGCCCTGCCAGACCACCACGGACTGCAAGAAGGGCCTGGTGTGCTGTTTCGACGGTGTCACCGCCTCCTCCACGCTTGGTGTCTGCGTTGCAGGGACCACCTGCACGCCTCGTCTCGACGCGGCGGCGCCCGACGCGACGTCCGACGCCGAGGTGACTCCCGACGCCGAGGTGACTCCCGACGCCGAGGTGACTCCCGACGCCGAGGTGACTCCCGACGCCGAGGTGACGCCCGACGCCGAGGTGACGCCCGACGCCGAGGTCACCCTGGACGCCTCGCCCTGAGCGAGGTCCCGGTTCGTGGCGCTGCCCTCGCCGGGCGCTCCTCCCGAGCATCCACTTCATGCGCTGCGCCATCGATAGCAAGACGAAGTGGCCCAAGGCTCCAAGGGCCATACTTTGGCCCTTCGCAGCCACTCTGCTCTCCTGGTCCCTCCTCGTCCTGGTGCTCGGCAGCCTGGCGTCCTCTCTAGGCGACCTGGCCAGGGCGGCGCAGGCCCCGTTGCCCACGGGGAGGATCACCGCGCCCCCCTCGGCGGCCGCCGCCGAGCTCTCCGTGCCCGGCGGCTGGTTCCGCATGGGCAGCCGCCCCGAGGATCTCCGGGCGGCCCTCGCCGAGCTGGGGGAGCGGGAGGGCAGAGGAGCGCTGAGGCGTCAGCTCCTGCTCTTTCTGCAGGAAGAGCTGCCCGAGCGGCGAATTCACCTCGGCCCCTATCGCATCGACCGCCTGGAGGTGACCCGCGCCGCATACGAGGGCTGCGTCCGGCGGGGCCCCTGCAAGGCAGTGGCCGCCCCGAGCACCCTCGGGGCCTTCGCCAGGCCCGACGCCCCAATGGTGAACGTCACCTGGGAGGAGGCGGGCGTGTACTGTCGCTTCGTCGGCAAGCGCCTGCCCACCGAGGCCGAGTGGGAGAAGGCCGCGAGGGGGCCCTTTGGCCGCGTCTGGCCCTGGGGCCCCAGGTGGCAGGAGAAGGCCTGCAACCACGGAACCCTGCACCCGGTGCACTCCATGTTCCACCTCTCGGCCTCGGACGGGTTCTTGTGGGTGGCGCCCGTCGGGTCCTTCCCAGGGGACAGGTCCTACTACGGGGTAATGGACCTCGCCGGCAACGTCGCTGAGTGGGTGGCCGACTGGTACCAACCGGGCTGGTGGACCCGCGGCCAGGTGCCGGCCCACGCGCCCAAGGGCCCATCGGGCGGTAACGGGAGGCTCATCAAGGGTGGCTCCTACAGCCGGCTCCGCATCCTCTCCCGCCCGGCCGCGAAGCGCCTGCTCCTTGCCTCGGAGCAGCGCGCCGGCGACGTTGGATTCCGGTGCGCGAGGGACCTCAGGCGCTGAGGTGCTCTTCCTGTTCGTCTTCCGGTCGGCGAGGCCCGTCGAGCTAGAACGAGGGGGGCGCCGTTGACATCTCGTAGCCCGAGCAAGTAGCCTCCTCCCATGAGATCTCTCTCCCTCGCCCTGCCTCTCCTCGGGGCTCTCGCTCTCGCGCTGGCGGGGTACGGGGCCCTCGGGCCGGGCTGTGGCCACGGGGACTCGGTGGAGAAAGGCTGCAAGACGCGCGAGGACTGTCCCAGGCCCGATAGGCAGATCTGCGAGGTCCAGACCGGGGTCTGCGTGGGCTTCACCAGCCTGCCAGGCAAGGTGGACGGGGGCGATGCGGAGGAGGGCGACGCCAGCCTCGAGTACGATGCCGGGGCCGGCTCTGGCGCGCCCTAGGGCGGGAGCACGGCCAGTGCTGCCCCTTGCGTCGTTTAGATGGGTCCCTTGCGGCGACGGGCGAGGATCAGCGCGAAGAACGCCAAGAACAGGGGGAAGAGCGAGCCCGCAGTCCCGGCGCCGCCCGGAGCGCCGCAGCCGCACCCGTCGCGGGCGCCCGGGCCTGGATCGGGATCCGGGTCCGGGAAGTCCTCGCCCCAGGGCGGCGTGGCGTCAGACTGGCCTGGCCGAGGACCCACCTCCAGGGTGAAGGGCGCGTCCGGGTGAGCGGGATGGAGCTCGATGGCGCCCCGGTCCAGGGCCGCTCCCAGCGCGCC
>JAVEWA010000800.1:0-2746 GCA_034004785.1 Polyangia bacterium
CCAGGAGGACCTCGCGGGCCAGCCAGTCGGAGTCGAGGAGCCTCGCCTGGTCATCCCCTGGCCGCTCCGGCCTGGGGTCGTTCGCCACCTGGAGTATCGTCTCCTGGGCCCGCAGGAGGACGGCTCGAGGACCGCGGCGAGCAAGGTGACCGTGCTCAGATCTGGTTTTCACGAGAAGGTCGCCGGCAAGAGCTACGGTCCCTGCGTTGAGGTCAGGGAGCTGCTGATACCGGGGGCGGGCGGAAAGCTGGACCTGAAGTCCACCTTCTGCAAGGGCCTCGGGAGGATCAGGATCGAGCAGAGGAACGAGTCCCTCTCCCGGGGAGAGTCGTTCGTGACAGACCAAGTCATGGGCGTACGGGAGGGAGGAAGCCAGGGGCAGGCTCGAGAGCGAGGGCGGCGGGCCCGGGAGTGAGGGCGGGCGAGGACCGAGGCGCCTTCGCCTGTCGCGGCTAGCGCCTGGATATGTAGCCCTTGCCGGTGTGCTGCACGCGGCCTTCCAGGATGAGCAGCTCGAGGTGCTTGCGGATCATCTGCCGCTCCCACCAGGCGGTGAGCTCGGGCGCGAGGGGTCGCTCGCGGTAGATGGGCGACAGGCTCACCAGCTCGTCGAGGGTCCGCTCTTTCCTGACCAGCTCCGCGATGGCGCCGTGGCGCATGGAGATGACGTCCAGGTATCGCTGGAAGCGCCCCTGAAGATCGGTGCGGAACACGCCCCCGTGCCCGCTCACCACCACCCTGGGCTCCAGGTCCATGACGGACTGCACTGACTTCTTCAGCTCCTCGATGTCCGACTCCATGTCGCCGTACCAGGGGCCGAAGAGCGTCAGGTCGATGTCGCCTGAGATGAGCAGGCCGCTCGTGGTGTCGAAGAAGCACATGTGGTCTTCGGTGTGACCGGGGGCGTGGATGGCCACCAGGCGGGCCTGGCCGAAGTCGAAGCTGGCGCCCGCCTCGTAGGTGTGGGTCGGGCTGCAGGCTTCGAATCCCATGGAGCCCTGGATGTAGGACTTGTAGGGCTGCTGAAGATGGGAGGGGGCGAAGCGCCTGGCCATGCGGTCGAGGTCCCCCACGTCGGCGCGGCTCATGGCGGGGACGTGCAGGGGGACATCGTCGAACATCCAGCACCCGGAGATGTGGTCCGGGTGGGCGTGGGTGATGAGGATCAGGTCCGGGGTGGCTATCTCGAGCCCAGCCTCCAGCTGGGCCAGGCCGCAGCCAGCGTCAATCAGACAGACAGTGTCCGAATCCACGAGCACCGAGTTCGAGAAAGGGAAGGAGCCTCCGTTTGCTCCGGGTAGGAGGAAGATGCCCGGCAGTATTGGAAGTAGCTCCACAGGCAGAGAGTCTAGCCAAGGCGACGGAAGGGTCAACTCGCCCCAGATTTGCCGTCGGCCCTGCCTTGTCCGTGGCCATTGCACGCTTGTGAGATAATTAATGGATGCATCCTGAATGGATGTGAGCTAAGTGCTAAAGTGTTTCATTTGGTTGTCTGTCCCTGTCCGTCCGGAGGCGAGAGCCTCCCTCCGAGCCGCTATATGCAATGTAGCCCCCTTCGGCAAGTGCCTTGGAGCTCAGGGCGAACCACTTGCGACTCAAAGAGAAACTGCCGGTGTCGCCGCGCCCTGCTGCCTGGCGGGCGGAGGGTTCGGGCCATTGAAAGCCTCGCGGTTGACAATGGAGCGCCAGGCCATTAACTTTCGTCCTTACCGCTTCCCAGGCTGCCCACTTGGTCGGGGCGAAGCCGGGCGAAGCGAGGCGGGCGGTTGGGGTATTTCGGGGGTCAGCACAGGGATGGGACCAGATGCCTGAAGACAAAAACTCACGGTGGCCTGGCTTTTACAAGCTCTCCCTGGAGGAAAGGATAGCCCGGATCCACAGGAACACAGGGCTCCGACCCGAGACGCGTGAACAGCTGGGCCAGGATGTGGGCCTCGCCCTTGGCACCGCCGACCGGATGGTGGAGAACTGCATCGGCGTCTTTGGGATGCCCTTGGGGCTCGGCTTGAACCTGAGGGTGGACGGCGTGGACCGGGTGGTGCCCATGGCCATCGAGGAGCCCTCCGTGGTGGCGGGCCTCGGCCGAGCGGCTCGCCTGCTCAGGGGAGGCATGGGCGTCACGTCCAGGCGGGACGAGCCCGTGATGATCGGGCAGATCCAGATCCTGGACGTGGAGGACCCAGAGGGGGCGAGGGATCGAATCCTGGCTGCTCGCCCTGCGCTCCTCGAGCAGGCCAACGCCCTGGATCCGGTGCTTTGCAGGGTGGGAGGCGGCGCCAGGGATCTGGAGGTGCGTCTGCTCCCGCCCGAGGATCCCCAGGATCCCGCGGATCCCGAGAATCCCCCGGACCCGCTCGGCACCATGCTCGTGGTTCACCTCCTCGTGGACGTGCGGGACGCCATGGGCGCCAACGTGGTGAACACCATGGCCGAGCGCCTGGCGCCCAGGGTGGCCGAGCTCACCGGCGGAAGGGCGCTGCTTCGAATCCTGTCGAACCTTGCGGACCGGAGGCTCGTGACAGTTACCGGGCGTGTGGCCCTCGACCGGCTCGTCCTCGGGGACGGCTCGACCTCGGGCCTCCAGATCGCCAAAGGGGTGGAGGAAGCCTCGGTTTTCGCGGAGCGGGATCCCTACCGGGCCGCCACCCACAACAAGGGCATCATGAACGGCGTGGACGCGGTGCTGCTGGCCTTTGGCCAGGACTGGCGGGCGGTCGAGGCCGGCGCCCACGCCTACGCCTCGAGG
>JAVEWA010000801.1:0-2744 GCA_034004785.1 Polyangia bacterium
GTCAGGAGTGTCGAACATACTCGATATGCGAGACCTTCAGCCTTGATGACCAAAAACACTATAGAGGAGTGTAGATCTCTATTACGTCGGTGGGGTTTCCGCCAGGGCCTCGGCCTCCTAGGAGGCCGAGGGTGCCGGTGGGCATGACGAAGGCGTGATGGCCCCAGCGGGCCACTGACAGCGACACGGTGTCCAGGTAGGCAGGGGAGCCGTCCGAGAGGTCGAAGACCTCCACGCTCGCGAGGGGAGCACCGTCCTGGCCGCGGCCGCCCGCTACCACCAGCTCGTCGCCGAGCAGGGTGGCGGTGTGGCCCGAGCGGGCCACCTGGAGCAGCCCTGGCAGGTGGGTGAAGGAGTCGTCCTCTGGATCGTAGAGCCAGCCGTCTGGCACCATGGTGCCGTCGAGGGTCTCGCCGCCGACAATCAGGATGCGACCGTCCTCCAGGGCGAGGGCTGCGTGGCCAGAGATCATGGGGCCCAGGGCGGTGGGGAGAGGGCTGGCGTCCAGGCCCCAGTCCACCGTGTTCACGTCCACCTGGGTGGGAGAGATGCGCCAGACCTCTGCGACCGGGTCCGCTGGGTCGGGGGCGCCGCCATAGACTAGGATCACCCGCTCGGCCGTGTCTCCAGTGCCGATCCGGGTGGCGGTCACGGTGTGTCCCTGCCGGCAGGCGGCCATGGGGTGGCTCTCGGCGGAGAAGGACCACTGGTAGTAGGAGAGGTCGTACTTGGCGAGGAGGTGCAGAGCGTCGCACCTTGGCCCTTCGGCGCCCACGCCGCCGGCGATCAGGAAAGAGCTGACGATCCTGAGGTTCGAGCCCTCGAGGAGGGCCGAGTAGGGCCCGAGGCGGGCGTAGGGAGCCTGGGCCCTGGCGGCGCCAGATAGGCCGTAGTCCAGCTCGGTGAGGTACTCGAAGCTGTAGGTGCTCGGCCTCATGAAGTCGAGCCGGCCGGTGAGCTGACCGTCCTCGTCCCGCCCTCCAAAGAGAACGAAGTAGGCCCCGTCCACGGGCATTGCAGTGAGCTCGGTGCGTCCCGAGGGCAGATCCTCCAGGTCGTAGGTCGCGTGGAAGTAGGTGTCGTAGTAGAAGGGCGCTGCAAGGTGGGAGCCATCGGCGGCGATCCCGCCGAAGAAGACCGTGGCGGTGGTGTCGTCGTCCAGGTTGTCCCAGTCCTCCTGCCGGTAGTCGGCGGCGGCCATGCCCAGGGCGGCGGCCGGGGCGAGGCTCGGGGCGCGGCCCGCCGTGCCGAGGCGCGCCACGAACAGGGTGAGGGTCTGGCTGCTCCCCACCGAGAGGATCTGCGGGCTCTTGCCCCGGCAGAGCGCACGACCTGCGGCGTCGAGCCCCTCGAGGAGCACCGTGCCCGACTCTGCCTTGGGCAGCTCCAGCTTGAGCTGGAAGGGATCCGAAGGAGAGGAGAGGGTCTGGCGTTTCTCCTTTTCTCCGAAGACCACCCGGATCTCCGTCACGCCCGCGAAGGTGTCCTGGCCCTCGGGGGTGGCCACCACGAAGGGGATCAGCTCCTCTTCGCTGTCGCAGCCTGCCCAGGGGAAAGAGAGGAGGAGCAGGGAAAGGGATGCCATAAGGGCCAGTCTCAGTCTCATGGAATACCTCAGTCTCATGGAATGCCTAGGTCTTGAGGAATACCTCAGTCTCATGGAATGCCTCAGTGGCGTGGAGTGCCTCGCGTCATACCATGCACCCTCACGGCGCCAGCTTAGCCCACACAGCGGCGGCGTCCATGCCTTTGACGTGGACGGTCTTGCGGCGGCCCGAAAGGCCCGACCGGATGGAGATCTGGGACTTTGGCAGGCCAAGCAGCTTCCCGAGCAGGCGGATGAGGCCCTCGTTGGCCTCGCCCTCCACCGGAGGGGCCTTCACCGATA
Organism: Polyangia bacterium; assembly: GCA_034004785.1. Taxonomy (GTDB): domain Bacteria; phylum Myxococcota_A; class Polyangia; order HGW-17; family JAJRWW01; genus JAVEWA01. The sequence goes on from JAVEWA010000801.1 coordinate 1,889, forward strand.
CCTTAAGGCGATCTCCGTGCACCGGGCCTACTGCCTCTCGCGAGGCCCTCGGCTGGAGCAGCAGGTCCAGCAGGGCGCCGTCTCGGTCGTCTCTACAGCAGCTCACGGGTTGCAGCTCACAGGTGGTGACTCGTGGGTGGTGACTAATGGTTGGCGGCTCACTGGTGGCGACTCATGGGTGGCGCTGCATGGGCAAGGGGCGGCTCGCTCGGATCGGGGCGTAGCATAGCGGCTCGCTCGGGCAGGCACAACGAGTAATCCCCTGACACGAGTAATCCCCTGACACGAGTAATCCCCTGAGTAATCCCCTGAGTAATCCCCCAGGGTAAACCACTTGGTGATCAGGTGGGTCTGTCCATGGATGATCCAGTCGGCGATCTTGTGAGGACGGTTCGCGGCAAGCTCTCGGGCGGGCCCTCGACGGGGAGCAGCTCGGGAACGGAGTTGGGGCTGGCTCTCGACCTGGAAGAACGCTAGGGTGGCTCGAGCGTTTGCTAGGCTTGCGCGCCTTACGGGCGGCGGAAGAACAACATGATATTGCATGATTTCAATGGGTTTTGGGACAAGGAGGGAAGCTCGATGGATCCAAGGAAGTGTAGCGAGATCGCCGTGCGCCGAGAGTCTGTGGGGGTCCTGTCCAGCCGGAATGGCAAGAGATCTCCGTCCATTGGGGCAGACCTCTCAGGCTTTGGTCTGATCGGCCTCGTGTGTCTCGTGGGCCTCGTGGGTCTCGGAGCCCCTGGCTGCGGCCAGGAGACCGGCCCCCGGGTGGCGCCTCGCGGTGGCAAGGTGTCGGACCCCTTCAGCACTGCGGGAGGGCTTGTCGAGCAGCTCGGGGACCGGGAGTTCAAGCTGA
>JAVEWA010000802.1:0-2744 GCA_034004785.1 Polyangia bacterium
TGTCCTGGAACCGCTTGGTGTGCAGGAGCTCTGCCGGGTTTGGCGGCGTGGCCCCGCAGGGGATCACCCAGAGGTTCGGGATGGGGGTCTCGTGGATGACCTCGCCGACGCCCACCTCGCCGAGCAGTGCCGCAGAGATGCCCCTCTCGGCCTTGATGCCGAAGGACTTGTGCACCCGCGGCCGCCGCATGTCCGTGTCCACAATCACCACGCGATCGCCGGACTGCGCCATGGAGATGGCCAGGTTGATGGCCACCGTGGTCTTGCCCTCCTGGGGCACCGAGCTCGAGATGAGGAGGGCCTTCAGGGGCTTGTCGGGCGACATGAAGAGCAGGCTCGTCCTGATGGAGCGGCAATGCTCCGCCACCAGGCCCTTGGGGTCCTGCCACTGGACGAGGTCTGGCGACAGGGGCAGGGCCGCTCCGCCCTTCTCGGGCGAGCCCTCGCCTGCTGCCTCCTTGGGGCGCCGGGACTTCTTCCCAACCGAGATCCTCGGCAGGAGGCCGAGATACGGCAGGCCGAGGAGCTGCTCCACGTCCTCCTGGGTCTTCACGGTGTTGTCCATGAAGTGGAGCAGGAATATGAGCCCGAGCCCCAGCACGAGCCCCAGGGCGCCGGCTATGGCGAGGTTCACGTGGATTCGGGGGGAGAAGGGCTCGAGGGGAGCGACCGCCCGGTCCAGGATCTGCACGTTGTTGGTGTTCAGCTTCTTGGCCAGGCCGCTCTCCACGTATCTTGCGAGCACCATCTCGTAGTACTTGGCCTTCTGGGACGCCACGCGCTCCATGCGCTTGAACTCGAGCTCCATCTGCCCGAGGTTCATGGCCTCCGACTCGGTCTTCTTGAGGGACCTTCGCACCTCCCCCTCCGTGGTGAGCACCACCCGGTACTGGGCCTCGTTCACCACCAGGGCGAGGGTCGCCTCCCGGTGGATCTCCCGGCGGACCGACTCCAGCACCGCCTCCTGGGCCTGGATCTTCGGGTGCTTCTCCAGGTACTCGGCCCGCAGCTCCACGAGCTTGCGGTACTGCTCGGCGTAGGCCTTCTTGAGCTCGTCGAGGATGGGGTTGCCCACCATGAGCACCGATGGGTCGTTGGCCGGGTCCGTGCCCTTGATGCGCTGGAGCTGGGAGATCTTGGCCGCCAGCTCGATCCGCTTCACCTGCAGCTCGTCCAGCTTCTTGTTGAAGGCAATCATCCGGCTGGCGAGGCCGCTGTTCTGATCCTGCAGCGAAAGGGTCAGAAGGCCGTTTTTGGACTTGAAGTCCTGGAGCTTCTGCTCCGCGGTCTTGAGCTCGTCCTCGAGCTGGTCGAGGCGGGCCGAGAGCCAGGCCTCAGCGGCGGTGGAGGCATCCTGGCGCCTGGCGAGGCTGTAGTTCACGAAGGCGTCCAGCAGGCCGTTGGCGGCCTCGGCCGCCACCTGCGGGTCGGTGTGCACCGCCGAGATCGTGAACTTCCTGCTGTCCTTGCCGGGCTTGACCTCTCGCATGGCCGCGATCAGCTCGGTAGCGGTCTCCAGGTCCTCTTCGGTGTTCGCCGCGGTGCCTGGCTTGTCGAGCAGCTTGGCTCGCAGCTCTGGCTTCATCTTCTCGGCGGCCAGCCGGGCGACCTGCCGACTGTTCAGGACCTCCTCCTGGGTCTTTAGGAAGGTTGTCCCCTGCCACCAGCCAGAGCTCTCGGCGTCGAACTCCTGCACGGTCTGCCCGAGGACCTTGCCGGGCTGCATGTTGACCACCACCGTGGACTCGGCCCGGTATTTTCTGGGCATTCTGCTCGTGAGGAAGATCGCCGCCCCCAAGGCAAGGGCGATGACCGCGAGCAGCACCCAGAACCTGCGCCGGATGATGTGGAGGTAGAGCCGCAGATCCACGCGCTGCTCTTCCCGTCCGCTCTCCTGGGCTGGCTCGGCGCTAGAAGGAATGTTAGGTTTCACCGCAAAACCCGCGAGTTGTCTAGTCCGTTACCTGTACGGCAGTATCCCCCCGCATACCACAGATCCAAATCCTAGGCTAGTCCGATGCCTTGGGTGCGGATCCACTAGAGGCCTTGAAGCCGAGGTGGGTCGAGCCACCAAGGCCCGTCTTTTCGGCTGGCCGGGCAGGGGGAAGCCCGCTACACTTCGGGGATCCGGCCAGCCGCGGCCTTCGAGCAGATGATCGTCCGAAAGGGCGGCGGCGACCAGGGCCCAGGCGGTCTCCCCCCCTCATGGAGCGGGAATGAGAGCCCCCCAGGGGCGGTAAATGTTTCAGGAGACGAGAGAACCCTGCTCGGCCTTGGGCGTCTGACAGGGGTGCCCAGAAGGGCCCGCGAGGTTGAAGATGACAGAGCTAGCCAAAATCCAAGAGGTCCTTGGGCGGACCCGGCTCCGCCTGAAGCTTCAACTCATGCTGGAGAGGGCCACGACTCTGGCAGTGGTCGCCGTGGCCCTCGGGGTGGTCGCGCTCTTCTTCTACAAGAGCAGATCCCTTGATTTCGCTGGGCTAATGTGGGTAGGCGCTTTATTGGGCACTCTGGTCGGTGGGGGCGCCATCTGGGGTTTTATGACCCCACTGTCTGCGCGCTACGTGCTCAAGCGCCTGGACGTGGCGAACGACACCAGGGACGCCCTGGGCTCGGCTTTCGATTTTACGAGCCGGCTTTCGGTTGCCCAAGGCGATCAGCAGGCCGAGCTCATGCGCGCCCAGATCCGGCAAGCCGAGAAGCGGCTCGCGCGCCTGGATCTTCGCAGGGCTTCCAGGTTCAGA
>JAVEWA010000144.1:0-12499 GCA_034004785.1 Polyangia bacterium
GGGCGGGCCTGTTCTACGCCGCTGGGCTCATGCTCACCGGGAACGTCTTCGACGGGGACTTGCTGAGGCGGCAGCGCGCCGAGACCAGGGCGCGGGTCGCCGAGCTCGACGGCCTCGCCCGGGCGAGCGGCGAGGAGGCGACCAGGCAGGCCACGGACGCCAGGGCGAGGAGGCTATCCGCGGTGGCGGCGGCAGAGGCCGCCAGGAAGATGCAGGCCGCCTCCGAGGTGTACCTGAAGGCCGCCCGGGCCTCCCTCGGTGGCGGCGTGGGCACCGCGCTCGAGGTGAAGAAAGCCGAGGAGGCCTCGGACCAGGCCGAGCTGGCCCTTCGCAAGGCATGGTTCGACGCAGCCCTTGCAGTGGCCACCGAGCTCCGAGCCCTCGGCGTGGGCGCCAGGAAGGAGAGCAGATGAAGCGAGCGATCCCCATCTTCGTCGTGCTGGTCGCGACCCTGTCGGTGCTCCTGTACATGCGGCTGCGAAAGCAGCGCCTCGAGGCGGAGCGGCCCTCGGGGGGCAGCGCAACAGTAGAAGGAACACAGGTGGACGTGGTGTCGCGCCTGCCCTCTCGCATCACGGTCATCCACGTGCGCGAGGGAGACCAGGTGAAGCAGGGCCAGGTGCTGGTGGAGCTAGACTGCGCTGAGCACGAGGCCCTCCTCGCCCAGGCCCAGGCGGCCCTCGCCGGCGCCCAGGTGCAGGCCGAGGCGGCCAGCGCTCAAGAGGCCCTCTCCCAGGTGGGGGTGAAGTCCGCCAAGACCCAGGTCTGGATGGCCATGGCCGCGGCCAAGGCGGTGGAGGCTCAGGGCAAGGCCCTGGAGGTGCAGCGGGGAGTGGCCCACCGGAGCGCCGAGCGGCTGGGGCAGGTGCACCAGGCCGGGGCCGTGTCCGACCAGGCCTACGACCAGACCCGCTCCCAGGTGGCGGGCCTGGACAGGCAGCTCCAGGCCCTCGGCGCCAACTCTGAGGCCGCCCGCGCCCGCGCCCTCACGGCGAGCGTCGGCGAGCAGGCCGCCAAAGTACAGACCCAGCTCGCGCTCCTCGGGCGCAAGGGCGCCCTGGTGCAGGTCCAGGCGGCCGAGGCCCAGGTGTCGAGGGCCAAGGTGGCGGTTGCCGAGTGCAGCCTGCGAGCCCCGAGGGACGGGATCGTGCTCAGCAGGAACCACGAGCCCGGCGAGGTGGTGCTCCCCGGGAGCCGGATCCTCTCGCTGGTGGACATCCGGGAGGTGACGGCCACTTTCTACCTGCCAAACGCCGAGCTGGCCGCGGCCAAGCCAGGCCGCGCCGTGGAGGTGCGGGCCGACGCCCACGGCAAGAAGCTGTTCAAGGGCTCCATCCTCAGGGTGGGCGTGGAGGCCGAGTTCACGCCGCGAAACGTGCAGACCAGGGAGGACCGGGACCGCCTGGTGTACGCCGTGGAGGTCTCGGTGCCAAACCCAGAAGGGCTCCTCAGGCCAGGCATGCCCGTCGAGATCACCATCCCGGGAACGGGAACGGGAACGGGCAGATGACAAGGGGACCCCGAGAGGCCCGGGCGCTCCCCCAGGTGGAGGCCTCCAGGCTGCTTCCCGTTCTGGAGGCGAAGGCCCTCGAGAAGCGCTTCGGGGGCATCGAGGCCGTGCGAGGCCTCTCCCTCGCGGTCCTCCCCGGTGAGCTCTATGGCCTCGTGGGCCCCGACGGCGCGGGCAAGAGCACCACCATCAGGATCCTCACAGGCCTCATGACGGCCTCCGCGGGCGAGGCGTTGGTGCTCGGACAGGGCGCCAACAAGGGCGCGGGCGTACGCGAAGCCATCGGCTACATGCCTCAGCAGTACAGCCTGTACGGCGATCTGAGCGTTCACGAGAACCTCAGGTTCTTCGGGCGTCTCTTCGGCCTCTCCCGAGTGGAGTTCGCAGATCGGGAAGCGAGGCTCCTCCACATCACGCGCCTCGAGCGCTTCGTGGCCCGGCGCGCCGACGCCCTCTCGGGCGGGATGTACAAGAAGCTCGCCCTGGCCTGCGCGCTCCTGCATCGCCCCAGGGTGCTGGTATTGGACGAGCCGACAAACGGCGTGGACCCGGTGAGTCGCCGCGAGCTGTGGGATCTCCTCTACGAGCTGGTGGGAGAAGGAATGGCGGTGCTCCTGGCGACTCCCTACATGGACGAGGCCGCCAGGTGTCACCGGGTGGGGCTCCTGAACGAGGGCCGCCTTCTAACCGAGGGAGCGCCTGGTGAGCTGGCGGCGCGTTTCGAGCACCGGGCCTTCCTGCTCAGGAGCCCGGCCCGGCAGGAGCTGGAAGAGGCCATCTCGACACGGGAGGAGCTCCTCGCCGTCACGCCTCATGGCGATGCTCTGAGGGCAGTGGTGAGGAGGGCGGCTGCGGAGGGGTTCTCCTCCTGGGCGGCGGGCTCGCCCCTCGTTTCTGGCCACGAGGAGGTGCGGCCCGACTTCGAGGATCTCTTCCTTGGCCTGGTGGCAGAGGAGCGCCTGGGCCATGGCCCGGGCCCGGCCCCGGCGTCAGCCGCAAGGCAAGGGGAGGCCTAAGCCTTGCCGACCGCCGCAGAGAAAGCCATGACCTCCACATCTTCGGCAGGGCAGCCACCCAAGGACGCCAGGCGCGCCCCGATCATCGCGGTGAACGGGCTCACCCGGCGATTCGGCGCCTTCACCGCGGTGGACCGGGTGAGCTTCGAGGTGGAGCGGGGAGAGATCTTCGGCTACCTCGGCGCCAACGGTGCGGGCAAGACCACCACCATAAGGATGCTCTGCGGCCTGCTGGAGCCGAGCGATGGGGAGGCCCAGGTGGCCGGCGTGGATCTTTTCCGCTCGCCAGGGCGGGTGAAGGCGGCCATCGGCTACATGTCCCAGAAGTTCTCCCTCTACCAGGACCTCACGGTGCTCGAGAACCTTCGGTTCTTCTCGGGCGCCTACGGCCTCGGGGGGCCGCGGAGGCGGGCCCGCATCGAGGCGGCCCTCGAGCTCGCTGACCTCGCGGGGCAGCAGGACCGGCTAACCCGCACTCTGCCGGGAGGGGTGCGGCAGCGGCTCGCTCTGGCCTCGGCCCTCTTGCACGAGCCGAGGGTGCTCTACCTGGACGAGCCCACCGCAGGGGTGGACCCACTGTCCCGACGGAGCTTCTGGCGGGTGATCCGGCGCCTGGCCGCGGGCGGCACCACCCTCTTCGTGACGACCCACCACCTGGACGAGGCAGAGTACTGCCAGAGGGTCGGGCTCATGGTGGACGGTCGCCTGGTGGCCCTCGACACTCCCGAGGGGCTCAAGGCGGCTCACGTTCCTGGCAGGATCCACGCGGTGACAGGGCCGAGCGTCCGGATGCTCGCCCGCGCCCTCTCCGGAGTGGAGGGGATCCTGGCGGTGAAGCCCTTTGGCCTCGCGACCCACGTGAGGGTGAAGGGCGAGCTGGAGGATCCGGGCCTCTTCTCGGGCCTGCTCGAATCGCGCGGCCTCGCGCCCGGCGCGGACCTTCGCCTGGAGCACGCGGCCGCGACCCTGGAGGACGTGTTCCTCGAGCTGGTGGAGAGAGAGTCCCGCCATGGGGGCGCCGGGGGAGAGCCAGACGCGTCGCGGGCTGCGAGCCCTCCGGTGATCGCCGACGACTCCGAGCGAGAAGGGAGGGCGCCTAGGTGAGCCGCCTGGTCGCAAGGATCCTGGCCATGGCCCAGAAGGAGGTGGTCCACATCCTGAGGGACCGGCAGTTCCTGGCCTTCGCCCTCGGCATGCCCGTGGTGCTCATCCTGCTCTTCGGCTACGCCGTGAGCTTCGATATAGAGAACGTGCCCATTGCCGTGGTGGACCAGGACCGGACGCCCGCCTCTCGGCAGCTCGTGAAGGCCTTCACCGCCTCCGACGTCTTCGTGGTGGCCGCCGAGCGCGAGAGCCCCGATTCGGTGGAGACCCTCTTTCGCTCGGGCGCGGCCAAGGCCGCCCTAGTGATCCCGAGGGGCTACTCGAGGGATCTCGCCAAGGGAGCCAGGACCAAGGCACAGATCCTCATCGACGGGGCGGACAACACCAGCGCCTCGGTGACCCTCGGCTACGCCACGGCGGTGTCCCTCTCCGCCTCCAGGGCCGAGCTCACCAAGCGGGCCGGCCCGGTGGAGCTCCCCCTCGAGCTCCGCACCCGTACGCTCTTCAACCCGCGCCTCAAGAGCTCGGTGTTCCTGGTGCCGGGGCTCATGGTGATCATCCTCGTGATGATCGCAGTCATGCTCACCGCCCTCACCATCGCCAGGGAGTACGAACGGGGCTCCATGGAGCAGCTCTTCGCAACGCCGGTTGGCCGCCTGGAGGTGATCCTCGGCAAGCTCACGCCCTACTTCGCAATCGGGTTGCTCCAGGTGCTCCTGGTCCTGACCATCGGCGTCACGCTCTTCGAAGTGCCCGTCCGGGGCAGCCTCCTGCTCCTGTTCTTGGTGTCGGGCGTCTTTTTGCTGGCCATGCTCATGCAGGGCCTGCTGATTAGCGTGCTCACGAGGAACCAGATGGTGGCCTCCATGGCGGCCATGTTCTCCACCTTCCTGCCGGCGCTCCTGCTCTCTGGCTTCGTCTTCCCGGTGGAGAACATGCCTGCTTTTCTCAGGTACCTGGCCGCGGTGTTGCCGCCCCAGTACTATGTCCGGGCGCTCCGCGCGATCCTGCTCAGGGGCAACGGGCTCGAGGTCGTATGGCCAGACCTCGCGGCCCTCTCGGGGTTCTTCCTGGCGCTCCTTTTCCTGGCCGTGGCCCGCTTCAAGCGGACCCTGGGGTGACGCGATGTGGAGCTCCCTTTGGGCCATGATCCTCAAGGAGTACCAGCAGACCTTCCGCGACAAGCGCATGGTCATGCTCCTCACGGCGGCGCCGGTAGTCCAGCTCATCCTGCTCGGCTACGCCGTGAACATGGAGGTGGATCGGGTCCCCACGGTGATCGCCGACGAGGACCGGAGCCCCCAGAGCCGCAGCCTGGCAAAGGAGCTCACCGCCGGGGACGCCTTCACCCTGGTGGGCCAGGTGCCAAGCGGCGAGGAGGCCGTCAAAATGGTGAGCCGGGGAGAGGTGGCGATCGCCCTCGTCATCCCCAGGGGCTACGCCGAGAGGCTCCGAGCGGGCAAGACCGCCCGGCTCCAGGCGTTGGTGGACGGGGGCGACTCGAACCGCGCCACCGTGGCGCAGAACGCCCTTGCCGCCTTCGTGATGCAGCGGGCAAGCGGCCTCGCCCTGGAGCGGGCCAAGACCCTCGCCGCCTCGCAGGGCAGGGCCCTCGACATCCCGCTCCTCGTGGTGGAGCCGCGGATCCTCTACAACCCCACCCTGAGCAGCAAGATCTACTTCGTGCCAGGCGTGGCCGCGACCCTGCTCCTCATACTGACTCTCATTACCACGGCCATGGGCCTGGCGAGGGAGAAGGAGATGGGCACCCTCGAGCAGGTCCTCGTGACCCCCATCCGGCCAGAGATCCTGATCCTCGGAAAGACCCTCCCGTATTACCTCTTCGGCGTGGTGGACCTCGGCCTTGTGATTGTGGCCGGGGCCTGGATCTTCGAGGTGCCCATCAGGGGCTCCATCCCTCTTCTGTTTCTGGCTGGGACCCTGTACATGCTCACAACCCTCGGCGTGGGCCTCCTCGTCTCCGCCATCGCCCGCACGCAGCAGCAGGCCTTCTTCGGCGCCATCTTCTTCGTGATGCCGGCGATCCTTCTCTCGGGCTTCATCACGCCGGTGGAGAACATGCCCGACTGGCTCCAGCCCCTGTCCGGCCTCTCGCCGGTGCGTCACTTCGTCGAGATCATGCGGGCGGTGCTCTTGAAGGACGCCTCCATGGGCGAGCTCGCCTCGCCCCTCGTGGCCCTCGGCGGCCTGGGGCTCACGGTGTACGCCTCCGCGGCGTACCTGCTGAGGCGAAGGCTCGCCTAGCCTCCATTTCCGGCTGCGTCACTCCCGGCAACTCGAGACTGTTCATGGGATCATTGACTCGGGCCGACCACCCGGCTACGTTCATCGTCAATCATCAGCCAAAGTGGAGGGCAGATATGCGTCTCATCACCCGCTCCGACTTCGACGGACTGGCCTGCGCCGCGCTTCTCGAGGAGATAGGCGTCATCGAAGACTACCTGTTCGTGCACCCCAAGGACGTGCAGGACGGCAAGGTGACCGTCACCAAGAACGACGTCCTCGCCAACGTCCCTTACGTCGAGGGCTGCGGCCTCTGGTTCGACCACCACCTGAGCGAGAACGAGCGGCTCGCGAAGCTCGATGACTACGCCTTCCAGGGCGCGAGCAAGCCGGCGCCGAGTTGCGCGCGGGTGATCTACGAGTACTACGGAGGCGCCGAGAAGTTCCACAAGTTCGACGAGAGCGGGCTGATGTGGGCCGTGGACAAGAGCGACTCCGCGGACCTGACCGCGGAGGAGATCGAGAGCCCCAAGGGGTGGATCCTGCTCTCCTTCGTAATGGACGCCCGCACCGGGCTCGGTCGCTACAAGGACTACAGGATCAGCAACCACGCCCTCATGAAGGACATGATCGGCTACTGTCGGCGACTCTCCATCGAGGAGATCCTCGAGGTGCCGGACGTCAAGGAGCGCGTCGCCAGATACTTCGCGCAGGAGAGCGACTACCGGGCGATGATCACCAAGCGGAGCCGCATGGAGGGCAACGTGCTTGTGATCGATTTTCGCAACGTCGCCGAGATCCTGAGCGGCAACCGCTTCACCGAGTACGCGATGTTCCCCGGGGCCAACGTCTCGATCCGCGCCATATGGGGGCGTGAGAAGCAGAACGTGGTGTTCACCGTGGGCCACAGCATCATCAACAGGACCTGCAAGGTGAACATCGGCTCGCTGATGCTGAAGTACGGCGGCGGCGGCCACGAGAAGGTCGGGACCTGCCAGATCCCAACTCCCGCCGCGGCCGAGACCTTCTCCAAGCTCATCGCGGCGCTGAAGGAGTAGCACGGATCCGAGGCGCTGCAGCCGCCGGATTCACCCGAGTCGGGTGGTCGGGTCCAATCCGCCAAACCTCGCATTGGCCGGCCGGGCTCCAGCAGTCTTGGGGCTGTCTGCTCGTGAGCATCGTCCGAAAGTCGGAATCTTCCTTGCACAAGGTCGCTGCACGGTGTAAGCAGTCTCCTCGGGCGTACGAGATTGTGCGCGAGGACGAGATCGAGCGAGACCTGGCCCCAAGGCCAGGGCAGAGTAGAACCCAGTACCCCAGTTCCCTCCTTCCTGTTCATACCTCCTGTTGGACACGGACCGTGTCTGCTTCTCGGTATCCAGGCTGAATGGTGAGCGGTGGTTGGGCGTTAGGCGACCTGGGCGCATCGAGCAAGCGCTGATCTCTCGTTGGTGGCGACTAGACCTGGCCTGCGCGACATGCTATCGCGCCGGTTGGATCGTGCCGGAGCGGCATGGTGTCGCTGCGGCTGGACCTGGTCTGCGTGACATGCTGTCGCGCCGACCGGATCGCTTCAGCACCGGCCGGAATGTTCGGGCCGGGCAAGAACCAGACCAAGAGCCCGAGTGAATGGTCTGGTTTTGGAATCGAGCTCGGGTAGGAGACAGGAATCATGAAACTCTACGTAGGTAACTTGCCGTTTTCCATGGACGAAGCCCAGGTTCGCACCCTGTTCGAGACCCACGGCACGGTGGACTCGGTCTCCATCATCACGGATCGCGAGACGGGCCGGCCCCGCGGCTTCGGATTCGTGGAGATGGCTGACGATCAGTCCTGCCGCAACGCCATGAAGGCCCTCGACAACTTCATGGTGGATGGCAGGAACCTCAAGGTGAACGAGGCCAAGCCCCGCGCAAGCGGCGGCCGGGACGGCGGCGGGGGCCGCTGGTAGCCCCTGGCGCCTCCGTCCGGATGCTCGGCTCCCGCTCTCTGGGCCTCCCCTGCCCCGTCGGGAGCCGGGCGTCACTTCCTCCGTCACTTCCGCCTGTACTCCTTCCGTCACTCCCGGGATGTCCCTAGGCTCCTCGGCGTGGCCTTTGTCTTTGATGGAGATAACGTCGTGCTGCCCGCCGGGCACATCGAGAAGGGCCTACATCTCATATTTTCTGGCGAATTGAGAAGACCGGGGTATTTAATCTTGAACCCTCGTCCGGTGGACCCATGAAGCAGAAAGCTCCCAATCCCGCTTCTTCGAGACGCCTGTTGTGGCCTTTGCCTGTCTTCATGCTGAGTTTGGCCCTCCCGGCCGCGTTCCTAGTCTTGCTCGGCTCTGCCATGGGCGCGCCGGTGCCCGGCGCTCCGGCGCCCGGCGCTCCGGCGCCCGGCGCCGCGGGACCGGGTGCTGGGCCGGGAAAGCCCATGGTCCAGCTTATCGTTGGGGGCAGGGTCCACGAGGGGGGCGGCATCGTCGAGGTAGCAGCTGATCGGCCCACCCGGGTCCGCGTGCGGGCCATGGACGGGATCCGTTACATAGGCTTGAACCCGGCGGTCCTCGTGAACGCCGCCAAGGGGCGGGTCACCCTGCAGCGATCCGGCGAGTGGGGCTACGCCTACGGCAACTCGGTGGCCAATGCGGAGCTGCGGGCCCACAGGGAGCGGGCCGAGCTGGTCCCCGGGGCCGGGCTCTCCCTCAGCCGAGTAGGGGACCTGGAGGCAGACATCCGGCTAACCGACCCAAGTAGGAGCGTCACCCTCGGCGTGACAGTGGAGCTCGTCTGGCGGGTCACCACCACCTACCTTGCGCGCAAGGTTACTCAGACTAACGACCTGCCTCCAGTGAGGGTGAGCGGCGTGTTCACCATCAAGGCGGTGGGGCCCCGGGGCCCGGCCCCCTGGTTCACTAGCAAGCACCTGCGGGCGACCGGCCAGGAGAGCGGCCGAGTGAAGAGGATCCTCGTGGGGCTCCAGGCCGAGCTCGACGAGCTTGAGAAGGGGCTCGCCAGCAGGCGCTCCTATGAAGACGAGCTCAGGGGGGTGAGCCTCGGCGTGGGGCGGGTGAAGGCGAGGCTCGGGGATCTGGAGACGGCCCTGGCCGCGGACCGCCAGGCCTCGCCGCCAGTGGTGAGCGAGGTGACAATCGTTGGGCTCCCCACCGACGGGGTTATTGCCATGCTTGCCGGGCAGCGGCGCCGCACCGAGCGGCTCGGGGAGCTCTGGACCTACTGCCAGGGGAGGAAGGCCGACGCCACCGCGCGTCTCTTGGATCTCAGAAAGGGGATCGGCCAGAACCTCTTGAAGAGCGTCTTTAAGAACTACCTGAACTGGATGAACGCCTTCTTCTCCGCGGCGGACATCGTATCGATCCCCACGAGCTTTCCGGATCTCATCACGCTCCTGTATCCCAGCCGAGTAGCCTCTGCCCTTGACAAGCCCCGCGGGCTCCTGGAGAGCTGGACCACGGCTATAGACGATGCCAGCATCCTCTCGACCCAGATGCGAGCGATCAGGCTCCTCGAGCAAACCGAGCGGTTCTTCCAGGAGAGGATGCAGGCCGCCGCCTCTGAGCGGGCCGCCCTCTTCGCCGGGATCCACAAGATGCAGCCCGGGGTCGAGCGGGTGGAGAAGGAGCTCAAGGCGGTGGTCCAGCGGCTCAAGCTCGTTCGGTCGAGCGCCCTGTAGGCGCCTCTCGCTCTCGTCGCGAAATCAGGGAACGCAGAGCCTGGGGCTCTCCACCATGTAGATTTGGCCGTGGATGGAGCTGCCTGCAAGGGCGAGCCTGCCCACGGCAACGACCTCCTGGCCCATTGCGATGGGGCAGCAAACGAGCGAGTCGTCTCCATGGCAGGAGAGCTTCGCATGGGGGTGCGGCCCCTCGCCCGAGTTTCGCAGGAGGAGGGTGTCAGGCCGGCTGACATCGGGCCTCTCCGAGGTGGAGAAGGCATACTGGGCGCCGCAGCGGTTGCAGCAGGAGCCCTTCTTGCAGAGCAGGGTCGTGCAGTCGCCCCCTCCCTGCCTGAGCTTGCCCGAAACAGTGACCTGACGGCCGAGGAGGGATCCGGTCTCGGGGAGCACCGCGGAAAGAGGCCTGGCCGCCCTGGCGATCTCCTGGCTGCAGCGGGGAAGGGCAGCCTGGGCCGGGCAGCCCTTCTCTTTGAGGCAGGGCTGTCTTGGGGCGCTGCGCATGCAGCAGCAGCCGGATAGGGCCGCCGAGGCAGCCAGGGCGCAGAAGAACACCGTCAGGATGAAGATCTCGATTCGCATATGTTTACGCATGGTTAGACTCCGAGGGCGAGATCGGAGCGCCACTCCGGCCAAGCTCTCTTTCCTCATTCGCGCAATGATACGCCCGAGGGCGCGAGACCTTACAGCTGAAGGCCGAATGGTCCTGCCCAAAGAGTCGTGGGTGGATCCTCGGAGCAGGGTGAACCGCTTGAGATATAATGCTTTTGTGGCAGGCTACCATCGGTCGCGGCCCTCACGTCTCCGCTCGGCCTGGCGCCTCTCGTAGGAGTCGATCATCTCGCGGAAGCGGCTCTGCTGCTCGGGCCTGAGCAGCTTCATGATCTCGGTCCTCCGGGTGTCGCGAACCCGCTTGAGCTCGGATCTGGACTGCGTCCTGATGGCGTCCAGCTCCTTCAGCATGAGGCGGATCTGAAGCGCGGCGAGCCGGGTCTGCTCCTCGTCGAGCTCGAGCCCGGTCTTGAACCTCTCGGTGAGCAGCCTCTCCCTGGCCTCGCCCTTGGGTCTCGGGGCCTTGGGGGCAGAGCTGGCTATCTCCTGGTTCTGGCGAGGCCGCAGCCAGATCCTGTCGGCGGCCACGCCTAGGGCGAAGCCTGAGCCGAGGACCCCGAGGATCAAGCCAGCCACGAGGAGCCGGTTTCGAGTGGGTGACATGTCACTCCACCTCCTGCCCGAGCACGCGGGCGCCCTCTTCCATGGGATCCGGGGCCAGGTCGTCCATGCTCACTAGCTGGGCGAGGGCCGAGCTGGCATCGCCTTGCGACGGGGGCGCAGGCTCTCCCGGCGCCTGGAGGAACAGGACCAATGCCAGGCAGGCTGCGGCGCTCGCGGTGGCCAGGGCCGGCCAGCGGAGCAGGTGGAGCCAGTAGGAGGCCGGCTCAGGCCTCCTCTCCGGCTCCCTGGCGGCGGCAAGGGCCAGGTTGGCCGCGCGGATCGCCAGCCCGGGAGGAGGCTCGGCCGGGCCCTGAGCCGCCAGGGCGGCCCGGGTCACCTGGTAGAGGTCACGAGTCGCACGGCAGCGCTCGCAGGCCGAGAGGTGCGCCACAAGGGCCAGGCGCTCCCGGTCCCCGAGGCGATCGTCCAGAAAGGGGTTCAGCCTTCGTCTTGCGGTCCTGCATCTCATGGCGCGTCCTCGTGCTTGTCGTTCTTGGCGTTCTCGCCATCGGCGTCCCGGTCGTCCCGGTCGCCCCGGTCGTCCCGGTCGTCCCGGTCGTCCCGGTCGTCCCGGTCGTCCCGGTCGCCCCGGTCGTCCCGGTCGTCCCGGTCGTCCCGATCGTCCCCCTGGTCCTCGTCTCTGTCGCCTTCGTCGTCTGCGTCGTTCCTTTCGTCTATGTCGTTCTCATCTTGGGACGCCGCAGCTCGCTTGGGGCCTGCCCTTTGCTCGCCCGGAATGGAGACGCCCATCTCCTTGGCCAGGCCGCGCAGGCGCTTCGACAGGGCAGCCCGGGCCCGGAAGAGCCGGGACTCCACCGTGCCCAGGCGGCAGCCGAGGGCCGAGGCGATCTCCTCGTAGCTCAGCCCATCGATCTCGCGCAGGGTGAGGACCAGCCGGTGCTTCTCCTTCAGCCCGGCGAGGGCCTGCTGCACCAGGCGGCCCAGCTCGGCAGAGCCGAGCTGTTGCTCGGGATCCGGGGCAGGGTGGGCCAGGCGGTCCCCAAGGGCCGCCTTGTCGCCGTCCTTGGGGGTATCGAGCGAGGTGGCGGGGCGGCGGTACTGGGCCCGCTGCCGGTCCCGGGCCACGTTCCTGGCGATGCGGCAGATCCACCCGAGGGCGGCCTGGGGATCCCGCAGGGTCGGGAGGCCCTGCCAGGTTCTGATGTAGGTCTCCTGCACCACGTCCTCCGCCCCCGCCCCGTCGCCGAGCAGCCTGAGCGCCAGGCGATACACGGTGCGGTGGGTACGATCCACCAGGCGGCGGAAGGCCTGGGCGTCCCCGGCCGAGGCCTGGGCCGCCAAGGCAGCGATCTCGTCATGTTGCGCCGCTAGCTGCATGACTTGCCTGGGTTGTCGCCTCTGGCGGGCATTCTATTCCGTCTTTTTTCAGGTGGATCCAGTCATACCGGCCTAGAACTCGCCCTGGGCCGCGAGGCCGTAGGAACCTGGTCCCACCA
Source organism: Polyangia bacterium (assembly GCA_034004785.1). Lineage (GTDB taxonomy): Bacteria > Myxococcota_A > Polyangia > HGW-17 > JAJRWW01 > JAVEWA01. Next base: position 12,225 of record JAVEWA010000144.1, read on the forward strand.
GAGGCAGGGCCACCCACCCCGAGCGGCGCCGGGCCTTGCCAGCCCCTTCTGTCCAGGGAGCCGGGAACTGGAGACGATAACCCAGGTAGGCAAAGCCGGTGCCGAGCAGGGCGCCGGTGAGCACGTCCTCCCAGTGGTGCCGGTGATCCCCATGCGTGAACACCCAAGGCGTCTAGCCGTTGGGATTATTTGAGGAAAAGTTGGGTCTATGATCTCCTTGAATTGCACATTGACCAACGGAGACCATGACCCATGCCTAGAGTACCGACTATCCC
>JAVEWA010000803.1:0-2739 GCA_034004785.1 Polyangia bacterium
CGTCGAGGTGTGGGAAGCGATCTCCGGGCACCACCTCCACGATGCCGCGCTGGTAGTTGTAGTGCCACCACTTGAACGGGTCGTCAGCTCCCTCCTTGCGAAGCCGCCCGAGGATCACGTAGTAGCCGTCCGAGCCTGCTCCCACGCCTGGCCCGAGGACGTCCGGCGCGAAGTAGAAGAGCCGAAACCTCGCCTCCTCAATCGAGAATGCCTGGTTCGGGTGGTACGTCCACCAGCCTGGGTAGTCCTGGGCCCAGCCCTCGGCCCAGCTCGGCTCCACCGTCGGGTCGTAGTTGTACCCGTAGGCGAAGCTCTTGTAGGTCCAGACGTTGCAGTCGCTCTGCCACCACTTGTCCCTGCGGCCCCTCATGACGAGCACGTCCTTATCGCTTCCGTCCCTGAGATCCGCCCACTGCCACTCCATCGGGTCGTCGCTGTCGTAGGGATGTCCGAAGTCCCCGCGAGCAAAGAGCATGCTAGCCCTGCTCCAGAACCGGTACTGAGGATCGGCGTCCTCCCAGGGGAGATGCTCGGGGTCGTAGTAGACGTTGTAGGTTCCGCCCGCGGCCAGCATCAGGTCGCCCGTGCCGAAGTAGAGCTCTGGGTGGCCCCGCCACCTGCCGGGCAGGAGTGTCTGCGTGGGGTCTGACGGCTCGAAGTAACCTGGTGGCTCGCCCGTGCGCGAGTACTGTCCAAGGGTCGCTCGCGCCTGCAGGATGCCGAAGTACCGCCGCTGGTCGAAGAAGTGCCCCTGGATGACCGAGGGAAGCTCGTAGCCCCGCCTCTGAGGGCTCGTGCTCTTACGAGCCGAGAGGCGCATGAGAGCCGTCCAGAGCAGCCTGTGCCTGTGGTTGAGCTTCGGGGACCGGAAGAGGTCACAGCTCGCGTTGTTTTCCTCCGTGCAATCATCGTACTCGTGAGCACCCGAGAGCAGGCCGAAGAGGAACGCCGTGCGGTTTCCGCCATAGAAGTCGGCGACCTCCTTGTAGTCGTGCCGCCGCCGCATGGGCGCCGACCGCTTCCCCCTCATCGACTGGAAGGCGAAGGTCGCTGCGGTGTAGTGCATGGCGTTCCGGGCCGCCTGCCGCACCCGCCTCGCGTAGTCCCGGATCTCCTCGGGGATCTGCACGTGGTCTCCGGGCGGCCTGTCCGCGAAGATGTCGCCGTACACCGCCAGGGTCAGGATCGCGAACAGGGACAGCTCCTGGTAGGGCCTCGCGTTGGTCTCGAAGTAGCCGTTGTGAACCACCCGCCCCAGCGCCTGCAAGATGGGCGAGAAGAACTTCTCGGCGTTCCCCGGCTCCTCGAGCCAACCGAGCCCCTCGATGGCCCAGGCCTGGATCTCCTCTCGCATCCCCTGCCCAGGATCGAGCCCCATCCTGAGGATCCACATGCTCGCAAGATAGTTCCAGGCGTAGATGCTGAGCACATGGTTCTCGGTCTCGGGGCGCACCGTCGCCCAGGTGCCGTTTTCCGACTCGAAGTAGCTGTGCTCCAGCCCGAAGGCCAGAAAGGCGTTCATCCCGTCCCACTCGCTCTCTGGCCTGTCCGACGGAGCGCCGGAGAACTCACAGCCGGTGTTCGGGCCCTTTCCGTTCTGGCAGAGGATCCCATAGGCAGCATCCGAGAGCATGGTCGTATCGCCGAGGAGCGCCTCATCGTGGGTGAGAAGGTAGAGCATGTTGGCAAGCCCCACGAGGGTCATGTCGTAGTCGCCGCCAGTCCCGATGGAGCCGTTCCAGTAGAGACCTTCGTCCTGAGGAACGAATATCTTCTTCAAGTAACCCACGAGCGTGTTTCGGAAGTCCACTCCCGGGGGTTGGCAAAAATCATCAACGTCGCCAACCACGTTGGGCCATTCCGTTGCGAAGTCTCCATGGTGGGCGAGCAGGTAGGCCACAGAGGCCAGGCGAGAGATCTGAAGCTGGTCGCTGGCCAGGTTGTCTTGTCCGACATAATTATGCCATGGGCTGGGGTTACACGCTTCAGACGCATAAATGAAGTTCCGGGCAAACCCTATGATGTTTTCGCGATCCCGCCGGTCAATTGCGATGGGATCGGTGGCCTCGGTCAGTCTCTCCGATCCCCGCTCGGCAAACGCAGGATGAGAGCTCACAAGAAACACACAAATCCATCCCCGCAGCAGATGCCGCATGGCGCTCCTCCCTTCCTCAGGACGTTCTAGCTGGCTTCAAACGACGAAAAATCGATGAAGCCAGGGACTACTCAACGCTCACAGCGCCGTCGCGCAACGAAAACCTCTACGCAGGCCGAGTTCTCGATCACTACCTCGGCCGATAACATCAAGATCCGGTCCTTCAGCAGAGGTGCTTTTTCCTCTCACCGAATGCGTGCAGCCATCGGTTTCCATGTTCACTGGGTTGACGCAACCCTCAGCTAGGCACCTGGCGTAATAAGTGCTGTCAAGGCAATCAAGAACAATCTCCGAGACATTCCCCGCCATGTCTTTCACGCCGTAGGGAGAGTCCCCCTTGCTCGTGCGAAGGTGGCCCACAGGCCAAGTGCTTGGGCAGCACTTGTGGAAGCAACCGAACCCCGACCCTTCGCCCGTGTCCTCGTTGTAGGGGCCGTTCTCGTCGTAGTTGGCCCGCTCGCAGGTGACTGGCTCATCGCCCCATGGCAAGAGGCGGCCGTCCATCGAGTCGCCCCGGGCGGCCTTCTCCCACTGGGCCTCGCTAGGCAGGTCCCCACCCTCCCAGTCCCGGCAGGAGGTCCTGG
>JAVEWA010000145.1:0-12475 GCA_034004785.1 Polyangia bacterium
CCGGCCCGGGGCGCGGGTCGGGCAGGGGATCGGGCCCAGGCCCGCCGGGGCGGTCGGGCGGTGGGAGGGGACGAGGATCGGGGCCCGGGCCCGGGCCGGGTCGTGGCCCGTTGCCTGGATCGGGCGGATCGCCTGGAAGCTTCGCCAGGGGCTCGGGGCTCGGCACCCTGAACTTCTTCACGGACAGGCGTCCGAAGCCAAAGCTCGGGAAACCGGTCTTGGGTACCACATAGAACCAGAGGTGCTCCTGGGACTGCTCCGAAGAGAACCACAGGACCGTGTGCCCCTGTCCCTTCCTGGCGGGGTCGTGTACGAAAAGGATGTTGCGATCCGTGAAGGACGAGGTGACGTCCACGAAGCCGCGGCCATTGTAGTTGAGGGGGCAGCTTCGACCTACCGCGCCCATCTTCTCCTTGCACTCCGAGAAGACCCCGAGCTGGGCGCGTCCCGGCTCCTGTCCACCAGGGCTCCAGGCCTTTGCCAGCGCCTTGGCGGGGAGGCTGCGAAAGCGCACGACCACCTCGCTGTGCCTGGCCGAGCCGCCACCGGCGTCCTTGATCTCCAGGCGCAGGAGATAGGGGTGCCGAAGGAGCGGCTCGGTCTCCTTGAGCCCATCCCTCTCGAGGAGTCGCTGGAGCTCCGCCCGAGAGGTCTCCGCGTGGCCTCCATCCAGCTTCTTCCATTCGTTTGGCGCCCCATTGACTGGTGGAGAGGCCATTGCCAGGCCGAGCCCGGCCGAGAGGGCGAGCAGGCGATAGAGGCCTCCTCGGCGATGTCGTGAAAAGGTCAAAGTCCTCATGCTTGGATCTCCGTTGGGCCTTTTCCTAGTGAGTTCAATTGATTGACCATGTAGGCAAGGTCCAGGCGCTTCGCGCCGCCGCCCGCCATGCGAGCAGACCGGATCCGAGCCACAGGTCATTGGTACGGGTATACCACCCGGCCCTTCCCCAGGCCACGGGCTTGACTAGGGTTGTCATGCCGAGAGAGCTCTCTCATGGAAGATTATCAAGCGAATCTGCCATCCACCGTTGACCCTCTCCCAGATGGGTCCGTATAATCCCACTCCATGCGCGCCTCTCCTTCGGCTGTTCCAAGTCTGGCAGCGTTGCTGCTTGTAACCTTGACTTCCCCAGGGCCATCGAGGGCCAAGGGTGCTGAGGGAAAAGGGCTCGGCGCCCTGGTGGTGGTCAGCGAGGGCCGTGAGTGGCCCTGGGCCGCCAAGATCCTCGAGGAGGTGCACAAGCTGCGCAAGGTCCCCGACGCAGACTTCAGGTTCGTGGAGTCCGGGATACCCGAGGACCCCCCAGAGGAGGAGCTGGAGGGGTACCTGAAGCGGATCAGGGCAGGCCGGAAGCTCATCTTCAAGATGAACCTGGCGCCGGCAATCGAGCGGCTGGATTCGGTGATCCAGGACTTGCAGGCGGCCTTGCGAAAGCACGGGGCCTCCCCCGGCATTCTCCGCAGATTGATGCAGGCCTACAGCTATCTGGGCGCGGCCCATCAGCTGAACGCCGACAGCGGGTCGGCGCAGCGGGCCTTTGCCGCCATGATCGCGATAGAGCCTCGGCGCGGCCTCTCCACCAAGTACTTCTCCGAGGAGGTGATCGCGGCCTTCCAGCGGATCAAGAAGAGCCTGCCTAAAACCGGGGTGCTGCGAGTGAACACTGACCGGCCAGCATTCGTGTTCCTGAACGGACGTCTGGCAGGGGTGGCGCCGGTGGTGCTCAAGGGGATCGCCCCTGGGGAGCACATCGTGGAGCTGCGACGCCTTGGCGCGGTGAGGGTGAGCCGGATCGTCACCGTGGACGAGCAGTCTGGAGCCACGCTGAAGGCGCGGATCGTGGATTCACCGGATCAAGTGGAGCTCCGCAAGACAATCAAGGCCGTGAACCGGGAGCTGAGAAGGAGAAACGAGCCTGGGCCGGCCATGGCAGCCCTGGCAAAGACCTTGGGGGTCAGGCACGTCGTCGCAGTGAGGGCGAACCTCGATGATGGGGAGACGAGCTGGTACGATGCGCGGGAGCGCAAGTTCACAAAGAGGGTCCGCAGGATCTCGGCCGTGCCTGGATCACCCGCGGCCAAGGTCATCGCCGAGGCGATGAAGAACCCATCTCCAGCGCTCGACCTCCAAGCCGGGAGCGGCGGTGCGGGTGGAGCCTGCGAGGACAGCGGCGACTGCCCGGGCGGCGCCTGCGTCTCCGGCAGGTGCGTCTCGGACACGCCGATCTACAAGAAGTGGTGGTTCTGGACTCTCATCGGAGTGGGCGTGGCCGCCGTGGCCGGCGGCACGGCTGGCCTCGTGCTCATGCCTGAACGCCCCACGATTCGCATCAGCCTGGGAGGCCTGTAGAACCCCGCCCTATCGGCGGCTCGACCTTCCAACTCTCGAGCGGGGGAGGAAGCCGAAGGGCAGGGATGCTCTAGGGCGAGGGCAGCAGCTTGCCGAAGGCCTCGGACGCCGCGAAGGCCAGCATGTCCTTGAGGGCGGGATTGGCGGTGACGACTTCGTCCATCTCCTCCGTGTCCTTGCCCTGGGGGTTGTCGAAGGTGCCTTGGATTCGTCCCCAGGCCCGCATCGCGGAGAGCACGTCCCCGGCCATGATCAACCCCGCCCGGCAGGCGGTGGCCTCGATGCCGTCCCGGTGGCGCTGGAGCACCGCCGCGGGCGATTGGCCCTTGAGGGAGGCGAGCTTCTCCCCCCAAGCCGCGAGGGTGTCGCCGTCCACTGCCTGACGGAGACGGTCGGCCAGCTCGGTGGCCGCCGGGCTCGCCTCCGTCATGAGCCCGGTCGCCAGCATCACGCCGGCGATGAGCACCTCCCGAGTGTCCTGGTCACAGGCCGCCAGGACTACCTGCCCCGGCCGGATCCACTCGAGGGTGTATCCGAACAGGAAGCTCGACTCGGCCCTCACGAACTGGCGCAGGAACTCGGTGAGGTACATGACGCGCGGCTGCTTGGGGTCATTCACCACCAGCCAGTTCTTAGAAATACCGTCGGCCCGGAAGGCCTCGGCTTCAGGCAGCTTCAGGGCCTCGGTGACCTGGGCGCAGGTCTTTCCGAGGCCGGCGTTGGGGCTGAGCTTGAAGGAAGCATCTGCTCCCACCTCGTCCTTCTCGTTGCGGCCGAAGGGACCGATGGCGACATCTGCCGCTGCGAGCACCTCGTTGAGGCCGAGGTTCACCTTCCTGTGGCGCACCACCCTCTCGTAAACCTCCATGGGTACGGGCGCCAGCTCGGCCTTGTCATAGACTTTGCGGAGGTCCCTGAGGCGCGTCTTGACCTCAGAGGAAGCGGAGCGGACGTTCGCGAGAGGCGCGTGGAGCGCCCAGCCCCATGGCTCCATGCCGCGTTCGAAGGCGATCTCTCCCATGCGCGTCAAGATGTCGAAGTAAGGCGGGCCGAACTCCACAAGGCCGGCGAGCACCTCCAGGTAGCGCTCCGAGTGCTTGGCAGGATCCGTCTCGTAGATGGCTCGCAGCGTCTCCAGGGCCTCGCGAGTCGGCTCCATGGCGTTAGCCTTCAGCAGGCAGTTTTCGGCGTTCGCCAGATCTCCAAGCCGGTCCTGGTACAGGCCCGCCATGCGTCTGAGCGAGGTGGCCTGCTCCTCCGGGGGCTGCAGCTCCAGGGAGGCCTCCAGGATCTCCAGGAGCTGAGCCCAGTCCTCGCGCTGTTCGAGCACATCCGCGAGGCCCATGAGGGCAGGTGCGTATCCCGGCATGTAGGAGAGGGCCATGTCGAAGGCCTCGGTGGCTTTCTCGAGATCCCCTCCCTCCATGGTGAAGACGTTTCCCTGGGCGACCCAGAGATCCGCCATCTGCTTCGGGTCTTCGGTGACGGGCAGGAGCGCGTCCACGACGGCGAGGGCCTTCTCCCGCTCCCGATGCCGCACCAGGTGCCTGAGAGCCCGACGTAGGAGCTCGGGATCGTCCAGCCCTGCGTCCATGGCGCAGTCGTAACAGGCCGCGCCTTCGTAGGTGTTGCCAATGGCGTCCTCCCAAAGGAAGCCCATCTGCCGGTACACCTCTCCTCGCCTAATGGCGTCCTCCTCGACGAGGAGCACCCGCAGGTAGTGCTGGATGGCCTCGATGGAGCGGCCCGAGTTGGCGAGGAGATCCGCCAGGGTGCGGAGCGCCTGGCCATCCAGCGGGCGAAGCGAGAGCACGGCCCGTAGGGCCTCCTGGGCCTCCAGGCGGCTGTCCAGAAGCAGGGCCGCTCTGGCACGGCAGAGCAGCACCCTGATCTTGTCCCGCTCGGACAGGTCGTCACGGGCCCGTTCGAGCAGGCTCCCCGCGACGTGCAGGGCGAGCTCGGCGTCACCCCCCTCCAGGTGCTCCTCCGCCACCGACAGAGCGGCAGGAACGAAGTCGGGCATCAGCTCGTGGGCGTGTCTCAGAAGCGGCCTGGCGCGATCCACCTGGCCCGCCGCCATGAGCTGCTCGGCGCTCTCTGTGATTAGGGCGACATGGTCGCCGAGCCGCTCCGCGGTCGGCGGGACCGTGCGTTCGAAGGCCAGGAGACGCCTCGCGGTGGCGGCCTCTGCCAGCTCCCGATCCCCGAGCTCCGTGGCGGCCTTTGCAACGCCCGCCCATGCCTGTAGATCGTCTGGCCAGGTGGCCGCGGCCCGGAGGTACCAGTCCAGGGCTTGCGCGGGCTCCTTGGAGAGGGCCCCGTCGCCCCTCGTCCTGAGTCTTGCCGCCCGCTCGGCAAAGGAAAGCTCCCGCTCATCGGCGTCGGGCAGGAGCGCAGCGACCTCACGCCAGTTCTTCAGGCGGCGGCCAATCGCTCGCAGACCCTCCATGGCCACCTGATTGTTGGCGTCCAGGCTGCGGGCCTGTCGGTAGTGGTTGGAGACCTGGGCCGCGGCGTTCTGCTTCTCCTCCGCCACCTCTGCCAGGTGGCAGTAGACCAGACCAGCGAGCCGGGCCGGCAGGCCCTTCGCCTGCCGCTGCCTTTGGGAGACGTAGTCCGCCCAGGCGCTGCGCTCGGAGGCGAAGGTAGCCAGGGCGCAGGCGGCTGACTCGTCGCCGTCGGCGCTCGTCACGAGCTGCTTGTAGATCTCCACCGCCTGATCTTGCTGCCCGAGGCCGTGATGAAGCACCCGGGCCAGCTCTCTCTTCGTTCGCGCCTTGTCTTCCGGGCGATCCATTCGCTCGGAGACCTGCCCGAGGAGCGCGGCCATGTCCTCCCACCTGGCGGCCGCACGGAGCTGCTCCACCAGCCGTCCGAGGATGATCTCGTCATCGGGCCGCCGCTTCAGCACCTCGCGGTAGAGGGTCTCGAGGCGCTCGGGCGCCTGCTTTGCCAGGTGCTCGTGACGGATGTCTATGGCCTGCTGCAGGAGGGCGAGCTGCTCGGCGTCATCCTCGACCTTGCCCGCTCGCAGCTCGAGGAGGCTCGCAAGAGCGCTCCAGTCCTTGGACTGCTCGTGCAGCCGAAGCAGGGTCTCGTAGGGCGTCCCCACTGGGCCGTCGATGCCTATCTGGTCGCCGAGGACATCCTTGGCGCCGGCCACGTCCTCGAGCTCCTCCTCGAGGAGCTTGGCGAGTGCGAGGCGGATCTCGAGGGCGCGCTGGGGTTCGGCGCGGCCGAGCTCGGCGCGCATCTTTCTGACGTGCTGGGTGGGCTCGGTGAAGGAGCTCTCCAGCGCGGAGAAGCCGCGTATCGCGTCTTCGTTCTCCGGCTCGAGCGCGAGCACCTCCGTGTAGGCAAGCAAGGCCTGCTCGGGCTGGCCGAGCTTCTGATCGCTGATCGTCGCCACCTCCAGCCACGCCCCTACGCGGGCCCCAGGCTCGAGGATGGCGATCCTCTTCACGAGGAGATCCCTGAGGACGTCCCACTCCTCGCGCTCGCGATGCCAGGCCACGAGGGCCTCCAGAGCGTCTCTGTGGTCCGGCCTGGCAGACAGGATGTGGCGGTCCATCACGGCGGCCTGCTCTCCGAGCTCGTGCTTCCAGTAGATATCGGCCGCGAGCTCGTAGAGCCTGATTTTTCTCGCCTCGTCGGCGCAGCGCGCGGCCGCGGCGCGGAGCGTCGTCGCCTCGCGGTCCCAGGTTCCGACCTGGCCCGCAAGCCGCTCCAGGGCTTCGAGCACCTCATCGGCCATCGGGTCCGCGATGAGCGCCTCGGCAGACAGATCGAAGGCGTGCCCGGCGTCGCTCAGGTGCTTCTCGTAGAGCTTGCCGAGGGAGAGGAGGCGTCGCCCACGCTGCTCCGACGAGTCGCTCCTGGCGGAGGCCTCCAGTATCGGCAGGAGGTACTCCCACTGTGACAGATCCGCCGACGTGGTGAGGAGGGTCTCCTCGAGATCGGGCACGTCTGGCGCCAGCCGATACTTCATCAAGGCCAGATCGAAGGCTCCAGCCGGATCCGAGAGGTGCTCCCGGTGAAGGGCGATGCGCTTGTCGGTGAGGTCGAGGCGCCCGAAGAGGTCGGTCTGATCCCACAGCCCCGCATAGACCTCGTCGAGGGCCTGCCAGAGCCCGGCAGCGGCAGCGATGCGCTCCATCTCCGCGAGGGCGGCAGTGTCAGAGTTGTCCAAGGCGAGCAGGGCACGATAGCCCTCGAAGGCGCGGGAGGGATCCTTCAGGATCTCGTCGGCGAGCTTGGCCCTGGCGCGTAGGGTAGTCGATCTCTTCTGGGGGTCTTCGGTGGCCAGGGCCACGGCGCCGAGGAGGGCGTAGTAGTCCTCTCCCCTGCCGGTCTCTCCGGAGAGCCTTCCCAGCTCCGCGACCAGCTCATCTGCGTCGGCGGCCTGCAGCAGGAGCGCCTGGAGCTCGAGGTAGGCGCGGGCCTTCTCACCCACCTTGTTCTCGAGGAGAGTGGCGAGCTCCCGTTGGAACCGCCGCCGGTCCTCGACGTTGGGCGAGGTGGCGGCGAGGAAGGCGAATACCTCCGTCAGGGGGCCGTACAGCTCGGCTGCGGCCGCGGCCTGACGAAGCGGGTCGAGAACCTCCTCGACTCCTCCCTTGAGGCCGAGGAGACGCCGCAGCCAGAAGAACCGACCGGCCCGCGCGGTGGTGGAGGCCCTCTCAGATGCCCTCGTGAGGTGCACCGTGCGAGCATCGAGGCCATCGGCGGAGGCGCTGCCGTTCTCCAGCGCGCCCAGGATCTTTCCCACCTGATCCCTGGCGCCGTAGTACTGATCCAGCTCTGCCAGGGCGCCTTCCTCCACCGGGTCGAGCCTGAGGATCCACTCCTCGGCGCCAGCCGCGGTTCGGGGCTGATCGGCCGCGCGGAAGAGCTCCGCCATCTTTCGGATGAGCCCGATTCGCGAGGTGGAACCGTGGGCGGCGTCGATCTGGCGGGAGAGGGCGAAGACGAGCTCGGCCCTGGATTCCTCCCCGGCGAAGTGCTTCGTCAGGGCTCCAAGGGCCTCCTCGTCGGTCGGCGCCAGATCGAGCACCCTCTGCCAGGCCGCGACGGAGCGCGCCCTGTCCTTGAAGTTCTCGTCCAGGTTTCGGGCCGCCTGACGGGAGAGCTCGAGCCTCCAGCTGGTGTCGGGGGTGAGGGCCATCTCCCTCTCGAGGGCTGCGTTGAGGCCCTCGTAGTCTCCCCGCCGTCTCCGGATGGAGAGGAGCTGCTGCCTAGCCCCGTAGTCCTCGGGGGAAAGGGCCAGGACCTCTTTCCAGCAGCGCTCGGAGCGCTCGTCGTCTCCCAGCCGCTCCGCGAAGTGCTCGCCGAGCATCCTGAGGAGCTCGATTCGGCCGGTCGGATCACGCCGCGTGGCGAGCTGGCCCTCCAGGGCCCGGGCGACCCCTTCCAGGTCGGCCATGGAGTCGTAGAGGCTCGCGAGCGCCTCGTGGTACTCGGCCTTGTCGGGGCGCAGCGCCACGCATCGCTCCCACAGCGAAGCGGCGCGGGTGGGGCTCCCCAAATTGGTCTGGGCGATGTTGGCCATGCGGGAGAGGACCGAGAGCTGCTCCTCTTCGTCCTTGGATCTCGCGACGCGAATCTCCAGGAACTCCAGGAGCTCCTCGTGCCGATCCGTCTGGGCGAGATACTCCTCCACCGCTTTTTGAGCCTGGCTGTCCCGCGGGTTCTGCTTCAGCACCCGCCTGTAGAGATCGTGCGCGGCGTCGAACTCTCCTGCCTTCCAGAAGGCGTCGGCGATGAGCCTCAGAAACTCGAGGGTCACGTCGACCGAGACTCCCTCGAGGGTCCGGTCGGAGAGGCCCGAGAGGGCCTCCCAGTCGCCCTCCATGCTGTACACTGCGGCGACGGTGAGCAGGGTAACGGGATCCCCGGGTCGCTGTACGAGGATCTGGTTGAGCACGTCGAGGACCTTCCTCCGGTCGCCGACGCCGGAGAGGTACACCTCGGCCACCTCTCGCATCATCAGGGAGCGTCTGCCGCCTTCGACTCCCTCCAGCTTGTTCGTGAGAAATGTCGCGAGCCGGTTCCAGTGCGATCCCGCCCTGTAGAGGTGCAGGAGCTCCCGCTCCGCCTCTTCACGCGCGTCCTTGAGGTTCCAGAGCTGCTCCCACGCGTCGATGGCGAGGTTCGGCTGCTCGAGGCGCACGAGGGCTATCTCGGCCGCCTCCTTGGTGCGCGAGAGGCGCTCGTTTGGATCCCAGGTGGGAGCCACTGCGCCCAGGTACAGCTCGTAGAGCCGCTGCCAGTTGCTCGTGGAGCGGTACTGCTCCGCCAGGAAGGCGAGGGCCTCGCTGTGGGTCGGGTCCTCCGCCGCGAGCATGGCGAAGACCTCCTCGGCGTGGGCCGAGTCGGAGAGCCGGTCGCGGTAAAGGCGGGCGAGGTCCAGGAGCAGCGTGACCCGGTCCGCGCCCTTGCGGGCCCAGGTGGCCTCGTACAAGGCCTTGCGGCTCAGCTCCGCAAGATCAGTCCACTTCCTGGCCAGGGCGAGCTTCTGGGACTCCTGCTTGAACAGCGACAGCCGAGTGCGCCAGGACTCCTCGGTGGGTTCTTCCACTGGCGCTGGAGCAGTCGCTGTCGCCGGAGTCCGGTGAGCCTCCTCGGCGTAGTCATCCGCCCCGAGCAGGCCGGTCCCATCGTCCTCCGAAGCGTAGGCGCCGTCGTCGGCGAAGTCCACGCCCAAGTCGTCGACGACAGCGAGATCGTCGTCTCCGGACGGGGGGAAAGCCTCCTCGGACAGGACGGCATCCTCCCCGTCGAATGACAGGGAGGAGTCACCGAAGAGGTCGTCGGACCCGAAGTCCGCGACCTCTTCCTCGATGACGTCCTGCTCTGGAACCTGGCCGATCGCTGTTTCGGGCTCCACGCCACCCTGAGCCGGTTGGCCCTGGGAGCTTCCGAAGAGGGCTTCATCGAAGAAGTCGTCGTCCAGGATCTCCACCTCTCCGGTGTGAAGAGGGACGGAATCCTCGAAGGGACTCGACTCCTGGCCGTCCTGTGGCTTATTCTGCTCGTTCCTCTGCCGCTTGCGGTCCTTTTTGGGTCTGCGCGGGTCGTCCATTTGTGTTCCTTCATCCCCGATTGGAAGCGGTTAACCCCGAGGGGCAGCGGTGTCCTAGCCTATGGAAGAACTTAGGGTTCGGGCCCGATCTTGCTTCGATCCATGGCCCGCAGTCAAGGCCAACTGCACCGGTCTTGATCTGCCCTGACTCGGGCCCGCCGCCAGTCGATTTACGCGCCACGTTGAATCTGCCCAGGGGCGGATCTGTACAGGCGTCTCGGGTCGAGATGCGGCCTCGTGGGAGGCATGCGTATTGTCGTGCAGAGGTTAATGGCCTAGAGTCCCGCATGGTTGCCAGGTTGCCTCTTCCATTGGACTGGCTTCTCATTTGGCCGGGCAATGAGCCTGGACTAAGTGGCCTGGCTGTGGATGTGTCGCTTTGCCGAGACCAGGGTTCCATTTAATCAGGCTTCTGTTGAGGCTCTGTATCTTCTTGGTCCTTGGTGGAGCCTACCCGGAGAGATCTGCATATGCTGACTCTCCAGGGGTGCCTGTCGAGGGGAGATCCAGGGCGCCCACAGCTTCGGCTTCTCGACCCTCCAGGAGGACTCCGGACCCCAACGGCGCGCCCGAGGCCAGGCTGGTGGAGCCATCCCGTTCGAAAGGGGGGGCAGTGCCCGCCGCTTTCAAGGCCATCTCCAGGGGCGCCCCGAGGCCGGGAGCCTCGCCGGATTCGAAGTCGGAGAGGGCCGCCAAGGGTCGCGAAGCTGCCCTCTCGAAGCTCCGCAGTCTCCTTGCCAGGGTGAAGCTCGGAACCCTCGTTCATCTGCACCTGCGGCATGGGCACGGGACCTCGGCGGACGGCAGCACCGACATCGACTACAACCAGTTCGCTGTTGGCCGCGGATACCTGGACGTCCGGATCTCGCCCTCCAACTGGCTGGAAGCCCGAGTCACGCCGGATGTGAGCCAGGACATGCAGGGAGATCTCAAGCTGCGCCTGAAGTACCTCTTCGCGAAGCTCAGGCTGCCGCTGGAGACTTCCTACCTGAGCGAACCCTACCTGGAGCTCGGCATGGTGGACATCCCCTGGACGGGCTTCGAGGAGCAGCTCAACGCCTACCGCATGCAGGGGACGATGTTCGCAGAGAGACAGGGACTTTTCAGCCAGACGGATCTGGGCGTGACGGTCGGCGCCCTCCTCGGCAGGAAGCTCCCCGATGCGGTGGCCAGGCGCCTTTCCGAAAAACGGCCAGGTGCCTGGGGCAGCCTGGCCTTTGGGGTTTACAACGGCGCTGGCTTCAACGGCGTCGAGAAGAACCTGGGCAAGGTGGTCGAGGGACGCCTGTCGGTCCGTCTCCTTGGGGAGCTGCACCCGTGGCTGGTGCTTTCCTATTTCTTCATCTGGGGGCGGGGCAACCAGGCCCCTGGGGACACCGAGCCCTTCGGGCTTCCCGAGTGGAGACACCACCAGCTGATGCTCTCGTACGCCCATCCCCTCTTCGTGGCCACTGGGCAGTTCATCTCCGGCAAGGGGCGGCAGAAAGGAGAGGGCAGCGCCTGGGTCTCCACCCTGGACGGCGAGTCTTCGATCTACCGGGGCGCCTCGGGCTTCGTGGAGCTGCGCCTCCCCTGGATTTGGTCGAGCCTCATCGCCCGCTACGACTGGTTCGAGGGGCCGAACCCATCCGGAGCCGCCGCATACCACAGGCTCATCGGCGGCTTCGCGTTCCATTTCTGGGGACGGAACCAAAACGTCCTCTTGTTGGATGTGGACTGGGCCATCCTCGAGGACGTAAACGACCAGTGGGCCGTGAGCCTGACGTTGCAGGTCAAGATCGACTAGGAGGGGTCATGGACCGCCTCCTCTTGGGCGGGAGAGAGCCAGAGTAGGCGACCGTGGCGCTCGGGACGGGCTAGTAGAGCACCATCACGAAGGCGATGCGGCTGCCCTCTCCCACGTTCGCGCCCATGTCCAGGCCTGTTCCCGGGGCCATGTGAACGAACCAGCCCACCTGGGCATACTCGGCGAGGGAGAGATCGGAGGCGCTGTGCTCCAAGACGGCCTGGCCTCCAACGCCCGAGGTCTCCACCACGGTGACGCCGGAGTGTGGGCACTCTCCGGTGCCCACGTGGAGCGCGAAGGGCCACTCGGCGCGGCTCCACTGGAGGGCGGCCATCATGGAGGTCACTCCCGCGGGCATGTCGAAGTGATACTTGATGTCGAGATCCATCACGGCCCAGGACTCGGGGATGACCCAGGTCGAAGAGCCCGCTCCCTCGATGAAGGCGACGGGGGTTCCGTCGTTCACCACCATCACCGGCTGGACCAGGCTGGCCTCGTTCCCGGCGTTGTCTTCGGCTTGCACGGTCAGGATCGCCTCTCCGTCGGGCAGGTCGGCCGCGTCCCAATCGAAGGTGCACTCGGCCTCGGCGCAGGCGTCCACCAGGTCGCCGTTCACGAGGAGCCGCAGCTCGGCGATCCCGGCGCCGTCCGTGGCGGCGGCGCCAAGGGAGTTGGAGGGACCAGAGAAGAGGAGCGGCCACACCAGGTCGGTTAGCTCCAGGGCGGGCGGAGTGCGGTCCACCATGACGAGGATCTCGCCCGAGCGTCCCTGGGCGCCCTTTGCGCCGTATGCGATGGCCTCCAGGCGATGGACCTCCTCGGTGGCCTCTGCCGTGTTCCAGGTGAAGCTGTAGGGAGCGGTCTCGAGCACCTCTAGGAGTGCTCCGTCCAGAAAAAGCGCCACACGCTCTGCAATGCCCTGGACTTCGGCGGTGATCGTGAGCTGGCCACTCACGAAGCTGTCTGTCTGCGGGCTGGTGATGGTGACGACTATGGTTTCTTTCGGACCATCGTCCCCCCCGCATGCGCAGAAAACCAGGAAGGACGAGAGCGCCACCAGCAAGAAAGGATGGACATTTCGACTCGGCATGACATACCTCACAGATAGAAATGATGGTCTATCGTCTACTCCGTCTTGGCACTGATTGTCAAAGGCGGAGTATAGTGGCCAGATGACGTCTCCAAGGGGCGTAAGGATTGGAATGCGATTTGGCTCAGGTCCGCCAGGCCATGCGAAGCTTGTGAGCAATTGCTGCAA
>JAVEWA010000146.1:0-12457 GCA_034004785.1 Polyangia bacterium
GAGCCTACCGCGGCGACGACGGCGATGCGATTACAGTCTGGAGTACCGCATGCGGGTCCTGGCGGCCGCGCTCGGATGATTTTCTTGCGACCACCCTGCAAAGCCGCCTGCCCATTGCGCTTGCGGCCGCCAGGGCGTCCGCCACCCGCTCGAGCGATCCCGAACGCCAGGGCCCTGCGCTTGCAATGTATGCAGATGTAGGATAAAATACTACCTATGACAATCACGCTCCTGGCGAGGCTTCTCGTGATCACAGCCCTGGGCGCACCAGAGGGCAGCGACACGCAGGCCCGAGGGACAGAGCGAGGGGCTCAGGGCATCACCCAGCGCATCTACGGCGATGCCCTGCCACGCCGAGGGCAACCAGGCAGAGCGCCAGGCGCGGTCGTCCCCAAGCCGCCCCCGCTGCTCTGCCCTTGCCCCGCCCAGTCATGGGCCGCGCCCCTGGTCTCGGTCGCTTACCCGAGGCCCCTCTGCCGGTGCGGCCAGGGGCCCACGAGCGGCGAGGCGCCAATGCCGGTCCGGGCGCCAGCCCGATCCGCGCCACTTGGCGCTTTTCCGATCGTGACTCCGGTCTTGGCTCGAACTCCAGCTTCCTTCGCGACTCCAGAACCGGCTCCAGCGCCGGCTCATGCTCCAACGCCGGCAACGAACCAAGGCCCTGCCACGATCCCGACCAAGGCCCTGAGACCTCCTTCGAGGGCGGCGAGGGTTCCAAAGCCTCTCGCCAGGCCAATTGCCGCTCTCATGCCGAGGTTCCCCACGCCCGGGACGGGCGCGGCTCCACGGGCGGAGCCACCGACGCAGCCATCCACGGACGCCCTCGAGCAGAACCCCCTGGCGGACAAAGAAACCTGCCTCGCATCCCTCGCCAGGCTGGGCGTCCCCCATCGCGTGGCTCCCTCGACCCGCGGCGTGGAGCGCCCAGTGATCCTGACGGGCGCGCTCGGAGGCGTGCGCTTTGTCCCCCACTGGGGCCGCAGAGCGCCCCTGATGGACTGCCGCTTCGCCTTGACCATGCACGGCCTCGCCCCCATCTTTCGCGCCGCCGGCTTCGACGAGGTGCGCTACTCGAGCTTCTACTGCTTCCGAAAGGTGGCGGGGACCAGCCTCCTCAGCAGGCACGCGAGCGGCCTCGCCGTGGACATCCACGAGCTGCGGGGCCCTGGCGGGCTAGTGGCCAACGTGGAGAAGGACTGGCGAAAGCACTTCGGCGCCCCCGAGGCCTGCCATGCCCCCTTCCCGGCCACGCCGGAAGGCCGTCTGAGACAGGTGGTGTGCGGCATGGAGGCCTCGGGGCTCATCTACCTGGTGCTCACGCCCGACTCGGACGCGGCCCACTACAACCATCTTCACGTCTCCGGGTTGCGCTCAGGTGACCGGCCGCTTCGAGGAAGGGTGGCCGGAGCCCGCCCGAGGTAGCTACTCGAGATCCAGGCGGAGCGTGACGCCTTCCTTGCAGTACCAGGCCGCCTTGAGGGTCTCGGAGCTCTGGAGCGCCTCGTCCACCTCGGTGCACTCGGCCACGTCGAAGCCGAGGTTCTGACCGGTGCGAAGGGTCTCCGGGATCCCGAACATGTAGAGCCGGGCCATTCCCAGCCTCTTCGCCTCCCGAACGCAGGCCTCGGCGAGCATCCAGGCGAGCCCCTCCCCACGGCGCTCGGGGATGACCGCCAGGTCCTTCAAGAGCCCTGCCCGACCATGACACTCAAGCCCCACGCAGCCGGCCAGCACTCCAACTCCCCTCAGCACGATGTACTGGTCCAATTCCCGCGCGAGCCTTGGATTGGACAGCCCCACCCTTCCGAGGAGCGCCTCGAGGGCGGGGAGATCCTCTGGCTCCGCTGGAGTCAGGGCGTCGCCTATGTGCTCGAGCAAGGCGAGGTGGAGATCGCCGAAGGCTCCGCTGGACATCACCACCACCGCGTCCCCTGGGCGGACCCTGGTGCCGAGATAGGCGACTATCTGCCTGGGCTCGGGAATGTAGTAGGCGTTCGTGCCGCGCCGCCGGATGTCCTCCACCAGCCGCTCGGGGTCCAGCCGCTCGGCAGGGTCGAGCCGGCTTTGATCGTAAGGGCGCCCGATGATGACCTCGTCGGCGTCGCCAAAGGCCGAGCCGAAGGCCTCCTGGAAGACCGCCCGCCTGCTGCTGGCGCTACGAGGATCGAAGGCGACGAAGACGCGGCCCTGGCCAAAGCGCCCCCGCAGCCCGGACAAGGTCTCCCGGACCGCGGTGGGATGGTGGGCGAAGTCGTCGATCACTGTGACGCCCATGGCGACGCCTCGGACCTGCTGCCTCCGCTTGACCCCTCGGAAGGCGGGCACGCTCCTGGCGATCTCCTCTGGAGAGAGCCCGAGGTGATGCGCCAGCGCGGCGCAGCCAACCAGATTTCCGAGGTTGTAGCGCCCCGTCATGGAGGTGCGTACGCGCACGAGAGGCCTGCCCTCAACGCAGAGCTCCAGGGTCGTCGCCAGGGCCTCCTGGCTGACGACCCTGCCCGTCCAGCCGCGATCGTCGCTCGGGCCGCCGTCTCCCTCCACTCCATAGGTGTCCAGGCGAAAGCCTCTCTCGCGGGCAGCCTCGCGCGCCAGGGCGAGCGCGTCGGCGCAGCCCCTCCAGACCAGCACGGCGCCATCCTTTGGAACTAGCCTCAGAAAGGAGAGGAAGGCGCCCTTCACCGCGTCCAGATCAGCGAATATGTCGGCGTGGTCGAACTCCACTCCTGTCAGCAGCACCGACTGGGGCCGGTAGTGCAGGAACTTGGACCCCTTGTCGAAGTAGGCGGTGTCGTACTCGTCTCCCTCCACCACCACGTGGGGCCCCTGGCCGAGCCTGAAGCTGCGCCCGAGGTTCAGCGGGACCCCGCCGACGAAGCAAGAAGGATCGCGGCCAGAGGCGATGAGCATCCAGGAGAGGAGAGATGCGCAGGTCGTCTTTCCATGGGTCCCAACGATCACCGTGCTGTGCCGATCGGCGAGGAAGTGCTCCTCGAGCACCGCGGGGAAGGACGTCACGGGGATTCCACGGTCGATGGCGGCCACAGCCTCCACGTGATCCTTGCGGCAGACGTTTCCCACCACCACCAGATCGGGCCCCCATGCCAGGTTCTCCGGGGAAAACCCGCGCATGATCTCTATCCCCAGCTCGGCGAGCTGCGAGGACATGGGGGGATATACCTGCTCGTCGGAGCCCCGCACCTCGTGTCCGGAGAGCTGGAGCAGACCGGCCACGGAGCCCATGCCCGTTCCGCAGATGGCTATGAAGTGAAACTTCACTGGCTGGCCCCACGCGCGCGCCTGGCGCATCGGCCTTTCATATCAGGCAGCCCGAACGCCTGTCAAACAGGGCCTCCTCCTCGCAGCGGCCCGTGATCCGGGCTCACGAATGCTGCCCTGTCCTTGGAGAAGATTGCCCCTGGCCCGAAGACGCCGCTTGTGCCGACCCCGTCCCTTTGCTATCCAGTCGAAGAAGGAGAACCGTCATGCGCCGCCCTCCGAGGATTTCCCTGGGTGCCCTCGCCGCGCTGGGGCTGCTCGTCCTGGGCTCCTGCGACCGGGAGCCGAGCTGCAAGCTGCTCCACAAACGCATCCGGAAGTGTGGCTCGGACCAGGGAGCCGGCCTCTCGGAAGGCAGCTTCGTCAAGCTGTGCGAGAAGCGCAGGGACCGCCCTGGAACCCGCGCTCAGATCGCCTGCTCCAGGGAGCCTGGCTGCAAGGCCTTCACCGCCTGCCTGGCAAGGGCCAGGGACCTCGACAGGCAGGCTCTGCTCGAGCGCCGCTGGGAGGAGGTCCAAAAGGCCATCTCCGAGGGCGGCTACTCCAAGGCCTTCACTTTCTGCGACGTCCGGAAGGACGAGCTGAAGGGCGTCATGAGGGAACGTTGCGAGAGGCTCCCCGGTCAGGCGATCGCGGCCCTACGCAAGGAGCTCACGGACCTTCGGGACCGCGGCGCGGTCCCGGAGAAGGCCACCCGCTGCTGGGAGCTCAAGCGAGTGGCCCAGCGAGTGGGCGCCGAGGCCCGCCGGGCGGCGGACGACCTCTGCCATGAGCTGGAGGCTTCGAGGCACCTGATCAAGGCCAGGAAGGAGGTCTCCGAGTCGCTCGGGGCCGAGCAGCCATTCTTGACCTATCACTGTCACCTCCTGAGGCTGAAGGACGTGGTGGCCAAGGTGCGAAGCCCTTACACGGAGAAGGTCCAGGCTCAGCTCGTCGAGCTCTGCCTCAAGACCCTTGGCAAGGCGATCCTCGCCAAACGTGTGCCCACGCAGCAGCGCTGCGAGGTTCGCGAGACCTTCGACGCCATAAGGGAGCTCGGGGTTAAGGACCCTGGCCTGGATCCGCTCGTGGAGCAGGCCAAGAAACACTGCGAGACGAGGTCAGAACTTCCCTGAGATGGCCAGGAAGGTCATCTTGTCGTTGGTCTCGCGAAGCCTGTGGCTGAGGGTCCGGACGAAGTTCCAGAGGATCTCGTAGGCCAGATCCCGATCCACGAAGAGCAGGTCCTCGAGGTCCTCCTTGTGGAGCACGAAGAGCTTGCAGCGCTCGTGGCACCTGGCGTCGGCGGAGCGAGGGAACTCGTCTATGAGAGACATCTCCCCGAAGTAGCTCCCGCTGCGCAGGATGGCCAGCGCTTCCTCCCCCATCCCCGGCACCGTACGGCTGATGCGAACCGCTCCGGACAGGATCAGGTAGAACTTGTCGCCCGTCTCGCCCTCGCCGAAGATCAGGGTGTTGGTCTTGTGGTGCTCGTGGGTGCCCAGCTCGGCGATGCGGCGCAGGTGAGACATGGGGAGCCCGCTGAAGATCGGAATGCTGGCGAGCACGTCCAGCGCGTTCACCTCTTCCACGGTCTCCACACCCGTCTCGACCAAGGGATCCATCAGGTCGGCATCCGACATCAGCGTCTTCTCCCGCTGCGACCCGTTCAGTTTACACCAGGCGGCAATCCCTGGCAAAAACTGGCAAAACTTCGTAATGTCCAGCCATGCTCAAGGGCATGTCGAGCCTCGGATCCAGGAAGCGGCCCTCTTCCAGCGGCATCTGCGAGGCCGGATACCACAGCGGCCGCAAGACGCGCCGGTCGCTGAAGTACCGGCTGGCCAGGCGCACCGATGAGGTCCGCAGGGCCGCGGCCCTCCACCTCCGGAGGGCTCCGCACACCATCCTGGACGTTGGAACGGCCGACGGGCTCATGCTCCGCTCGCTCGGCGCCGCCTGGCCCGACTCTCTTCGCCTCGGTCTGGATCTCTCGAGGGATCTCCTCGTGGCGGGCCTGGATCCAGATGTGCGGCTCCTCCTCGCGGACGCCGCGGCGCTTCCAGTCCGCAGCGCGAGCGTGGATCTCCTGGTCGCCACCGCCGTGATCGAGCATGTTCCGGATCCCCTGGGTGTCCTCATCCAGATGCGGGATGCCCTGCGCCCTGGTGGTCTCGTGGTGCTGACGACTCCGGATCCATTCTGGGAGCACCTCGCAACCCTGGTCGGACATCTCCCGGACGAGCAGCACTTCGAGACCCTCACCCTGCCAAGGCTTGCGACCCTCTGCCAGTCGGCCGGTCTCACCGTGGTGGAGACGCGGCGCTTCATGCTGTCCCCCATTGGCCTGCCCCTGGAGCATCCAATCGAGGAGCTCGTGCGCCTGCTCGGGCTGGGATTCCTCTTCGCCAACCAGCTCGTGGCCGCCATGCGACCCTAGGCGAGGCGGCGAGGCCCGCGTGGCTTCGGAGCGGGCCCCTGCCGAGTCGATCAGGAAGACAACTTGGGGTTGGGATCCATGGGTGAAAGTGGTAGGATTCCAACCTCATCACGGCGAGCCTGACGCCCGCTGGGACCAGCGGACTGGCCGTGGATCACCGGATACCCCGGGCTGCCGAGGATTCGTTCCGACATGACCTCCATCGAGGCCCTTGCCCAGTCTCTGCAACCAGACCCACTGGCCGAGCTGGCGGCGCGCCTGACGAAGAAGCTCGAGGGAGTGGGCGATGCACAGTCCAAGGCGGACCTGCTCTGCCGCCTCGGGCTGCTCCACTGGGACATCCTGGGAGACATCGAGACCGCCGCCAGGCACTTCGCCGACGCAGGCAGCGCGCACCCCGAGGCGGTGCGGCTGAGGCTGCACCTGGCCGTGCAGAGCGGCGACCAGAAGAGCCTCAGGGAGCTCGGGCGCGAGGTGGGCCTCGCCATGACGGATCGCGAGGCCGCGGCGCGCTTTCACTCGCTGCTGGCCGAGATGTGGCTATATCACTTCGGCGACGCCGACGAGGCGGTCCGGGCGGCGCGGGAGGCCCTGCGGCGGAGCCCTGCCGACGCCTCGGCGAGGGCGATCCTGACGCATGCCCTCGAGCTCTCCGCCAACCTCGAGAACCTGGTCAAGCACCTTCGCACGGCTTCGACGGCGGACACCGAGGCCCACCGTCGCCTCGCGACGCTCCTCGGAGATCGACTCGGGCAGGAAGACGAGGCCTCCAAGGTCCTCAGGCGCCTGCGCGCCAAGGCAGAGACAGATCCATACCTTCTCGAACGCATATGGGAGCTGGGCGAGAGCGGAGGTGAGCTCGGGCTTCCAACCAAGGACCTCGGCGCGGGGCTCCTCCGGCAGAAGCTAGCTCTCCTGGCGGCGCCAGAGGCCGAGGATGACAGGGCTGCGGTTCGCTTCTGCCTGGCTCAGCTCCTCCTTTCCGCCGACGCCGAGGCCGAGGAGGGAGAGGCCATCCTCGGCGAGCTCTCGGGCACGAACGGAAACTGGGGGTCCTTGGTGGCGCTGCAGCTCCGGCGCTCCCGCGCCCTTCGCCGCCGTGACCGGCTCGGGCAAGGCGAAGAGACCCTTGCCCTGGGGGAGCGCTGCGCGGATCCAGGCTTCAGGGACGCCTACCTCCTGCGCGCAGGGGAGCTCTTCGAGGCAGCTGGCCTCCCAGAGCGCGCGCTCTTCAGCTACCAGCGGCTCCTCCAGCGGTCGCCCGGGCACACCGTGGCCCTCGCAGGGATCGAGAGGCTCCTCTTGCGGAGCGAGGGGGCGAACGACCTCATCGAGCTGTACGAGGTCGCGGCCCGCCAGCTTCCGGAGAGAGCCAGCGCTCTCCTGGAGCGGGCCGCAAACATCGCCGAGGGCAGGCTCAAGGACGCCGCCGAGGCCGCACGCCTCAGGCGACCGGCGATCGAGCGCAAGCCGGATCCGGAGACCCTCGGGGCCCTCGCCCGCATCTTCCGAGGCGGCAAGGACCACAGGGCGCTCCTGCGGGTGTACCAGCAGTGCCAGGGTCTGCTCTTGGAGGCCGGAGAGCCGCGCCAAGCAGGGCTCTACGCGGCCGCCGCCGGGGTCGTCGCCCTTCACTTGGGTGAGATCGGCCTCTGCGAGCGGCACCTGAACGAGGCGATCGAGCTCTCTCCGAACGATCTCTTCGCCCACACCGCGCTCCTCGGCTTCTATCGCAGAGCCGGAAAATGGAGGGAGCTCGTCCAGGCCACCGAGCGTGAGCTGGAGCAGAGCGCATCCGACGACGACAAGGCTCGTCTCCACGCAGGGATCGCACGAGTCGCAGTGGAGCACCTGAA
The DNA here is from genome assembly GCA_034004785.1 of Polyangia bacterium. Taxonomy (GTDB): domain Bacteria; phylum Myxococcota_A; class Polyangia; order HGW-17; family JAJRWW01; genus JAVEWA01. The sequence continues at coordinate 7,552 of JAVEWA010000146.1, forward strand.
GGATCGAGTCTTGGCGTACAGGCACATCGATCTCGCCAGACGCCTCCGTCCCGACGACCCTTCGATCTGCCACCTCCTGGCACAGGTGTTCGACGCGGAGAGGAACCACGCCGAGGCCATCGCCATGCGCCGCAAGGCCGTGGAGGGCTTTGGCTCCTCCTTCCGGGCCGCCGTGCTACTCTGCGAGATCGGGGACATCTTCGCCCGCCACCTCGGCGACGAGCGGCAGGCCGAGACCGCATTTCGGGAGGCCCTCGATCTCGACGACGAGATGGACGCTGCGATGGAGGCCCTGGCCTCGCTCTATCGTCGCCAGGGCCGTTTCGAGGATCTCCTCTCCATGACAGCGCAGAGGATAGAGGCTTCCACGGACCCAGGAGCCCAGTCGCGCCTCCACCTGGAGATGGCGGAGGTCGCGGAGCGCACGCTCGACAACGCCGAAGCAGCGCTCGACCATTACCTTCACGCCGCCCAGCTCGATCCCTCCAACGCCACTGCCCTGACGGCGCTCGAGCGGCTGTCCCGCCGCCTCGACAGGTGGGACGCCCTCGCAGACGCGCTCGCAGTGCGCCCCCAGGATCGCCAAACGCGGGTAATGCTAGCGGAGGCCCTCGAGCGCCTCGGACGCTGGCAGGATCTGCGACAGATCCTCCAGGCCGATCTGGACGATGCCTCCGACCCAGAGGTCATGGCATCCGTCGCGGGACGCCTCGCGGATCTCCACGAGCAGCGACTCGGCGAGCCCGCACAGGCCTTGGCCCTCGCCAGGCGCTCCCTGGATGCCACGCCCGGCGACCTCTCGCGCCTCGAGCGCTTCAGGCGCCTCGCGGAGGCCCATGGCGGCCCGGCCGAGCGCATCGACGCCTCCAGGCGCCTCCTGGAGCTATTGCCTTCGGACTCCACCGCCCGGATCGCCCTGGGGCGCCGCCTCGGAGAGCTGCTCCTTTCGGAGCCGGATGGGCTGGACGAAGCCTGCAGGGTTCTGGAGGCTGGCGCTCGCATGGCGCCGAGCGACGGGCGCATGCTCGAGCTCCTCGCCCGGGTTTACGAGGCCCAGGGGAGAAACCAGGAGCTGCTTGAGGTTCTCCAGCGGCGGGCGCTTCTGGGGGGCGACCCCGGCGAGCAGGCGGCCGCTCTGCAGCGGGCCGCGGCCCTTCGCGAGGAGGCGGGCGATCACGAAGTTGCCCTCGAGAGCCTCTTGAAGGCCTTTGCTCTGGACCCGGCCAACCGCGAGGTCTTCACGCGCGCGGAGCGGATCTGCTATCGCCTCAAACGCTGGCGCGAGGTGATGGAGGTCTACGATGGCGCCATCGACCTGGTGGAGAGCAAGGGCTCGAGGGCATACAGGCTGGCAGACCTCTACGCCCGCAGGGGTCAGCTCCAGCTCCAGTACCTCTCGCAGCCTGGGGAGGCTGCATCCTCCTACTTGAAGGTTCTGGAGCTGGATCCGGTCAACGACACGGCCCTGAAGTTCCTCGAGTCCATCTTCAGCAAGGAAGGGGACTGGACCGGCCTCATCGCAGTCTACGAAAAGCGCGCCTCGCTCCTGAAGGACGACTCGAAGCGCACGGAGACCCACCGCCGCGCCGCGCGGGTCGCGGCCGCCAAGCTGAAGGACCCGGAGGAGGCGGCCCGCCACTACGAGGCCATCCACGCGCTCCAGCCCGGGGACGCCGAGGCCTTGGACGCCCTGGAGCGCTACTACGAGCGCACACGCAACTGGGAGCGCCTCGTCAGGGTCCTCGTCAACCGTATCTCGCACGTCCAGACCGTCGCCGAGAGGCTGCCGCTCCACATGAAGGCCGGGACGGTCTTCGAGGAGGGGCTGCGGGACGTCGTGGCGGCCGTGGAGAACTACAAGAAGGCGCTGGACATCGATCCGGCCCACCGAGAGGCACTGGACGCCCTCAGCCGCATCTACGAGTCCACGGAGCGCTGGGCGGAGTTCATCGACATCACGCGCCGGCAGGTGAAGATCACCGGGGACCGGTCCGCCAAGGCCCTGCTCTTCTTCAAGTGCGGCTCCGTCATGGAGGCCAAGTTCGGCAAGTCCGAGGACGCGATTCGCTACTACGAGGCCGCCATCAAGACCTCCTCGGCGTGCCTGCCGGCGGTCCACGGGCTGCGGGATCTGTACCTGCGGCGCGAGGAGTGGCAGAAGGTGCTGGAGACTCTGGAGCTCGAGGTCAAGCTCTGGCAGGAGAACAAGGAACGCGCCGGGGTCTTCGCTAGGATGGGGCGGATCTACGAAGAGCACCTCCGCGATCTCGACAAGGCGGTACACTACTACAAGGCCGCCGTCTCCGTGGACGTCGAGTGCATGCCCGCCATCCGCGCGCTTTTCGACGTGGCCTTCAAGCGCGAGGACTGGGAGGAAGCCTCGCGGCTCTCGCAGAACCTGAGCCAGAAAGCCCTGAGAGAGGGGGAGCCAGCACTTCGAAGCGACTTCTACTTCAAGCGCGGACAGGTCGCGAGCCACGCGGGCGCCGTGGATCAGGCAGCCGAGAACTTCGTGATTGCGCTGGAGATCAGGCCCGAGAATCTCCCCGCCCTGGACGGTCTGATCGAGCTCTGCCGGCAGCACCCGGGCGCCTACGACTACGAGTCCACCTTCCGCGCGCTGGAGAAAGTGTTTCAGCGGCGTGAGTGGCCCGAGGCCCAGGCCCGTGTCCTGGTGGCCCGCGGGACCATGCTGGAGCAGGCGGGCGCCTTCGACGCCGCCCTCGACGCCTATCGGGAAGCCACCAACCAGGCGGCCGGGGACCTCGGCGTGCTCCGCCCGCTCATCGCCCTCCTCGTGAAGCTCCAGCGCGCAGGCGATGCCCTCGAGAGGCTGGAGAAGTACACCTCCTCGGCGGAACCGAGCGGCGCGCAGTGGGCCGACTCCCTCCTCCTCGCATCGGAGATCCAGTCCCTGGCGCTCATGGAGCCCCGGCGAGCCGAGGCCACCCTCAGGACCCTCCTGAAGCGTCAGGCCAAGAACGCCGTGGCGCTCTACCGCCACGCCCAGGAGCTCGTGCTGCTGGGCAGGACGGGCGAGGCCAAGACCACGTGCGAGCGGCTCATAGAGGTGGCGGCGGATCCGAAGAACACCGCCTCGCCACTCGAGCTCGGACGCTACTACTACTACCTCGGCCACGTCTCCCTCCAGGAGGGCGACGAGAAGACCGCCGCCTCGTCCTTCCGCCGCGCCCTGGACCTGGCCCCAGGATATCCGCCGGCCAGCATCGCCCTTGCCAGGCGGCACACGGCGAGGGGAGCGGCGCCTCAGGCCGAGGCCCTGCTCGGCAGCTCGGCCCGCCTCGCCAACGAGCAGGGCCGACCCGCCGACGAGCTGCGCCTCAGACGGGAATCTGCCACGCAAAAGGCCAGAGCTGGAGAACGGGACGTCGCCATAGCCGAGCTCCGTGCACTGGTGGCCTCGAGACATTGCAGCCTGGAGGACCGCTTCGCCCTGGCCGAGCTCCTCGCGGAAGACGAAGCGAGCAGGCCGCAGGCGGTGGCCGAGCTGCAGAACATCCTCGCTCAAGGGCTCAGCGACGTAGAGGCGGTGAGACGCCTGGTGGATCTCTGTCCTTCGAAGGACACGGCCATGCGCGCCAGGTGCCTCCGCGCCGCCGAGCTCCTCGGGCTGGCAAAGCCCGCCGAGCTCCAGGAGCTCCGCAGCCTGGAGCCGGCAATGCCAGGCCGCACCGGCGTCCTGACGGAGGACCTCAGGGCTCGACACCTGGCCTCGGAGGAGGTGCGTGGTCCCCTGGGCCAGCTCTGGCAAGCCGTGCACGAGCAGCTCGAGCAGCTCTATCCCGCGCCGGCCGCGGGAGAAGGGCTGCGGGCTCTCGAGCCCGGCGAGAACGGCCTGAACCCGGGCGTTGTCGCCGCGAGCCTGGGGCTCGGGTCAGTCGCATTCGAGGTGCAGCTCTCCCCGAACGCTCCCCACCCGGCCATGGTGATCCCCGGAGAGATCCCGAGGGTGGTGTTGAAGGAGCAGCTCACGAGCGGCCCGTCAGCCGAGGCGGTGTTTCTCATGGCCCGCGCCTTCGAGGCCTACCTCTCCCACTACTCCCTGCTCCTGTGGATAGGCCCTCGCGAGCGGCGAGCGATCGGGCTCATTTTGAAGTCCCTGGCAAAGCCCGCGGACCAGCGGGAGCCCGCGGTGAACGAGCTAGTCAGCCGCCTCTCGAGGCCTCATCAGAAGGTGCTGGAGCGGGTCACCGCAGCGGCCGGCGAGGTGATCCCCGCACTCGATCCCCTGGCCTGGATGCGAGAGGTCGAGGGGCTGCTCTCCCAGGTGGCCCTGCTCGTCTGTGGCGACCTCGGGGCAGCGGCCCGGATGATCGCCAGGACGACCCGCACGGAGCCAGCCCTCCGGCCCGATGGAAAGGTCATCCTGAGCGCCCTGCCCGGTGGCTTGAATCTGCTACGCTTCTACCTGTCTTCCCAGTATGATGAGCTGGTCGCGGGCATGGACGCCGCAGCAGCAGGGGGTTCCACAGGGAAGTAATTCAAGTGGATTGCCTTACAAAAAATACTTTACATGAACGACTGACTAGGATAGAAAAAAACGAGCGGCGCGAGTTGTCGAGATGAACCAGAAGTTCAACGCAGATGTAAGCCAGCGGGAAGACGTCACGTACATCAAGCTCTCGGGCGTCATCGACGAGGACAACGAGCTCGCAGCCCTCACGGAGAGGGTCGGCTCCGGAACCACTGTAATCGACCTCGCCGAGATAGAGCGGATCAACTCCTGCGGGGTCAGGGACTGGGTCAACTGGCTCGGGAAAAGCGAGAAGAAGGGCGCCGACATCATCATGGTGGAGTGCTCTCCCGCCATCGTCGCCCAGATCAACCTCGTGAACAACTTCGTGGGCAAGGGCGCGGTCAAGAGCTTCTATGCTCCGTACTTCTG
>JAVEWA010000804.1:0-2731 GCA_034004785.1 Polyangia bacterium
GCCGAGGCGCCCATAGGCCGCGATTACCCTGCGCTGGCGCTCCACAAAGGCTTCGGCTAGCCCCATGCGCTCTGGACGCTCGAGGTCCATCCCCGCGGGGTTCAGGGTGGCGGGCACCCGGGCGCGCCCGTCCTCGGCCAGCTCCTCGAGGAAGGCCAAGCCCTCGTCGCCGAGGTTCGAGTAGGACACCCCGGCGACCTGCACGGACCTGACCGGAAGCAGGGCCTTGGCATCGAAGATGCGGCCGAGGGCCACCAGGATCTCCATGGCCTTTGCCGCGGCCCGGCCCGCTTCGCCCCGGAGCATGCGCTCCTGCTCGCGTGTGAGCTCCATCTCCCTGGCCTACTCCTCGAGAGGGGACGCGAGCGGAGAAGCGGGCGGAGGCTCCACCCGCGCGAACTCCGCCGGGTCCGCGCCCAGGGGCCTGGTCGCGTCGATGATCCACTTGGCCGTGGTCTCCCACCTGGGCTCCCTCGAGGGATCCAGGGAGGACCCGCGGGCCCCGGGGACGATGACCAGGTCCCGGTCGGGCTGGCAGCGGGTGGCGATGGCCCACTCGACCTGCTCGGGATCCGCGGGATCGATGTCGTCGTCCACCACCACGACCCGCTTCAGGGAGGGGTGCCCGGCGAGGGCGGCCAGGCCCGCGTTCTTGGCTTGACCGGGCGCCGGAGAAGACAGGGACACCACCGCGTGGAGCCAGGCGGCGCCTCCAGGGGTGAGGACTAGGCCTCGCAGCCCTGGCACCGCGGCCTTTACCACGTTCCAGATCCTCGGCTCCTGCGGGAGCCCCATTAGGAGCCGGTGCTCGGCGCCGCCCGGCAGGATCACCGGGCAGAGGGCGTCCTTGCGCCGGCAGAGCCGGTCTATCTCCAGGACGGGCTGTTGCCTCACCCCGTCCAGGGTGCCGGTGATGTCCACGAAGGGCCCCTCCTCGCAGAGCTCCCCGGTGAAGCGGCCGAAGAGCACGATCTCGGCGCTCGCCGGCAGGCGCAGCCCATCCACGCTCGAGGCGGGGATTGGACATCCCAGGAGACGACCAGCAAGGGAGAGCTCGTCCAGGTCCGGCGCCCCGGAGCAGGAGGCGGCGAGCGAGAGGGCCGGGTGCACGCCGAGGAGCACCGCCACCCGGGCCTGCCCGCCTCCCTCGTCGAGGATCATCTTCAGGTGGCGGGGCACCACGCGCACCGCGAGCCGGCTGCCTCCGAGGAACATCATGCGATGGAAGGAGTAGTTCATGCCGTGCGAGGCAGAGCGGGCCGCGACGATCCCCGCCGACAGGTAGGCCCTGTCTCCCTGGGGCACGAACACCGCGGCAGGAAGCTCGCGTTCGAGCTCCGGGCTCTCGATGGTCACCTCCGTGAAGAGGGGCTCGGCGCCATCCTCCACGGCCTGAGCGCTGCTCGCCAGGGCCTTTGCCAGGTGAGGCACCAGCGCACCGGGAGTGATGCCCAGAGCAAGGGCCAGCAGCTCCCGGCTGGAGGCGATGCCCCCCACCGCGCCCACGGCGCAGCCCTCCACTCGCTGGAAGACCCGCACCCGGTCGGGGCGCTCCCAGAGCCTCCGGGCCAGCCCGAAGCGGGGCCGGACCGGCTCGGAGTGCTCGTCCAAAAGACCCGCCTCGCTCGCGAGGGCCAGAAACCCGCGGAGATCGGTGGGACGGCCGGTGGGACGGTCGGTGGGACGGTCGGTGGGACGGTCGGTGGGACGGTCGGTAGCTCTCGCCTGGTCCATCTCGCGCCTCTTTGCGGCTCATGTGAGCGGGCCGCGCGCCGCCTGGTCGGGGCGGATACTACATAAGAGGGCCGGAAGTGACCACCCCGAGCCCCCTTGCGGCCAGGCGCTCCGCCAGGCCTGGCAGCTCCTCGAGGGACGCGATGGCCAGGACCGCTCCGCCGCCCCCCGCTCCGGAGAGCTTGGCGCCAGCGGCGCCCTCCTCGCAGGCGGCAGCCACAGCCGAGTCCAGGCCGGGAGTGGAGACCCCGATCTCCGCGAGGGCCCGGTGCTGCTCGCCGAGGATCGCGCCAAGGCGCTCGAGGCGCCCGAGGCGCTCGAGGCGCTCACTGGCATCGACGCCCGTGCCAGGGCCCGTGCCAAGGCCCGTGCCAGGGCCCGTGCCAGACATGGCGCCTCCCTCCAGGAGGGCCCGAGCCTCCAGGCAGCGCTCCCGAGTCGCCTCAGAAAGGGCCTGGAAACGGGCCGGGTTGGCGGCACGGAACTCCCCGACCCTGGACACCATCTCGCCCGTGGCTCCGCCCTGCCCCACGAGGAGCACCACCAAGCCAATGCCATGCCCCGCGTATGTGGTGAGCGGGGTGAAGCGGCCTCCCTCGGCCCAGACTGCCCGCCCAGTGAGGCAGACCTCCGTGTCGATGCCGCTCGGTCTGCCGTGCGCCAGGCGCTCGCACCTCATGGAGAGCTCCCGGTCCCGCCCTGGATCGGGCGGCAGGCCGAAGGCCTCCGCACCGGCCCGGGAAAGGGCTACCGACAGGGCGGCGCTGGAGCCCATGCCGGAGCCGAGGGGGATGGTGGAGTCCACCTCGACCGCCAACGCAGCAAGGTCCTGGCCCAGGGCCCCGAGGACTATCTCCAGGCAAGCGCCGAGGTGCCCCGCCGCCCTGGGCTCGCCCGGGCAGGCCGGCCTGAGCCCGGCTCGCAGGCGCAGCCCCGTCAGGGGGAGCGCCAAGGCCGGGGAGCCGTGCACCACGAAGTGCTCCCCGAGCAGGATGGC
>JAVEWA010000147.1:0-12422 GCA_034004785.1 Polyangia bacterium
CAACCGCATCACCCGCGGCTGGGTTGCGTACTTCCGGCTCAGTGGGGTTCAAGACAGCTTCCACAAGCTCGATGGCTGGATACGTCGTCACATACGCGCCATCCAATGGCGGCAATGGAAGACTCCCCGCACTCGACTCCGGAAGCTGCTTGCGCTTGGACTCCCGTTCGACCAAGCCAAGGGCGCATGCAACCACCGCGGGCCGTGGCGCAATGCCGCAGCCCCCCACATGCACCTCGCCCTTCCCAACGCCACGCTCGCCCGCATGGGTCTCGTGAGCCTCCTTGCAGAGCACCAGCGACTCGCGCGCGCTTCGTGAACCGCCGGATGCCGACCGGCACGTCCGGTGGTGTGGGGGCTGGGGACCGGCAACGGTCCCTGGCCACCCGATTCAACGAGGCTAGGACGCCGTGGTACCTGGTCAAGTTGAAGTAGGGCGGCGGCACGAGGGCGGCGAGTCGGCGCAGGAAGTCGACGGGGTCGAGCAGGAGCTCTGTGGTGAGCCTGCCGTCGCGAGCGGGCCAGGGCTTCCGGAGCGCGTAGCGGACGCGCCCGTCCAAGCCGCTGCCCACGAAGACCTTGGCGAGGAAGCTGCCGCCCGGGGCGAGGGTCTCGCGAGCGATGGTGAGGGCGCGCTCCACGAGGGCGACGGAGCGGGCCACGTCGGAGAAGCGGATCCCCGTGGTGTGGGGGGCCATGTCGGAGAGGACCACGTCGAAGGCCTCGAGGTCGCCGGCCTCCGCGAGCAGGGCCTCGGGGGCGAGCTCGTAGATGTCGCCCTGTAGCACGGTGACCTGCTTGGGGAGGGCGAGGGTCATATCGGTGAGATCGACGCCCACCACGCGCCCCCCCGGGCCGACCCGCTCGGCCGCGTACTGGAGCCACCCGCCGGGCCAGCAGCCGAGGTCCAGGACGCGAAGCCCCTGGCGCAGCAGGCGGTGCTGCTTGTCGAGGGCCTCGAGCTTGTACACGGCGCGGGAGGCGAAGTTCTCTTTCTTGGCGCGGTGGTAGAATCGGTCGTGTCTGCGTTTGCGGTCGCGGAGGTTGGACATGACGTGGCTCTGGCAGGCGGCCGATCCGCGAACCGGCGGTGCTCTGCCTCCCGTCTGAGGTCTCGGGCTAGTAGGAGGAACGCACGGGAGAGGGGCCCGGCCGGCCGGGGCCGGGATCAGGCCTTGACGCGCTCGGGCAGGGGCTTCTTCTGCGCGTACTTGATGACCACGTAGTTGTTCTTGCCGCCCGGAATGGACCCGCGGATGAGGAGCAGCCCCTCCTCGGCCCGCACCTGCTCCACCTTCAGGTTCGGCACGGTGACCCGGACGTTGCCCATCTGGCCGGCCATCCGGCGCCCCTTGACCACGCGGCCCGGGGTGAGGCGGCAGCCGATGGATCCGCCGTGGCGGAAGAACTCGTGCACGCCGTGGGTCTGGCGGAAGCCGGACATGTGGTGGCGCTTGATGACGCCCTGGTAGCCCGTGGAGATCGATCGTCGGGGGAAGTCCCTTCGGATCAGCGTGGCCTGGGCAGGTCCTCGAGCCAAGCGTCTGGACTATGAGCGGCGCGTGATCCGTCGCGTCAGGTGGCGTTGCTCTGGCGCTCCAACACTCCAGTGCTCAAGTGCTCCAACGTTTCGATGTTCGAGGGAATCACTGGCCACGACCGTGATCACGCCGCGCGCCTTCTCAATGGAGGGGAATGGGGTCCGGGAGCGAGAGCATCTCGGGTCCGCACATCCACCCTGGCTCGGCGCTATAATAGGAATGATAAGTACGTGACCGGAGAGAGCTGCAAACAGTCACTTTTGAAAGTTCCAATTGACATTGGGAAAAAAAAAATGGCAAAGTGGCGTCGGATAAAAAAGTACGGACGGGAAGAGAGAGACCGGATGCGCAGCCTGGAAAAGGGAGGGTCTGCGAGAGCGCCAGATGCGCGCCCGAGCATGGCCGAGTGCGGCGGAGCCCAGATGGCCGGTTCCCCGACTGTTCCACACCCGGTGCCGAGCCCCGTTGGATGGGCGCTGGGTCTCGTACGGCTGGCGCCGAGCCCAGCACAGCCTGCACTGGGTCTTTGTCTGTGTCTGGTTGCCATCATGAGCTTCGCGCTCGCCAGCGGGACCGGGTGCCACCGGAACGGCGTGGGCAACGACAACAACAACAACAATGTCGATTCCGGGCTCTGCGAGGAGGGCTACGTGATCGTCCCGGCAGGGCCCTTCGAGATGGGGGTGGATGCCGACGACCCGCGGTGGGAGCCCTACAACATCCCCTTTGCGTCGACGCCCAAGATCGTCGTCCAGATGTCTGACTACTGCATCCAGCGCACCGAGCTCAGCGTGGGGAGCTACCGCGCCTGCGTGGAGGCCGGGGTCTGCGAGGTGCCGGCCAACGTCACGGACGTGTCATCGAGTTGCAACTACTCCCTCGCTGCCGGAGACCGTGAGGACCACCCGGTGACCTGCCTGACCTGGGAGCAGGCCCGCACCTTTTGCCAGGACTGGGAGGGCGGGGACCTGCCCAGCGAGGCGCAGTGGGAGAAGGCTGCCCGGGGCGACTCCATGGACGGCCGGATCCTGCCCTGGGGCGATGCCCCCGTCTCCTGCGAGCGGGCCAACTACGACGAGAACGGTGACTACAATCCTGATACCGGCGCTGGCTGGGGCTTCGGCTGCTTCCACGAGGAGAGCCCCCCCACCTGGAGGGTGGGCTACCTGACGAGCAACAAGGGCGACTCGCCCTATGGCCTGAAGGACATGGCAGGGAACGTCTCGGAGTTCACCCTGGATTGCTATGACTCCACTTTCTACGAGCGCTGCGCAGAGCAGGGCTGCGTGGATCCGGTGGACGGGGAGTTCGAAGGGTGCCGGCACTCGGCTCGGGGTAGCGGCGCTCCCGCACTAGCCCAGAATGTTGACGTCGTGGGTAGGGGTGGCGTGGAAGGATTTTCAGAGTGGCGTGGCTTTCGATGTGTACGGAATGCACAGAACCATGAATAGCCCCTGGCTTCGTCGGTGGTCTGCCACGTGAAGCCGGGTTGAACAGACCAAGCGAAGGGAGGTCGAGCGATGCGGCGACTGCTGCAGGGATCGGTATGTCTGCTTCTTCTCGGCTCTACTCCGGTGTATGCCGAGCGGGGCTCGGAGAGCCTGGACGAAGCAACGGATACGACGGCAGTGGACCGGCGGGATCGCGAGGTGATCGCAGGTTTCGCCCGTAACTTTACTGATGAATTTGTGCGTTGTCGGATAGATCCCTGGCACGAGTTCCTCTCCGAGGAGCACAACACGAGCGATCAGCTCCAGCTCGCACGGCTGGCCTCGGTGGCCTACCTGCTGCTCAACTCGGGCGACTTCCCTGCAGATGTAGTGACACAGGTAGACCTCTGGTGCCCCGACCTCGACCCACCCCCTCCACCCGATCCCAACGACCCACCGCCACCGAACTATCGAGACAAGCTTGTAGACTACCTCAAGACCATCAGGGTCTCTCAACCCGAAGAAAGTGGGACAGGGGGCTCCATTGGTACCGACGGCGACTACGACATGACCATGGTGATGCTTGCGAACATGCTCTACCTGCTCACGCACGAGGAGGGTATTCTCGACAGCAAGCAGAGGCTCTCCGATGCCGCCTACGGGATCCTCTGCCAGAACGGAGGGAGCTCGAACTGGGGCTGCGAGTACTCGGGCACCCCGTATCCGGACCCCCCGCCAAAGGTCGAGTTTGACGGGATGAACGCATATTTTGCCTTCGAACTGCACGGGAATTACTTCTCCAGCGAAATGGTGATACCGTTCCTTGAATGGGTCATCATTCGTCCCGAAACCGAGAACCACGTGCTCAGCATCTACGCCTACAACTACCTGGTGAGCATGTGGATCCTCAGGATGGGCCTCGACTCGACCGAGGGGATGAGCCCCGAGATACAGGCCTGGGCCCAGGAGGGGCACGAATGGCTCAAGCAGCCCGGCAACAAGGAGAAGTTTTTCTCCCCGATCCTGCAGGCCCTCGGTCGGGTGGTGCACAACGGCTACTTCGAGACGAACGCCCGTCCCTACCAGGAGTTGTCGGTCTTCGCGATCCTCAGCCTGGCGATCTACGGTGACATCTTCGCCGATAGGCCGTTGCCGAACGATGTGAGCATTGACAAGGAGATCGTCGCCTATGCGAGCCGGGTACGCCAGGCGGCCCGGAACGCCATGCATTACACGGCAGCGTCCTATGCCTTCCAGTCCATGCGCGGCAAGCGGTCGGCGCCCATGAGGCGGCGCGATGAGTACCGCGATAAGGTCTGGGACTTCTACAGCAACAACCGCATGGCGTTTCTCTTCGGCCTTCTCTCCGGGGCTCACGAGTACGACGACTGCACAGAGTCGTCTGGCAGTAACCCGTCCTGCGATCTCATGGATTACACGAAGCTCAAGACCCGAACTCGGGAGTTCTGGGCGGCGGTCGGGCGGCTCTCGGCGAGAAAGGCGGGCCGGCTCGGCTATGAGCTGCCCAGGGCCATTCATGGGCACTTCTTCGATCCACGGAGCTACTTCGCGATCCTGCAGGCACGTGCTTCCCTCGGGCAGTATCCGCAAACGGGGAAGGCAGCCCAGTACTTCGATCCGAACGATCCTACGAGGACTCAGCTTCCCGGCAAGTGGCGCGGGAGCCCGGAGCTCTACTTCGGCACGGGCGACCTGGTGCTGGCCGCCGGCGGTATGTACGACATCTACTACAATCCCCAGGGGCTTCCCTATGAGGGTGCGGAAATGCAGTACGACTTCTGGAGCCGGGCGACCATGCTGTTTGCTCGCGGGGACTTCGGGCAGATTCCCACCGAGGCTGACAAGCCCACGCAGTGGAAGGACCTCAGGGACGGGAGCGAGAAGGACGTGCTCGTGATGCGGGGGCGGCGGGACGAGCCCTACATGAGCGACTGCAACGTCTGGACCTACAAGAGCTTCGCCTACGGGTACAACTTCGATCCCACCGTCCATTCGGACTGGGCAGAAGGTTGGGCCCAGGACTACCCACTGTGGTGGGAGAACCTGCCGAACCAGTCCTTCCAGATCGAGGAGACTCCGTTCAAGCTGTTCTACTTCGAAAAGGACGCGCTCGGGCTCGGCGTGGGGGCCGAGACCGACGGCTACTACGTGATCATGGCTCGGCTCAGAAAGGCGGATGCCGCCTACCAGGCCTACTGGTGGTTCTACAACTACCAGCGAGGCATCGTGGAGGTCGTGCCTGGGAACATGTACCCCACCCTCGATGCCTTGCGGGCCGAGATCGAGGACTGGCACCGGCCCGAGTTCGGGTACCTCTCTGGGGGCAAGGACGACAACCATCGTCCCTTCCGCTACGTGACCATGACGAGCCACGAACGGTTGACCCTGGATCCGAAGATGGGCGCCGATCCGAGCGTGGGGCCCGTCCCGATACGATCGAGGAGCTACTGCCGGGACGGCATCCAGAAGATCGAGACCCTGGCGGATCCCACTTCCGGAGCGGCCGCATCGAACGATGACGCACACTGGCTGGAGATCGACCGAAAGGGGCTCTACATTCCCAGGAGAATCCGGGAGAACGGCCAGCGGAGGGAGATCCCCCTCGCCCGGGTCTGGGAGCTCGACGACAAGTACCGCCTCACCGGGCACATGTTCATGGAGGAGCTCGACCGGGGAAAGCTGGCCATCCGGCGTCCGACCGTCAAGGAGATCCCCGTCGGGCAGGTCACGGTGGAGTACCCGGCCTGGGACTGCCTGATCGTGGACTCGCACGATCACACCCAGCCAAGCGAGGTAGAGCTCTCTGAGCAGTTCGACTACCGGATGTGCAACGCCGGAGGGTTCGACCGGCACAAGGTTCGGAGCGTGGCCGTGGGCACCTATTCCACCTGTGCCGTGTCGGTCTTTGGCAGGCTCTACTGTTGGGGCGACAACTCGTACGGCCAGCTCGGCACCGGGGATCACCAGTCGTCCCAGTCACCCAGGGTGACCCGGCTCTGGGAAGGGAACGAGGCCGTGGCCGTGGGCGGCTATCATGCGTGCGCGCTGCGCTCGGACGGCACGGTCCGCTGCTGGGGCCGGAACTCCTTTGGACAGCTCGGGGATGGGACGATCATCGCCCGGATGGCGGGCGACCTGCCGGTGCTGCGCGACGCGGACGAGCCGCTCATGGCTCGCTCCATTGCCGCTGGTCACGATCATACCTGTGCCCTCGGCCAGGATGGCGAGGTGTTCTGCTGGGGAGCGAACCACCTCGGTCAGGTCGGCCGCCTGGGATCGAGCCCATTCGAGACCTATGCGAACCAGGTGGACCTGCCGCAGCGTGCGGTGGCGGTGACAGCAGGCGCCTACCACTCCTGCGCGCTGCTCAGCGGTGGAACCGTTTTCTGCTGGGGCATGAACGACCACGGGCAGCTCGGCAACGGCTCCTTCGAGGGAGGTCCCCAGCCCCGCCAGGTGGACTTCCCCGTCGAGGCCCTGGGTATGCCGGGAGTCGAGATCGCCGCGGGATGGGCACACACCTGCGCCATCGTCCACGCGGAGTACAACATCAGGCGTGCCTTCTGCTGGGGAGCCAACAACGCTCTGCAGCTCGGAGTAGTCGGGGCGAGCCAGTACGAGGACTCCCCGCTTCCACGCCGTGTCACGGCCTTTGGCCCGGAGGGCAACACCAGCGCTCCGATTGTCCAGCTCGCCCCCGGAATCGGTCATACCTGTGTGCGGGACGAGAGCGATGCGGTCTTCTGCTGGGGGGCGAACTTCGCCGGCCAGCTCGGCGATCCCGCGACCCCGGACTTCAGCGCCGAGGCCGTCGAGGTGCTCGGCCTGCTGCCCGAGACCCGGTTTCTCTCACGGGGGGGGACGGCGAGCCATGTCTGTGCCGTGGACAGGGACGATCAGCTCCGGTGCTGGGGTAGTCACTATGACGGCCAGCTCGGTACCGGCGATCCGCCGGATGCCGATCCACACTATCTGCCGACCCTGGTGGCTTGGCCGTAGGCTTGGCGTTTCGCTGGGGAGGCGCGCCTTCGTAGATCTACTCTTCAGTCGGGGCGGGGCTCCGGCGCTCGGTGGCCACGATGTACTGCTCCGGGCTCTCCTTGCGGGAGCTCTCTGGCTTGGCCATGCGGACCCTGCGGAAGTCGGCCTTCACCTGGTTGAGCAGGTCGTCGAAGCCGCTGCCCACGAAGACCTTGGCGAGGAAGCTGCCGCCTGGGACGAGGGTCTCGCGGGCGATGGCGAGGGCGCGCTCCACCAGGGCGACGGAGCGGGCCACGTCGGAGAAGCGGATCCCCGTGGTGTGGGGGGCCATGTCGGAGAGGACCACGTCGAAGGCTTCGAGGTCGCCGGCCTCCGCGAGCAGGGCCTCGGGGGCGAGCTCGTAGATGTCGCCCTGGAGCACGGTGACCTGCTTGGGGAGGGCGAGGGTGACGGCGGTGAGATCGACGCCCACCACGCGCCCCCCCGGGCCGACCCGCTCGGCCGCGTACTGGAGCCACCCGCCGGGCCAGCAGCCGAGGTCCAGGACGCGAAGCCCCTGGCGCAGCAGGCGGTGCTGGCGGTCGAGGGCCTCGAGCTTGTACACGGCGCGGGAGGCGAAATTCTCCTTCTTGGCGCGGTGGTAGAATCGGTCGTGTCGGCGTTTGCGGTCGCGGAGGTTGGACATGACGTGGCTCTGGCAGGAGGCGCAGGGCCGATCCGCGAACCGGCGGTGCTCTGCCTCCCGTCTGAGGTCTCGGGCTAGTAGGAGGAACGCACGGGAGAGGGGCCCGGCCGGCCGGGGCCGGAATCAGGCCTTCACGCGCTCGGGCAGGGGCTTCTTCTGCGCGTACTTGATGACCACGTAGTTGTTCTTGCCGCCCGGAACGGACCCGCGGATGAGGAGCAGCCCCTCCTCGGCCCGCACCTGCTCCACCTTCAGGTTCGGCACGGTGACCCGGACGTTACCCATCTGGCCGGCCATGTGACGCCCCTTGACCACGCGGCCCGGGGTGAGGCGGCAGCCGATGGATCCGCCGTGGCGGAAGAACTCGTGCACGCCGTGGGTCTGGCGGAAGCCGCGCATGTGGTAGCGCTTCATCACGCCCTGATAACCCTTGCCGTGGGTGATGCCGATGACATCCACCATGTCGCCCGCCTCGAAGACCTCCTCCACCTTCACCGCCTGCCCCACCTCGAACTTGCCGACGGCCTCTTCGGGCAGGCGGATCTCGCGCACGAAGGCCTTGGGCTCGGAGCTCACCTTGGAGAACTGGCCCATGTCGGGGCGGTTAACGCGGCTCGGACGGCGGTCGTCGAAGCCGAGCTGCACCGCGGAGTAGCCGTCCTTGTCCGGGGAGCGCTTGGTCATAGGCATTTCATCCGCTTCGTTCGGAAAGTTACGTCCGCAGGGTCCACAGGTGCTGGGTCCACAGACGATGCCTGTGAGACTCCGTCCGTGGTCCCTGTCAGTATGCATGCAGAGATCATCGGTGATCGGGTGACTGGGGTCAAGGCTTCGCCCTTCAGGCTTCACCGCGAGGCTTGCCTGGCTTGCCTGTTATTGGCGCGGGGGGCACGGGGGTCGCCCCGCCGTAGCGTGCCGCTTCGCCGTAGCGTGCCGCGTGAGGGCCTTTGGGAGGCTCAATGATGTGCGCTGTCGTCCGCGCTGTCGTCTGACCAGGGGCTGTGGCTGGGGCTGGGGCTGCGGGCCTGAGCTTTGCCTGACACGTACGCGCTCTGGGTGGGCGATCTCGGTGGAGGGCGCGCGGCGTATCCAGCGGTTTCCCGAAGGTGAGAGCGAGCCCTCGTCCGATGTAAGGCGGTGTCTTGGTCCCCATCGTCCTCGGACGCGCCGGCATCGAAGTCGAACATGGGGTCCGATGCCAGCCGGGGAGGAGCGAGAGGCGGCGGGCTCGACGGGAGCCCGATGTGGTCGAGCACCTTGGCGACGACCCGTGGATCCGTCAAGAACGCGAGTACGACCATGCGTCCACCGCAGCCGGGGGCGGGGCATTTGAGAGCGTCGATGTGGAGCGCTCTCATGAGCAAGGCCGCCCACCCCGTCCTCGAGCGGCTGTGCTTGGAGGGGCTGTGCACGGAGCGCGAGGAGCGCGAGGGTGCTTGTCCTGGGTTCTCGGCGCTCTGCGCGTCATGGGGGTGGTTCGCGCTCGTGCATGCGACCTCGAGTGGCAGGATGCGCTGTTCGGCCGGACTCGAGCTGGTGTGTTCTGCGTGACCATTGTGGCCGCTCGGGTCTGCGTGGCCGCTGGGATCGTTCGTCCCCGGCGGGGTCGCCTCCGGCGTTGCCACCTGCGTTGTCGGCGAGGGCGAGGGCGAGGGCGAGGGCGAGGGCGAGGGCGGCGGCAGGGGCAGCCTCGAGTGGAGCTTGTTCCTAGAGGCTAGGACGCCGTGGTAGCGCGTCAAGTTGAAGTAGGGCGGCGGCACGAGGGCGGCGAGTCTTCGCAGGAAGTCTACGGGGTCGAGCAGGAGCTCTGTAGTGAGCCTGCCGTCGCGAGAGGGCCAGGGCTTCCGGAGCTCGTAGCGGACGCGTCCATCCGGCAGGATGGAGAGTCGGTCGGCGGCGAAGGGGGGACGGAGCCCATACTTGCATAGGCGCTCGAGGCCGTCGCGGTCGTCCTTGTCCACGGTGCGTGCGGCGTGCAGGGAGAAGCCCGCACGGCGGGCGCACAGCGGCGGGGGCAGCTCGTCGGCAAGGGACTTGAGGGCAGGGAAGGCAGCCTGCGTGTCAGTGGGCACGAAGAGTCCGTCAGTGAGGGCTGCGTGAGCATGCGGATTCAAGTTCATCGCGCCGCCAAACCGTTGCAGAAAAGTCACGGAACCGGGCTGGGCCTGGCGGAGATCCAGTCGTGCGATGTCTATGCGCGTGGTCCCGGAGGTGTTCTCGGACGGCGCGCAGGGAGTGGAGGTTTCGGATGGTGTGGAAGGTTCATCGGCGGTCTCAGGGAGGAAGAGGTCCTCACGGAGAGCGACGAGGCCAATCTCGCGGGCTCGGCGGCGCATCCAGGCGAACAGGGTCCCGAGGAACGCTGACAGGACGGCGGAGAGGAAGCGGCGGTTGCTGGCGAGGGCGAAGCGGAGGGAGAAGGGAAAGGTGATGAACCACTGCCGGTAGGGCACGGCAGGGAGGCGTTCGTCCACGAGCTCGGCGGCGCTCGCGGCCATGCGGCGGCCCATGCAGGAAGGGCAGAGGCAGCGGCCTTTGCAGGAGAAGGCCACGATGCGCTCGTGACCGCAGTCCGGGCATCTCAGGCGGGCGAAGCCTTGTGCGGGGATCCCGCAGTCGAGGAAGCGGCGAAACTCGTGCTCCACGAAGCGGGGGTAGCCATGGCCGCCACTGTCGTGGGCGGTGGCGAGGAAGGTCTCGAGGTTCGAGCGGACAGCCTCGTACAGCGCAGTGCGCTCGGGTCGGCGGCGATAGTAGATGGCCGCGCCCGCTCGCAAGGGATACCCGTAGGAAATCACAGGGAGGCTCCCAATGCTCTTGGGCGGGTCAAGCCATCAGTCGTGAAGGAGGGGAGGCTCTGAAGCAGGCCATATAGAGTGGCGGCCAGACTGGGGAAGCCGGATTCCAGGCGGATTCCAGGCGGATTCCGGACGGATTCCGGACGGATTCCGGACGGATTCCGGACGGATTCCGGACGGATTCCAGGCCGGGCTCCGTCGAAATCCGACTGCCGGCGCTCACCCAGATCGTCGCGCACCCAGATCGCCGCTCATCCCGAACGATTCACGCCACGCGCCTGGGCTGCCGACCGCACGACCAAGTAGCACCCTTCACGGAATATCGGACCGACGGTCAGGGAAAGTGTGTCATCCGGCCTCGCAGGGGTCCCTAGTGGAGGGAGAAACCCCTTGCAATGACGACCTGTCCGGGCAAACCTCCGGCCCATGCTCGACACTCGCTTGCCTCGCGGCGCCGGGATCCTGCTGCACCCGACCTCCCTGCCTGGGCCCCATGGCATCGGTGCCCTGGGGGCCTCGGCCAGGCGCTTCGTGGACTGGCTCAGAGAGGCCGGCATGACCCTGTGGCAGATCCTGCCCCTGGTCCCGCCCGGAGGGGGGAACTCCCCCTACTCGTCGGCCTCGGCCCTCTCAGGCAATCCCTGGCTCATCGACCTAGAGGAGCTAGTCGAGGACGGCCTGCTCGCCCCCGGGGAGCTGGAGGCGCCGCCCTTCCCCATGGACCGCGTGGACTTCGCGGCCATGGAAGAGCACAAGGGGCCCCTGCTCGAGCGGGCCGCGGATCGGCTGGTGTCGGGTGGGCCGGGCATCCGGGTGGCCCTCAGGGAGGGTTTCGAGGCCTTCGGGCGGCGGGAGGCCTGGGCCCTGGAGGCGGCCACCTTCATGGTGATCCGGCGCCTCCATTCTCTGAGGCCCTGGTGGGAGTGGCCCCCGGCGCTCAGGGACAGGAGGCCCGACACCATCTCTGAGGTGCGGCGAGCTCTCTCGGAGGAGGTGGAGCGGGAGCTGGCGCTCCAGTTCCTCTTCGAGCGGCAGTGGCAGGCCCTGCGTACCCACTGCCGGGCGCGGGGCGTACGGATCCTCGGCGACGTGCCGATCTACGTGGACCGGGACAGCGTGGACGTCTGGGCCAGCAGGGAGCTCTTTCAGCTCGACGGCGCAGGCATGCCGCTCGCCCAGGCGGGAGTCCCCCCCGACTACTTCAGCGAGACCGGGCAGCTCTGGGGAAACCCCCTCTACGACTGGGAGCGGATGGCCAGCGACGGCTATCGCTGGTGGGTGGAGCGCATGGGGAGGGCCTTGGCGCAGGTGGACCTCGTGCGGCTCGATCACTTCCGGGGCTTCTCCGCCTTCTGGTCCGTGCCCGCCGACGCGCCGGACGCCCGCGGCGGAGAATGGGCGCGGGGGCCCGGGCGCGCGCTCTTCGACGCGCTTCGGGCCGCGCTCGGTGAGCTTCCGCTGGTGGCCGAGGACCTCGGGGTCATCGACGACGAGGTGGTGGAGCTGCGCTCGAGCCTCGGGCTCCCCGGCATGCGCGTGCTCCAGTTCGCCTTCGGCTCGGGAGGCGATCACCCGTTCTTGCCCCACAACTTCGAGCGTCACTCCCTGGTCTATACGGGCACTCACGACAACGACACCACCCTCGGTTGGTGGCTGTCGGCCCCGGAGCACCTGCGGGACCACGTGCGCCGCTACCTCGCCAGGGACGGCCACGATCTGGTGTGGGATCTCATCAGGCTGGCGTTCGCCTCGGTGGCCGATACGGCGGTAGTGCCGCTTCAGGACGTGCTCACCCTTGGAGCTGACGCCCGCATGAACCGGCCCAGCGTGGCAGAGGGGAACTGGGGCTGGCGCGTGCGCGAGGAGGCCTTCCACGGCGGCATCGCGCCGAGGCTTAGGGAGCTCTGCTGGCTCTACGGCCGCGAGCCCCGCCACGAGGGCGGCGTCTCCACCGAAGAGTAGCTCC
>JAVEWA010000805.1:0-2728 GCA_034004785.1 Polyangia bacterium
CCTGCTCCGCTGCCAGGCCCTCCAGAGCCCCGACTGCCGCCTCCACCGCCCCCAGCAGCCCATGGATCTTGCGCCCGAGGGCCGCGCCCTCGGTGGCGCGCATGCGGCTCCACCCTTCGAGGGCGAGGGCGAGGGCGGCGCTCGCGGCTTCGAGCAAGCCCTGCGGCGGCCCTCTCCTGGTCGGATCCTCTCGATCCAGCAGCTCCGCGTAGGCGATCAGATCCCGCACCTCGGGGCTGCCCCCGAGGCCCAGCTCGGCGACCACCTGCTCTAGCTCGCGGTGCGCTTCTCTCAGCCTGAGCCCCGAGGTCCGTCCCTGCCCCTGGGCCGAGGCGCCCCCCCCGTCGTCATCGCTCCCCCGCTCACCGGCTCCGGATCGCAGCAGCAGGTCCAGTCGGCCACGGTGAAAGGCTGCGCGGGCCTCGCCGCCCAGCCTCGCCTCCAGGAGGGGAGCGGGCCAGGGCAGGCGCACCCGCACCTCCTGGTGGCGGCCGTTCACGGAGCGGAGCTCCAGGAAATAGGCGACGCCAGCCACTTCGAAGGACTGGCTGCCGAACCCTGTCATGCTGAAGATCGGCGTCTGGTCGGTCACAGGAAACTTCTCGGTGAATCCCCCCTCACTGTCAAGAGGTTCGCCCAGCGTGTCCTTCCACCCTTTGACAGCAAGGGCTTCCTTGGGGAAACTCCCCAGCGATGTCCCAGCTCTTCGAGGCGCTCCACCGGGCCTTCCACCGGCCCGAGACCCGGCTGTATCGCTGGGTCCAGGGACTGATCTGGGCCCTCATCTTCCTGTCGGTGGGCCTACTCGGGTGGGAGCTCGGCTCGACAGAGGACCCTCCCTCGTGGCTCGTGACCGCGGACCAGGCCGTGCTCTGGATCTTCGCCGTGGAGCTGGCCCTCCGGGTGCTCAGCTTCAGGCCCGCCGCCATGCAGCTCTTCGAGCTGGGGCTCTTGGCCAAGGTCCACTACCACCTCGTGGGCAGGCTCCGTTTCCTGTTGCGCCCCATGTCGCTGGTGGACCTCGCCACGGTGGTCAGCCTCGTGCCCGCCCTCCGCGGCCTGCGGGTGATCCGCCTCTTGCGCCTCCTGCGCCCCCTCACGGTCTTCCGGCACGTCCATCCACTCGAGAGCCTGTTTCACGCCATCCGCCAGAACGGCCTGCTCTTCGTCTTCGCCCTGTCGCTGCTCGGGCTGGCCGCCCTGGTGGGCGGCTCGAGCTTCTACCTCGCCGAGCGGGGAGCGAACGCGAACGTCCACGGCCTGGCCGACGCCCTCTGGTGGGCCTTGGTAACCCTCACCACCGTGGGCTTCGGTGACATCGCCCCGGTAACCGGAGCCGGCAGGATCATCGGCTCGGTCCTGATGATCTGCGGCCTCTTCACGCTGGCCATCTTCGCGGGGATCATCGGCCAGACCCTGCTTTCGGCGGTGCTCGCCATCCGGGAGGAGCAGTTCCAGATGAGCAACTACGTGAACCACGTGGTGGTCTTTGGCCACGACGGCAAGGACGTCGAGCTCCTCGGCGCCATCCGGGCGGAGGCAGGCTTCAAGCAGACGGATGTGCTCGTCTTCTCCCCGGCGGAGAGGCCCAAGAGCGCTCCGCCGGAGATCGTGTGGGTCCAGGGGAACCCCACCAGGGAGGAGGAGCTGGACAAGACGGCCGTTCACCAGGCGCGGGCAGCCCTCATCGTGGCCTCGAGGGATATGCCTCCGCAGCAGGCGGACGCCGTCACGATCCTCACCGCCTTCACGCTTCGCTCCTACCTGAAGAAGCTGGACCAGAGGGAGTCCAGGGTGTCGCCGCTCCACGTGGTTGCAGAGATCCTCGAGCCGGAGAACGTGCAGCACGCTCACACGGCCGGCGCGGACGAGGTCATCGAGACCTATAGGCTGGGCTTCTCGCTCCTCGCGCACTCCACGGCAGTGCCGGGCGCCGGGCCCATGATCAGCCAGCTCACCTCCACCGGCGGGCAGAGCCTCTTCCTGGGGGCCATCCCTGACTCCTGGGTGGAGCCCGGGGCCAGCTTCGGCCTGGTGGCCCAGCGGCTTCGCAAGGAGACGGGCGCCCAGGCCATAGGAATCAGGCCTGGCGGGGGCGGCTCCGACATGGTGAACCCGCCGGACGACAGGCCAATGGCCCGGGACGACGGCCTGTTCTACCTGGCCCCGGCCCAGCACCTGACCCCATGGGAAGACTCCCCTGCCCACAGGCGATAGCGCCCCCTCTTCGGCCCCTTCCCCCATCTCGTCTTCGACCTGGGCTACGACACGCCTACGCTAGGACTGCCGCGGGATGGGCTCCGAGTGGGCGCGCCAGAGGTCGTGGATCAGGAGCGAGAGCATGGCGCGGGTGTCCGGGTCCAGCTTCACGAAGCGCACCCCGAAGCCTGGCGGGTAGGCCCCGCTCCCGCGGGAGAGCCACACGACCTTGCCGGTGATCTTGAACTCGTGACGGCCGTGCCTGAGGGGGTAGGTCACCAGCTCGCCAAGGCGCCGCTGCTCCTCGGTGTGCACGAACATTCCGCCGGGTGAGATATCCAGGACCACCGCGTCGTCGCCACAGCGGATGTCGGTGGGATAGCGCACCCCCCGCTCCCCCCACTCCTTCCTCCCGAGGCGCCTCCTCGCCTCCAGGATCTGATCGATGGCCAGCTTGGTGCCCTCCTCCAGGGCGCCGAACCGGAGACCGAAGCCCGGCGGGTGTGCCGAGCCCACCTCCGACACCCAG
>JAVEWA010000148.1:0-12398 GCA_034004785.1 Polyangia bacterium
CCACCAGCTCGGCGTAAGCGCAGGCCTGTCCCTCGGGCAGGGTCAGGGTGAGGCGGCGGTAGGGCGGATCCTCGGTAACGGGAAGAGCCTCGGCCGAGCGCGCCGAGCCGAGGGCGATCCCGCTCCTCGGATCCTCGTAAGCGGTGAGGGTGAGCCCCACCTGGGTGTCGTCCAGCACCACCTCCAGCTCCCTTGCCCCGCAGGGCGATGCGAGGCCGATGGTCGAGCCCTGCAGGGCGAGCAGGGTCCAGCGCTCACCGTCGTGATAGCCCTCGGCGTCACCCGCAATGACCTCCACCCGGATCCCGCCGAGGGTGCGGATGGCGACGGGCCCTTCCCCTAATCCGTCAAAGGCCGCCACGAGCTCCTCGACGCAGACAGGGAGCCCCACATCCTCCTGGCAAGCAGCGAGCGCAAGGGATAGCGCGAGGAGAACCGCCAGGCTGCCGACACCGCCCCAGTGGGCCAGAAGGCCGAGCTTCTTCAGGTGGCTGATCATGGCATTCCCTTGGGGCTCGGCTCGCGCCCGAGAGCGCGCTGGGCCAGCAAGGCGTCGGCGAGGCAGAAGGCCAGCATGGCCTCGGCCACGGGCACGACGCGAGGGCAGAGACAGGGATCGTGCCGCCCCTTCACTCGAATGGTCCTTGGAGCGCCTCGCAGATCGATGGTCTCCTGCGGCAGGCCGATGGACGAGGTCGGCTTGACCGCGAGGGTCACCTCGATGGGAGCGCCGTTGGAGACTCCCCCGTTCAGGCCGCCGGAGTGGTTCGACAGGTAGCCCTTCGGGCCAAGGGCGTCGTTGGCCTCAGACCCCTTCATGGCGGCCATGGCCCAGCCGTCCCCTATCTCCACCGCCCTGACTCCTCCGATGGAGAGCATGGCGAGCCCGATCATCCCGTCCAGCTTGCAGAAGATCGGGTCCCCGAGCCCTGCCGGGACCCCCTCGGCCCGCACCCTCACGATCCCGCCCACCGAGTCCTCGCTTGCCCTGGCTGCCTCGATCGCCTCCTGCATAAGCGCCGCAGCCCGGCCATCCGGGCACCTCACCGGGTTCTCGAAGATTGCCGCTGGGTCGAAGTCCCGGGCAGAGACGTCCGCCACCCGGTCCACCCAGCCGAGCACCTTCACGCCATGGGGCCCCAGGATCTGCCGGGCGACGGCTCCCGCGGCGACCCTGGCAACCGTCTCCCGGCCGGAGCTGCGGCCGCCACCCCGAGGATCCCGGAGACCATACTTGGCCTCGAATGCGTAGTCGGCGTGGCCAGGCCGAAAGAGCTCGGCCTGCTCCAGGTACGCGGAGCTGTCCTGATCCTCGTTGCGAAAGATCATGGCGAGGGGGGCGCCGGTGGTCCGTCCGTCGTAGAGACCGGAGAGGATCTCCGCCAGGTCCGCCTCCCGCCTCGCCGAGGTGACTCTGGACTGGCCGGGCCGCCTGCGATCGAGCTCCAGCTGGAGCGCCGCGAGATCCAGCGCCAACCCGGGGGGCAGACCGTCCAGCACTAGGCCGAGGGCCGGGCCGTGGGACTCGCCAAAGGTCGTCATGGTCAAGTAGCGGCCGAAGCTGTTGGCGCCCAATGGGCTCCTCCTCGCGAGGCCCCCTCAGGGCCTCAGGCACTTGCTGGCAGGGGTGAAGCTCCGAAGGCTCTGCCTGAGCTGACCGAGCACCTGGCTGCAGGTCGCCTTGAGCACGGCGGGCGCCCTCGCACCGGCGGTCTTCCTCTGCGCGAGGAAGCTATCGCGGATCCGGCGGATCGCTGCCTCGCCAGAGACCCGCGCGGCAGGGGGCACTACGCTGAAGTAGCAGCGCATCAGGGCGAGGACCTCGTCGCACTCCCGCACGCCGATGGGGGCAGTGCCCCTGTCCTCGCCGGTGGCTCCCTTTGGGTAGCCGACGTTCCGACCGGCTCGGTCATCGACAGCCTCGGCAGACTCCCCAGGCGCCTTCTCGAGGGCGCCCGAATCGAAGACCTTCACCCGCGGCCTGGCCTTTCTGAAGGCCGCCAAGGCCTTGGCTTGAGTAGTGTCGGGGAGCCCGAGCCAGCCGAGGCCGCCAAGCGCCGCCACCCGGGCGAGCCCCCTCGGTGAGAGCCCGGTCCTCCCGAGATCCAGCCAAGCCAGGCGGCGAAGACCCGCGAGCGCCCCCAGGGTCTCGCCCGTGATCGGGTTGCCCGAGAGCCCGAGCCGCTGGAGGCCGCCGAGGCGACCGATGGCGCCGAGCTCGGTGTCCGTGAGCCCGTTGTCGGCCAGGTCCAGCGTCACCAGGCCATCGAGCCCCGTGATTGGCCTCAGACCCTCCGGCCCTGGCCCGAAGGCCCGCAGCGCGCCCGAGAGATCGATGTGCGCGAGCTGCCGGAGCGATCCGACAGCCTCGAGCACCTCGGGCGATTGGGCGCCTCGCAGGGTGAGCGCACGAAGGGAGGCGCACCTCCGAAGCCTCGCGAGGCTCGAAGGGGCGACCTCTCCCTCCAGCACGAGCCCGTGCAGACGCTGGCAAAGGGGCGCGAGCGCGCTCATATCCAGAGGCCCTCGGGCCGTGAGGGACTGCCCGAGCAGCAGCACCAGGGAAGAGGCCTCCACCCGCCCGAGGGCCGCCAGCACCCCTGGGTCCAGCCTATCGATCCCCCTCCAGACCAGCAGGGTGAGCCGCCTAGCCCGCCGTAGCCCCTCATGGGCCTCCTCGATGCTCGCCCCGGTCAGGTCGAGCCCGGTCGCCTCGCCGTTCACGAGGAGCAGCCTCTCCTTTCGAACGAGCGCCAATCGCCCCTCCCCCCTGAAGGGATAGACCAGGCCGCCTGGCCCGATGGGCACGAGCTGCCCATGCACCGCCACGCAAGCCCGCTCCCCCTCGGAGCCTTGGATCCGAAGGACGCGCATGTCGAAGGGAGCCCTGGACGCCACCTTGGCGCCTGGCCGGACAGAGGAGCAGGCAGCCGCCGTCAAGAGGGCAGCGGCGCCAACGGCGCTAACGGCGAAGGCGGCGAAGGCGGCGAGGATCGCTGGGAACGCTCTCACGGGTGCCAGTATAGCGCACAGGCGACGCGACGGGTGGAGCCTGTTCCATGGCCATATCAGCGCAGGCGATGGCCCTAGAACTGGGTGGCGGTGTAGCTCGCGGAGAGGTTGCGCGGATCGTAGCAGAACTTGACCCCGGCCTTGTCGATGCACTGGTACTGGGCCTGTTCGTCCGACCAGACAGGGTCTGTCTCTTCGGTCCGGCAGTCCCCAGCTCCCACGCAGCCCTTGGCGCAGAGCTTGTTCTGCACGGTGGCGGTCAAGCTGCCGCCGTAGCTGACCTCCTGGGAGTCCTGGATCATGACCGTCCCAGCGGGACAGGCGACCATGGCGTCGTAGTCGCCGAACACGGCGCTGTCGCAGATCATTGAGGACCCGGTGCAGGCGGTGGCCATGAGGCCGCAATAGCCGTTGGCGAAGTGGGTCTGGGTGGCCAAAGTACCGCTGTAGCTCTGCAGGCACACCCTGTCGGCGCCGGTCCAGTCGGTCGGGACCTCGTCGCAACCAACGATGGTGCCCGTGCCTCCGTTGGGCAGGGGAACCTGGAGCTGGTAGCAGCCGTCGTCGGTGCACTCGCAGGCGGAGCCGATGCCTTGGTCGCCAGTCTGGCCGCCGTCGGGCTGGGTGGAAGCGTCGGGCTGGGTGGAAGCGTCGAGCTGGGTGGAGGCGTCGGGCTGGGTGGAGGCGTCGGGCTGGGTCTGGTTGTTCTGGTTGCCGCCCGCGTCGTCGTCTCCGCAGCCCGTAGCGGGCATGACGACGAGCAGGAGGGCGACCCAGGCAGCGAAGGCGGTTCCGAGCTTGGTATGCATGTTATCCAGGTCCTTTCTCGCGCGGCGAGGCGCTTCTAACACATTTAAATACAAGGCATTACGCCAGAACCAATAATCAAATGCTGTATCGCAGAACGATCATATACTCAACAGAAGAAATATGTCCAGTCCCGACGGTCCCCGGCAGGGAGCGCTCGACGTCCACTCGGCCTAACGTAGTCACTGTGGCCAATTCAGGCGCAGTCAGGCAGAGCCAAGAGGATGGCCGGCAGATCCAGGCCGAGGTGCTCCCTGAGGGCCTCCACAAAAGCGTCACGATCGAAGAGGGTCTTCTCACGGCGGCCAGCCCTGTCCACCTCCACCACCCGCTGCCCGGTCACCATCACCCTCCCCTCGGCCCTCGCCTGGCAGCAGAGGTAGTCCCTCAGAAAGGGCGAATCGAGCGAGGTCTGCAGCCTCTCGCAGGTCTGCGCGAAGTCTTCAAGCCTGCGCTCCTGGCCATCGAAGCGGTAGCGCGCCTCGAGTGGCGCGCCCGGCTCTCCCAGGGCGAGGAGCCAGGAGCCTTCCTCCTCCCTGAAGATCCGGTAGCGGGCCCAGCCATCCGACTGCTCCCCCTCATCCTGGATCCGAAGCGGCGCCCTCGCGGGGTCGTCGAGGCCCACGTCCACGAGGAAGGGCTCGTCGAGCTCCACCCGGAGGGCCAGGTGGGCAAAGGGAGAGGTCCAGCTGCCCGTCTCCCGGTTTCGCAGGCTCACCCCGAGGCGGGTCACCCCAAACCCGAGCTGCTCGAGCACCGCGCCAAAGAGACCGTTCAGCTCGAAGCAGAACCCGCCCCGCCGCTCGGATACGATCTTCTCGAAGAGCCATCCCACCTCGAGCCGCAGGGGCCGGCCGATCCGGATGTCGATGTTCTCGAAGGGCACCGAGAGGACAAAGGCGCGCTGCAGGCCCGATAGCGTGACGAGGTCGGCGCCGATGGGGCCCGAGTATCCGATGCGGCGACAAAAGGCGTCTAGATCCAGCATGGTCGAGCACCCTCAGGCCATACCTCGCTGACCCACGATAAAAGCACCCACGATAGCAGCCATGACAGCACCCACGATAGCAGCCATGACAGCACCCACGATAGCAGCACTTGAGGGGTTGGGCGCAAACATGGATACTGTCACAAGCTCGGCGCCCCGCCTGGCCAAGGAGGACGAGATGCCCAAAGTCCCAGGACCCTGCCGCGCGCTCACTCTCGCCAACTCGAAGGGGCTCACCCGAGCTCTCTGCCTCGGCCTGGCGCTGCTATGGGGCGGCCCGCCCTCGAAGGCCATCCCGGCTCCGATGAAGGATGACAGGCTCCTCGCGATGGCGGGGGTGGCGGTGGAAGGCACCGTCGTGCGGGTCACCTACCTCAGAAGCGAGCGGCAGGGACAGTATGCGAACACGGTCTTCCAGGCCGAGCTCCGGGTGGAGACCGTCCTGAAGGGAAACGTGAAGACCGGGGACATCCTCACCATCTCCTTTGCCACGGAGGCCTTCGTCGGCCAGGGCAGGCAGCCCGTGGGCCGCTCGCCCAAGCCGGCCTACTTCCCCTGCGAGCGGGTCCGCGCCTACCTTTCGAAAGGCAAGTCCACGATCTACTACACGGTGTACTGGAACGGTCGCCGCGGCCTCGCGAGCCCGCCGGTCTTCCGGCTGCCCAGGCCCGATGGCAAGGTGCTTCGCTGCGTGGCGGGCAAGGTGAAGTGACCGCCCCTTCGCAGCGGACCGGGCTCGCCCAGGCTACGCGCAGACCGCCGGGGCCCCTCGAGCACGTCTTCCCAATTGCCGTTCTCGCAGCATTCATCTGGCCAGCCGCCGCAGCTCCGGCGCCCAGACGGACGGGCCCCGCTCCTTTGCCTCGGACCCGGTTCGTCTCCATGCCCCACGCGCCAAGGCCTGGCTCCTGGGCAGGCCCCCTGGAGATCGCCCACGTCGAAGGTAGCCGCCGGGTGACGGGGCGGCTGCTCCTCTACCTGCCCTCTGGCTACCGCCCGGAGGGCCGGCACCCGCTGGTGATCGCGCTCCACGGCTGGGGCAGCGCCCTCGAGGACTGGCCAAGGAGGAGCGGCATCGCCGGGCTCGCGGACCGCCTGGGCGCGGTGCTCGTCTGCCCGGACATGGGGCACAC
This sequence comes from Polyangia bacterium, assembly GCA_034004785.1. Taxonomy (GTDB): domain Bacteria; phylum Myxococcota_A; class Polyangia; order HGW-17; family JAJRWW01; genus JAVEWA01. Next base: position 5,941 of record JAVEWA010000148.1, read on the forward strand.
GGTCTACGAGGACCGCTACTTCAAGGGCCTCCGGCCCAGGCCTGGCCGGACCCCAGCCCTGCCGGGTGCGCGCTGGATCGGCGAGGTGGTGTTGCCCCTGGCGAGGCGCAGCTTCGGCGTGTCCAAGGAGCCAGGCCGCACCGCGATCCTCGGCTACTCCACGGGCGGAAGGGGCGCCCTGCTGGTGGCGCAGCGATACCCGGAGTTCGGCTTCGCCGCTGGCATGTCGGGCACCTACGATCTCGACGCCCTCTCCCCTGGGACCGGGGAGTACCGGATCCACGCGGCCCTCTACGGGCCCAGGCACCGCTACCCCGAGAGATGGCGCCGGGATCAGTCCGTCACGCCCGACCTGGTCGCCAGGCTCAAGGGCGTGCGCGTGGTCCTTGGGCACGGAGCCCTCGACCGGGTGGTCCCGGCAGCCCAGACCCGGGCCATGGCCAAGGCGATCACCGGCGCGGGACTGCCCGCGCCGATCCTGCGCATCGACCCGCGGGCCGCTCACGACTTCAGCTACTGGCGCCGGGAGCTGGAGAGGACCTTCGGGGATCTCGGAAAGGCGCTGGATAGGACCGCCCCTCGCAGGCCCCACTGAGCCCCCCCGACACGCCCTCGGGCAGGATCTCCTGCTGGGGCTGCAGAACCGCCCAATCGAGGTTCAGCACGGACATCGTGACGAGTTGGCCACTGGCGGCCCACAGCTCGCCGCTCGAGAAACGCGCCTCGCCGAGCCAGGGCCAGAGGCTGGGGGGCATAGGTTTGCGCCTTGCGGGCCGCGCCCGGTCGTACCAGAATGCGCCGATGAGCGACGCCTCTCAGCACCTGGGGCCCTCGGGGGTCATGGACAGCGACCACCCCGCCATCCAGAGCTTGGCCTTGCGCCTTGCCGGCGGCGCGCGAGATCCGGGCGAGATAGCCCGGAGCCTCTTCGAGCACGTGCGGGATCGGATCGCCTACAGCGTGCTCGTGCCCTTTCACGCGAGGGAGCAGTACCTGGCCAGCCAGACGCTTTCGCGTGGCATGGGCTACTGCGTTCAGAAGGCGGTGCTGCTCGCAACCCTGGCCCGGGCCGCCGGCATCCCGGCCCGCCTCGCCTTCGCCGACATCCGCAACCGTCGCGCCTCGTTGCAGCTCGTGGCTGAGATGGGCACGGATCTCTTCGTGTACCACAGCTATCCAGTGCTCCACCTGGGCGGCCGCTGGGTATCGGTCGCGCCCACCTTCGACCGGAGGACCTGCGAGGCCCACGGCTTTCCCCTGGTGTCCTTCGACGGCTCGAACGACGCGCTCCTGCCCGCCGAGGATCCCCAGGGCAGGCCTTTCGTGGAGTACGTCGCCCACCATGGCATCTGCGACGACGTGCCGATGGATGACCTGATGGGAGCCTGGCGAAGGGCCTACGGAGATGAGCGAGTCGAGGCCTGGATCCGCGCATGTGATGACCTCGAGAAGACGCGAGCCACACCCTAGGAGGAGACATTGAATAGACAGCTCGACGTTTTGCCAGTACCGGTGGCCGCCCTCCTTGCCCTCCTGCCCCTGCTCCTCGTGCCAGCGCCACGAGCGAGCGCCTGCTCCTGCATCGGCGGCACACCGGAGCACTACTTCCAGGAGGCAGATCTCGTCTTTTTCGCCAGAGCGGGCGGGGAGAAAACGACGGGTAACATAGTCGTCCAGCCTCTCGAGGTGCTCCGCAGCCTCAAGGGCCGGCCTGGCAGGATCTACCAGCTCTCGCGGCCTGCTTCGGCCCGGGGAATGTGCTCGAGGACCTACAAGCGAGGCGAGATCGCCCTCGTGTTCATCACCAAGGGAGAGGCATCCGTCTGCGGGGGGAACTACGACCTCGAGGCCGTGCACCTCGAGAAGATGGGGGAGTACCTGAAGCTCGGCCGGCCCGCGCCCCTGGCGGCGGACCTCCCTGGAGTGCGGGCCGCGCTGGAGACTGGGCTCAGGAGGTACCTGCACGCTCGCCCCCTGGTTCCGGTCACCTGGGCGCCCCTCGCCGGTCGCATGGCCCATGTGGGCAAGAGCTCCCTCAGCTTCATAAGGCACCGGCTCAAGCACGCGGTGGAGCTGAGGCACGCCCTGGCGAGCGGTCCGGTGATCTACGTCGAGGGCTACTACGGCCTGGAGGGCTTCGCCTTCCGCACCCTCATCCTGCACCGCGGACGCGACCGCGCTGGGAAAGACATCTACGAGACCCTCGCCACCTGGGGAGCCGAGCGGAAGCGGTGAGAGCCGGGGAAGAAACCATGCCTCGGGGAGAGCCGGGGCAGCAGATGATCCACGCGCTGCCTCGCCCGGCCTGGATCTCCCGATCGAGGCTCTCCCGGCCCCGCGTGGCTGCCCTCGTGGCCTGGGCGGCCCTGGCGCACATCCTCACATGGCAGGGCTCGGCCCTCCTCGGTGCGCCTGCGACTTCGGGGGCCGATGAGGCCGAGCAAGGCGACTCCCTGGTGGCCATCGAGGCCGGCTGCTTCATGCAGGGCGCAAAGGACAACTACTCGGACGAGCGGCCCCGCCACAGGCTGTGCCTCCCTGGCTACCAGATCCACGAGTACGAGATCTCCACGGCCGACTATGACCGCTGCGTCAGAGCCGGGCGCTGCACCTCAGCGGTCGCCCATCTCGCCTCCCATCCCACGAGGAGGCTCTGCAACTCGGACGCGCCGGGCCGCGGGCACCACCCCGTGAACTGCGTCACCTGGGAGCAGGCAGGAACCTACTGCGCCTGGAAGGGCCTGCGCCTGCCCACCGAGGCAGAGTGGGAGCGCGCTGCGGCCGGGCCGAGGGGCGGGCTCCATCCATGGGGCAAGGGGGAGGCCTCCTGCCAGAGGACCGTGGTTGCCGAGCTCGAGGGCCACCGCCTGGTGCCAGGCTGCGGCGCCGGGACCACCCTGCCCCGCGGGGCGAGGCCCGCCGACCGCAGCGCCCTGGGAGTCCGGGATATGGCTGGCGGCGTGAGCGAGTGGACGAGCGACTCCTTCGATCTGCGCGCCTACAAGCACTCGGCCGCGGATCCGTCCCGCAAGCAGACGCGCGGCCGCTCGAGGGCTGTGCGGGGCGGGTCCTTCAGGACACCCCCTCGATCGCGGCTCCTACGGGTCACCTCCAGGCAGTTCTCGGGCACCTGGGATCCCACGGTGGGCTTCAGATGCGCGAGGGGGGGCGAGGCCGCGGCGCCGCCCCCGGAGCGTCCATGACCACCCGCGAGGCCCCTCGAGCGCCGCCCGCATCCCAGGATCGCGCGCCGGCCGAGCCCTTTTGCGAGCCGAGGCCCGGGACCTGGCGCGAGCTGGCCCCTTCGCCGAGATCTCCAGCCGGGCGCCTGCTCCGCGGTCTTTGCCGAAACGCGGGGACTCTCTCGGCCTCCCACTCTCTCATAGGGAGGGGTGATCGAGTCCTTGCGGCCCTGTCCGGCGGGAAGGACTCCATGGCCCTAATAGAGCTGCTCCTCTCCCTGCAGAGCCGGGCCCCCTTTCCCTTCGAAGTGGGCGCTCTGGTGGTGGACCAGGGCTTCGCGGGCTTCGACGCCATCGCGGTGGCCTCCTTCGCGGCCGCCAGGGGGGTCGCCACCTGGATCGTCAGGGCGGACATCAGGGGAGCCATCGAGGAGCTCTCCTGGCGGCATGCGCCCTGCGCCCTGTGCGCCCGGCTCCGCAGAGGCGTGCTCTACAGGGTGGCCTCCGAGCTGGGCTTCCCAGTCCTCGCCCTCGGCCACCACGCCGACGACGCCATCGAGACCCTGCTCATGAACATGTTCCACAACGGCCAGATGCGGGGAATGGGGCCCCTGTGGATCCCCGAGGACCCTGCGGCGCCGAGGGTGATCCGGCCCCTCTTGACCTGCCTCGAGGCCGACCTCGACGCCTATGCCCGGGCCCGCGATTTCCGCCCGGTGGATCCGGCCTGCCCCCTGCCTGTCTCACCCGAAACCCAGAGGATGGCGCTCAAGCGGCTCATCCGGGAGCTGTCTGCCGAGCACCCGCGGCTCCGCCAGAGCCTGCTTGCCTCCATGGCAAACGTGGCCCCTGAGGCCTTGATGGACCTTGGGCTCTTGGGTAGGCCCCCAATAGACCGATCCCCCGGGGCCTCGGTAGATGACTTGGGAGGGGCCTTGGAAGGCTCGCCTTGCTTCAGCGCCGAGCCGGGCCCTCGGGCCGGGGGCTCTGTGGAGACGGATGCCGAGGCGAGGGAGGAGCGGGCGCCGCTCGAGGGAGACGAAACCAGGTGACCCGGCCGCCTTGCCCGAGGCCTGCCACGACGTAGGTGGAATCGTCCAGAGGCGCCGCGAAGAGGAGCCCTCCTTCGCTCTGGTGCCTCGCGAGGAGCCCCCCTGTGCGCCCGTCCCGGAGCTGCGCCTCCCGGCCCGCAGCCACGGCGAGCAGCCCACCCGCGGGAGAGTAGGTCAGGCTGGCCTCGGGATGACAGGGGACGGGCGAGGGGGCAGGCGATTTCAGGGCGCCCGCTCCAGCGAGGCGCAGCTCGCAGCCACCGCCGCCACCGCCGCCACCACTGCCCCTGACGAGGTATGCGACGCGCTCCGCCTGGGCCACTGCCATTGCCACCACTGGGCCCGAGGCAGCGAGGGGAGAGCCATGGGACCGGCCATTTGCGGCCTCGAGCAGCGACAGGGTCTGCCCTTGCAGGGCGAGGGCCCAGCGCCCGTCCGGGCTGATGACCACGCGCTCACCCTTGGCTATCCACTTGAGCTTGTAGCCGGCGAGCTCGTAGCCCCGAACCTGGCCTCGGACGTCCCCCCGCACTAGCATGCCCCCGTCGGCCGTGAGCCCCTGACCAAGGCCGGTCTTCCGCTCCCAGCGACGGTGCAGCGCAGGCTCTGGCTTCGTCAAATCAAAGACCCAGTTGTGTCCGATGGCAGAGGTCACCAGCAGGGACTTGCCATCGGCCGAGGCATCGAGGGTCTTGGCGGGCCTTGGGGGGCTGAGCCAGAAGACCGGGCGCTGGGCCATGAAGCCGCGAACCCGCCCGTCCGCGAGGGCCACGAACACCCGGAGCCCGGCCACCGCGAGGGCAACGGCCTTGAGCCTCGCCCCTCCATCGATGTCCTGGCTCGCCAGAGCTCGTGGCAGATCAGCGGCAGGGCTAGTAGCGCCCCTCGGCCCGGCCTTCCCAGGCGCCTGGCCTGGACGCTCCGGCTGCTTGGCAACTCCCGGCCTTGCCGTCCCCAAGGCAATCCAAAGGAGCGCGAAGACGAAGACCCCGAGACATGCCGGGGAGAGGGGGAGCGAAGACGATGAGCCCTTGGCGATCATGCCAGCAAGGTAGCGGGCTTGGCCGGGACCGGCAAATTAAGAGGCGGCTCGGCTGACTTCCTCCCTCGGGCTGTGCTCAGAGCCCTTTGCCCCCTTGGGGTTCGCCTTGGGGAGGCTCGAGGGCCGAGAGTGAAAGCCCCTTGGGAAGACTCACCTCCACCATCTCGATTCCGAGCTTGCGAGCCACGTCGAACACCTTGTCTTCCCTGTAGAACTCGCCGAAGACAATGCGGCTCACCCCGGCGTTGGCCAAGGTCTTGAAGCAGCTCCAGCAGGGGCTGGCGGTGACGTAGCACTCGGCCCCCTCGATCCTGACGCCGTTTCTGGCGGCTTGGATGATGGCGTTGGCCTCGGCGTGGATGGTGGCCACGCAGTGGCCATCCTCCATCATGCACCCTACCTCGGTGCAGTGGTCGAGCCCCCGGATCGATCCGTTGTACCCGGTGGAGAGGATATTGTGGCCACGCACCAGCACCGCCCCCACCGCCTTGCGTGGACAGGTGGAGCGCGAGGCCACCATATACGCAATACTCATGAAGTATTCGTCCCAGGACAACCGCTCGGTCATGCTCGAGGCTCCAGCTGAGAGTTGGCCGAGTCTGCTCCAACCCATGGCCGCGCGTCAACCCAATTGGGGAGGTCATCAAGACTATTGTAAGTAATTCCAGCTCGATACATGGTTCGAGCCTTTCGTCCGGCCCCCTCACTTCCTCCTCGCCCATCCTCGTGGGATCGGTATAATCGGCCCCATGTCCGAGGAGCGCAACGCCTCGGGCTCGCACTCCAAGGCGAGCCCTCCTAGTGGCTCGCCCGCCAAGGCGAGCCCCACGAGCCCGCCCGTGAAAACTCCCAACCTGTCCTCGGAGATGCGCGCCGTGGTGCTCACCCGCTACCGGGTGGTGGAGCGCTTCGACGAGCGGGTGATCATCGCCGAGGACGCCAGGAACATCTCCCTTCACGTCCGCCAGGGCATGGTGGTCAAGAGCGAGGACCGCCACAACTTCCCATCCCAGGTGGTCTTCTTAGACGGGGCCCATAACGGCCCGCCTTTCTTGGACAATGAGCGCCGCCAGTACTCGCTGGACCACCACGAGGGCTGCGTTCGGCCCTTCACCCTGTCAAGCTGCGAGCAGGCCGCGGTGATGCTGCTGAAGGGCCTGCCGGTGACCGAGGGCGACTGGC
>JAVEWA010000149.1:0-12358 GCA_034004785.1 Polyangia bacterium
CAGACCGTCGGCAGTTCGATGGAACCAGGGCCTGAAGATCACCCTCTCAGAGAGATCCGAGCCCGGGTGGGCGCCGGGCTGGGCCTCGGCTGCCGCGACCAGGCGCGCTCGAAGTCGGCGCTGAACTTCGGGAAAGTAGAGCCCCTGGTCGTGGTTGCCAGACACGAACACCAAGCGCTCGGCCCTTTCGAGGAGCCGGCCCATGGCGCGGACGATGGCTGGATGATCGTCGAGGATCCGTTCCAGGTTGGCGGCCTCGGAGCCCTCGCTTCCCTGGTCCTCGTCTGGCGCCCTGGGGCCGCTCGACCAGGCGGCGGCGCCGTCCAGCTCGAAGGTGTCGCCGTTGAAGACGACCTCGAGGGGCGCGTTCCCGAGGCGACCGAGGAGCTGCTCCACCAGGCTGGAAAAGGCGTCGTCCGCGAAGAAGCTCCTCTGGCGGAATCGCATCCAGGCGCCATCACCCTCCTCGCGAGGGGACAGGTGCAGGTCCGAAAACACCAGGGTTTGTCTCATGCCGGGCTCCGCTCTCCCCCCTTCTCAATTCCAGGGGGGCGACTTCCGCTCTCCCCCCTTCTCCGTTCCAGGGGGGACGACTTCTACCCTGTCACGGCTCTGTCACGGAACTGTAACAGCGCCCAACCGATGACATGGGGGGCCCAGGTCAAAGCCCGGGACAAAGCCCTCTCAAAGGTCACCCGGCCCGCCTGACGCCAGTCTTGGCGGCCTTGGTCGGTGGAACTTCGCACGGCTCCCCTGCTGCCTCGATCCTCTCCCCTGTGTTAGTCTCATCAAGGCCCCGGGTGGCCCATGGCCGCGTGCTCGCATGGCCCACGAGGAACCAATGAGCCTCAGAGATGAGCTGAAGGCGATGGCGAGCCGGCTCGGCTCGGCCTTCGATATTCCGCGGATCGAGCGCGCCTTCTTTCCTCCCCTAGGCCGGGGCGGCCAGCCGAGGGAGGCCGAGTTCATGGCCCTGCTCCTCGAGGGAGGCGCCGTGGGGGTGAGCTACCTGCTAATCAACCCGGCCGAGGAGAGGGAGTACGCCGCCTGGCAGAAGAGGCCCCTTCGGGGCCTCGACCCGGTGGAGCTGGCCCAGGGACTCGTCTCCGGCGACCTGCTCGGCCCCATCGTCGGCCTGGCGGCCTTGAACGCCGTCTGCGCCCAGGTGATCCGCGCGACCGGCTTCCCCCTCGACTTCGAAACCGACTCCCTGGGGCTGCTCGATCCATCGCCTGGAGATCGCTTCGGCATGGTGGGGCTCTTCCCGCCGCTCCTCGGGCGCCTGCGGGCCTCGGGCGCGGACCTGGTCGTCCTGGAGCTGGAGGAGCGCCTCGTGGCGGCGCATCCCGACCTGAAGGTGACGCTGGATCCCGGGGATCTTGGGGGCTGCAACAAGGTGCTCTGCACCGCGACCACGGTCGTGAACGGCACCCTCGATGCCGTGCTCGCCCATCTTGCACCGGACGCCACCGTATCGGTGGTCGGGCCGACCCTGGGATTTTTTCCCGACGGGCTCTTCGAGCGGGGCGTGGACCTGGTGGGAGGGACCCTCGTTACCGATGGAGAGCGGTTCTTCGAGCTCATCGAGGCCCGGCAGCGCTGGTCTGGGGCAGCGCGGAAGTTCTGTCTGCGGCGGCAGGGCTACCCTGGCATGCCGGCGGGGTTCGCTGGGTAGGGTCTGAGCCTCGAAGGCGAGGCGCGTCGAGCCGCGCCGCGCCGGAACAGAGAGGCAGGAGGAGACATGAACAGTCGGGCGGCATTGGCGTCAAGGGTGAGCGGGTTGATCTCGACCGGGCTGCTCATCTTGGCCTGTGGGCATGGGCCGGGCAACGCTGTCGAGCGAGATGCGGCAGTGGAGGACGGGAGCCCGAGCGATGGGACCATCGGGCCCGGGGATGGGGGGACCGTGACCTGCGAGGTGGACCCGGCCTGGGCGCACGAGGAGATGGGCCAGGGTATGTTCCACGCAATTGCAGCCGAGGCTGACGACACCCTGCACTTCGTGAGCTTCTCGGGCAGCACGGCCACGCATCGCCAGCGCCCGCCGGGTGGGGCGTGGTCCGAGGAGGACAGCACGGGCCAGGGGATCAACGCCACCTACACGGTGCGAATGGTCGAGAGAAACGGCGCTCTGGCCATCCTCACCCAGCAGGAAGATCACCTGCTCGAGCGCGCGGCGGATGGGACCTGGTCCTTCGAGGAGCTGACCCTGGTGGGCGTCGGCGAGGTGCCCGGCCTGGCCTTCGACTCGGTGGGAGGTCTCCACGTGACCAACGGCAGGGGACAGCTCCGCGTGCCCGACTACGCCATGCGCACCTCGGACGGAACTTGGATCGGCGTCACGCTGCCAGGAGACATGACTGGAGGCGAGACCACCGAGGTGCAGGAGATCGACGGTGAGATCCACGTCTGCACAGTGAAGTACCCTAATGCCGCGTGCGCCCGGGGCTCCGACGGCTTCGCCGCGGCCGTCACGGTGCCGAGCAGCGACACGAGCCGCGTGGCCATGGCTGGCCGCTACCTGGTGACCGCCTCCATCGGGACGGGCGAGCAGACCACCCTGACCGCCTGGCGCTGGGACGGCGGCGCCTGGACCGAGCTCGCGCATTCCGTCATCTGGGGCTTCCTCGGCACCATCCACGTGGCGGCTGATGGCCCCGGAGATCTGCACGTCACCTCCACCATGCTGCCCGACTGGCAGAACGCGACGAACGAGGACTGGCGAGTGCGTTACACGCGCTTCGCCACAAATGGCTCCGTGGAGGGGGGCTGGGTCTCCTGCGGCGCGCAGACCACGGACGTGGCAGGGCTCGGAGCCGGAGGCGCGGTGGTGAGCTACGGGACGGCGACCGCTCCATTCGTCACCTTCATCGCCACGCGCTGACTCTTCCTCGAGCGCGCACCGCCGGCGGTCTTGGGCTGCATACCGCCGAGGACGAGGCCCCGCGTTTCGATGCTCCGGGCCGCGTGACTGAGGGACGCCGACCTCCGGGCTTTACGCCGATTGAGATGGGCGCTAGCTTGCGGCCATGGCCGATGACCCGAGAGCGGTGGATTTGGAACCTGGCGTACCCGAGATCCTGGATCTCCACCTGCACGTGTTTCCGCCGCGCATGTTCGAGGCCGTGTGGCGCTTCTTCGAGGGCTTCGACTGGGCGGTTCACCACGAGCAGGCCGAGGACATCGCCCGCACCTTGAGCGCTCATGGCGTCGGTCGGGCCACGGCCCTGACCTATCCCCACAAGCCGGGAGTATCCCGCGGGCTGAACCGCTTCGGCGAGGAGCTGGCCCAGGCCTTCCCAGTCTTTTTGCCCTTCGGCTCGGTCCACGTCGAGGACGACGACCTCGATGCGCTCGCGAAAGAGGTCATCGCCTCGCCACACCTATACGGCTTCAAGTTCCAGCCCCTGGTGCAGGGCTTCGACGTGAACGATCCGCGCCTGGACGGCCTGTACGGCGCCTGCCAGGAGGCGCGCTTCCCCCTTGTCATGCACCTCGGCACGGCGCCCTACTCGAACGCCTTCGTGGGCCTCGAGCACTTCGACCGCCTCATGGCGCGCTTTCCGAGGCTCAGGATCTGCGTGGCCCACATGGGGGCCTACGAGACCGAGGGCTTCCTCGAGCGCCTCGATCGCCACGAGGATCTCTGGCTGGACACCACCATGATCAACGTGGAGACCGACCTCTTCGACACAGCCTGGAAGGGGGACGCCTCCAGGCTGGCTCGCCACGCGGACCGGATCTGCTTCGGCTCGGACTGGCCCAACGTGCCCTACCCCTATTCCGAGGCGCTCGAGAGCGTCGGCCGCTTTCCCCTGCCTCCCGAGGCCCGCCAAGGGGTGCTCGGCGCCAACGCCCGCAGGTTCCTCGGGCTTTAGGCCAAGGCCATCTGGAGAAGGAAGAGCGAGGGAGGAGCGAGCCGGGGGAGAGGGAAGTATCGCGGCCGCCGGCGGCCATCGAAGCACGGGGACGGATTGGGCTAGTACACGCAGCTCGGGCAGGGACCGTGGGGGCGGTGCCCCCTCGGGCCGGGGCCGCCAGCTCCCGGGCCGCCAGCTCCAGGGCCACCGCTCGGGCCGGCGCCCGGAGCGCCGGCGCCATGGAGACCGGGCTTGCCCTGTCCACAGCAGGGGCACCCCGCGCCGGCCTTGCCGCATGGGCATCCCGCGCCGGCCATGCCGCAGGGGCATCCCGCGCCGGCCATGCCGCATGGGCGCCCCACGCCGGCCATGCCGCATGGGCGCCCCGCGCCGGCCATGCCGCATGGGCGCCCCGCGCCGGTCATGCCGCCGTGCTTGCCGTAGTAGTGGCCGCCGGCCCCGTGCATGCCTGGCTTGCCATGGCCGTGCCACTTGAGGGACTTTGCGAGCAGCTTCTTGTACTGCTCGGCGGTGAGCACCTCCTTGACCTTGAGCAGATGCTCGGCCTTGTCCTGCAGCTTGGCCTGCTTGACCGCCCAGAGGGCCTTGGCGAGGGACTGGATCTGGGCCGGGTCTGGCTGGTCCTTGAGCCACTCGGCCTTGAGGGCCAGCTTGGCGCGCTTCTTCTGGAGCATGAAGTCGGCCTTCTTGGCCCAGCGCTCCTTCTTGAGAGCCTTGAGCTTGCCCACCTGGTCATCGGTCAGCTCGAGCCACTTCGCGTGCAGGATGAGCTTTGTGGCCGACAGGAGCTTGGGAGCGCCGAGGGACTGGCCAGCCTTGGCAGCCCCTCCGCAGTGGCAACCGCCCTGCATGCCCTTGCCGTGCATGCCCTTGCCGTGCATGCCCTTGCCGTGCATGCCCTTGCCGCAGGGCCCCGGCCCTGGCTTGCAGGGGTAAGGATAGCCGTGGGGGCGGTGTGGGTGGCAGCCCGAGGCCGCAAGGGCGAGGCCCGCAAGGGCGAACCCCGCAAGGGCGAGGCCCGCAAGGGCCGCAAGTGGCAGGGTCGGTCCGAGGGGGATCTTTCTTGGTCTCGACATGGAACCTCCGTTTGCTGTCCGGCCCTTGAAGCCGGGATAGTCTATAAAGCCGACCGAATATGTCATGGTTCGTGGCACCGGTCCAGGACAACAAGCAACACATTGAAACATTGCTTGTTTCTGTAATGAAGCTTGGCTCGTGCGTTCCGGCTCCGCCCTGTCTATACTGGTACGCCTCGGCCCGGCCATCACCTTGGCAGGCCCTGTCACGAGGAAAGATGCCAGTAGCTCCGTTCCCCACCGACAGGCTCAGAGTCCTTGGAAGCGCTCCCCTCCGTTCGGAGGGAGGCTTCGTGCTCTACTGGATGATCGCGTCGCGGAGATCCGGCTGGAGCTTTGCGCTCCAGCGGGCCGCGGCCTGGGCCGAGGAGCTCGGGAGGCCCCTCGTGGTGCTGGAGGCCTTGAGGGCGGGCTATCCCCATGCCAGCGACAGGCTCCATGCCTTCGTGCTCCAGGGCATGGCCGACAACCAGGCGAGCTTCGCCCGGCATGGGGTGACCTACTACCCCTACGTGGAAAAGCGGCCAGGAGATGGGCGAGGGCTCCTCGCGGCCCTTTCGGAGATGGCCTGCGTGGTGGTGACGGACGACTTCCCCGGCTTCTTCCTGCCGAGGATGCTGGCCGCGGCGGGCCGGACCCTCGGGGTGCGCCTGGAGGCGGTGGACGGCTGCGGCCTCGTCCCGCTGGCCGCGGCGGACAAGGCCTTTGCCAGGGCCGTGGACTTCAGGCGGCACCTCCAGCGCTGCTTCATCGCGGGCCCGCCAGAGCTGCCCCTCGCGGATCCCCTTCTGGGCCTCGAGCTCCCGAGGCTGCCTGCGCTTCCCCAGGCGGTCCTCGGTCGCTGGCCCCAGGCCTCGCCGCGGCTGCTCGAGGCCGAGCCAGGGGCCCTCGCCGAGCTGGAGATAGACCACGGGGTGGCCCCGGTGGAGACCTGCGGAGGCGCGAGCGCCGCAAGGGAAGCCCTGGATGGCTTTGTCCGAGGCCGACTCGACCGCTACGCCGAGGACCGGAATCACCCCGACGATGGGGCCGCGAGCGGCCTGTCGCCCTGGCTCCACTTCGGCCATCTCTCAGCCGCGGAGGTCTTCCACGCCGTGACCTCCAGGGAGGGCTGGGAGCCGGGTCGGCTCCCCGAGAAGGCCCGCGGAACCCGCGAGGGCTTCTGGGACCTCTCCATGTCCGCCGAGGCCTTCCTGGACCAGCTCCTCACCTGGCGGGAGCTCGCCCTGAACGGCGCGGCGCAACTGTCCGAGCCCGAGGCCTACGAGAGCCTGCCCGCCTGGAGCCGGGAATCCCTCGCGCAGCGCTCCCTCGATCCGAGGCCCCACCGCTACGACCTCGAGGCCCTCGACGAGGGCCGCACCCACGATCCCCTCTGGAACGCCTGTATGCGGGAGCTGAGGGAGCGCGGTCGGATGCAGGGCTACCTTCGAATGCTCTGGGGCAAGAAGATCCTGGAGTGGAGCGCCTCCCCGAGGGAGGCCTTGCACGCGATGCTCTTCTTGAACGACCGCTATGCCCTGGACGGCCGGGATCCCAACTCGGTGGCCGGGGTCGCCTGGGTGCTCGGCCGCTACGATCGGCCCTGGGCGCCCGAGCGGCCAATCTTCGGCCGCGTTCGCTTCATGAGCTCCGCCTCCGCCGCTCGCAAGCTGCGGCTCGGGGACTACCTGGAGAGGTGGGGCGGGTCAGAGTAGGCCGCGGGTCGAGCTCGTCCAAAGGAGTGCCGGCCCGAGGCGCCGGGCGGGATGGCGCTGACTCCACCGCGGCTAAAGGAGAGCCTTCAGGAGGATGAGGAGGGCCTTGGGCTCCACCGGGCCTTGCAGATCGGCCACCAGGCGCCCTTCCCGGTCGAGCACCACCGTGCGGGGCACGTCGCGGGTCGGGCCGATGGGGCTCTGTCTGACCATCTCCGGGTCGGCGTAGGCCGCTGGGAAGTCGAAGCCCGCCGCCTCGAGGAAGGTGGGCACCAGGTTCCGCTCCGTGTCCACCGACACCGCGAGGAAGGTCACGCGGTGAGCGCCGATGGCGGCCCGGAGGGGCTTGAAGCGGGAGCCCTGCACCTGGCAGGGGACGCACCAGGTGGTGAAGAACATCATCACGAGGGGCTTGCCCCGGAAGGAGGAGAGGCGCAGGGGCTCGCCCGACAGGGCGGTGAAGGTCACGTCAACCGCCCCACGAGCGCCGGGCCGGGCCGGGCCCTTCGGACCGGCGCCGCCCGAGCCGGCGCCGCCCGAGCCGGCCCCTTGGGGACAGGCCCCGAGGCCGAGGGCCATGGCGGGCAGGGTCATGGCGAGCATGGTCATTGCAAGCGGGGAGCGCACCCAGGGAGCATAGCAGACCCTGGGGCCGCTGTGCTCGAGAGCCATGCCTCTTCCTCTGGAGCGGGCGAGGTGACGGAATGGGATACCGGTGGCGCCTGCGTGAGCGCCTCACTGGGCTGGTCGGACTCCGAGGAGCCCGATTGAGGGAGCGTGCTCCTGCCCGGCGAGGAAGGAGAGCTCCGCGGCGCCATCGCCGTCCGGATCGCCCAGGAGCCGGGCCCTTCCGATGGGGCTGTGGCCAACGAAATGTGCATAGGAACTATCATCGCATGCACCTCGCCCATCGGGCGCATCGGCGTATGCGTGAAGCTAATCTTTTCAAATATACATCCCTGGTCGTGGTCGCGAGACCAACACGCAATATTCCTCTCGACAACTGTACCCACCGCCGTAAACTTTGCCTCGGAGATGACACATGAACCCACCACGCACACGGCTAACACATCGCCCCGGTCAACGGGGGACCCCAAAGTGTGCCGAGCGTTATGGCGACCGATTGATCTTCGTGCGCTATCGCTACGACCCGGTGACCGGCAAGCGGATCAAGACCGTTGAACTGATTGAGGACGAAACCGGCTGGGATCTTGCCGATCCGGACATTCCGACACGCGAACGTCGTTACCTCGCGATAGATGCCCGCGAGTTGCAGATCCGGGAGATAGTCAAAGCCGCCGGCGGCTGGTGGCATCGCGACAAACTCGCTTGGTCCCTACCTCACGACCGCATCGTATCCTTGGGTTTAACCGACCGCATACTTTCCGACCCCTTCACACCGCCCACCACCCGGCAGAGCAGGGAGAGTCAATACCTATAGATACTTATTTGCATATATATGTAGATGCAGTATATGCATGACTATATATATAGATGTTTTTTAGGTGACGTATATTAAATATTCAGCAGCATATAAGAAGGAGCAATAAATGCCAGAGACTTACAAGCAAGCAATAGCGAGACTCGTTGCCGCCTCCCCTTTTGCGGTTGACACTGATATTCAAATGACGGGCAGACCGCCTACTATGGCCAGTTCCGAGTTTTTGACCAACAAGGAACAGGGAGATTGGGCCGAGCAAATTGTCTTCAGGGCAATCAACGAGAATTCCCCTGATTATCGCGCTGTGCTGTACGGTCGTTCAGATGCTCTGGCCGCTGGAGATCCTGGGTTTGAAACCTTTTACCATGCTTATCAGGATGAGTTAAACAGTATTGGCAAACGCCCCGACTTGCTAATTTATAAGAGAAGTGATGTCGGGGATGCGCCGCTCAATCTTGACGATGCCCACACAGTCTCAAAAGCTGTAGCCGCTATCGAAGTTCGATCAAGCTCGTTCTTGGCAAATCGGTATAGTCTGTTCATGGAAACAAGGGCCAGCGAAGCGGTTCAGAAGTGTCGCAAACTGAAAACAGCAATCCTGCAAGACAGAATGCGAGACCTGCTTCAACAGAAGAGCCCAGAAATACTGTCCATGATCCAAAGGTCAAATGACGAGACCTTTCGTGAATTGGACTTCCGGCTTCGTTCTTGGTCTTCATCATCTGATTTGCAGGAATTATCTGAACTGTTGCGTGCATTAAAGGATCAGATCAAGGTGCTGCACAAACGAGACTACCTCAGTATCACCCCGAAGGTAGAAGACCTCGCTCTTGTCAACAGGTGGATTCAGCATTTCAATGTTCGTCATTTCTACCTTCAAGTCTTCTTTGACAAAGCATACGTGATCCCGTTTCGTAGCATCCTTGAAATTGCCTCTGACCCGTCAAAAGAGGATGTAGTCTTTTCGGTAGAGAGGGACATTAAGAACCAAGGCAAGACAACCATTAAGATTAACGTCCAAGTGGGAAAAGAGATACTCGGCCGGATTGACATGCCGGAGCACAGATCGGCTATGAAGGAGTTGGATAGAGGCAGGCTCTTGTTTTATGTTACCTTTCAGAATGGCCGTGGGTACTTGGACAACAACGTCTTCACAACGGAAATCATTCATGGGGCATGAGTTCATAGAGCAGTATACAGACTCCGTGGGTCTTGACCACCGGCGCGTTCACGGTCAGTTCTTCACTCCGTTCGATGTGGCCGCATTCATGTGCCGATGGGTAATGGCTCATGGACCCAAAGAGGTCTATGACCCATCTTTCGGGCTTGGGGCATTCTTCAAGGCCGCGCAATCTGTTGATTCGCGGGTAGCATTCCGCGCCTCAGAGATAGACCCGCGCATTCTGGAATTCTACTCGCAAAACAATGGCAACCCCAAGACCTTGCATGTTGCCTGTGAAGATTACCTTTCGGTCTGGAATCAGCGGCATGAGGCTATAGTCTGCAATCCGCCCTACATGCGATTCCAGTTGTTCAACAATCGCGATGCCGTGTTTGCGTCCTTCGCACAGCACTTAGATTGTCGTTTGTCAGGCTACACAAACATTGCTTCCGCATTCTTGATGAAATCCATTGCAGAATTGCTGCCTTCAGGTCGCCTTGCCTACATCATGCCTCTTGAGTTTCTCAACACGGGATATGGGAAAGCCATCAAGTCGCGGCTGCTTGCTGATGGCTTACTGAAGGTTCTCATCCGAATAAACCCGGAAAAAGATGTGTTTCCCGATGCAACAACCTCTGTGGGCATTGTTCTTGTAGCAAACGATGGCGTAGATTCGCCCGTCAGGTTTTATACTGCATCAAGCGTTTCCGATTTGATTTTTTTGCTGGAAACAACACCGACAAAAAAGATATCTCGTCACGAGTTGAAACCTAGCGACAAATGGCTTAAGCACTTTGATGAAAGGCATTCTAATTTCCAATCATGTGATTTGGTAACCATTGATACATATGGATCATTCAACCGTGGAATTGCCACAGGAGCGAATGAATTCTTTGCGATGGCAAACAGCGAAGCTGAACGCCGCCATCTTCCACGCTCTGTCTTTCTTCGGTGCATAACAAAAAGCGCCCAAGTTAAAATGAGCGTGTTCACTGAGAACGACTTGGATGAGCTTGATTCTGCCGACGCACCCATTTTGTTACTCAATCTCAATAATGCCGTAACTGGCGCCGAGCGTGATTACCTGAAATACGGAGAGGAGCAGGGGTTTCATAAACGCTATTTAACAAAGGTCAGAAGTCCTTGGTATAAGTTGGAGAAAAGAACCCCGGCTCCTCTTCTTTTCGGAGTCTTTTCGAGAGAACGGTTCAAGGTGATCAGAAACCTCAGCACAGCAATCAATCTCACCTGCTATCACGGGTTCTATCCGAATCTTTTTGGGCAAGCGATTGTTGACTCTTTGTTTCTGTATTTTCAGTCGCGAGCAGCCAGAAGGCTGCTCGAGTTGAATATGCGCCGATACGGGGATTCGCTCGACAAGTTTGAGCCCAACGACTTGAATCGGGCTTTGGCTCCCTCCGTCGACTGGTTCGCGAAGTTGCCACCTGGTGCAGTGAGCAGAGCACTTGAGTCATGCCGCAACGGCAACGGACTTCCCGATTTTATGGATGATCTCTTTGATGAACTCATATCGGAAGCCGAACAAACGCATGGAACACTACGGCTTACCCGCAGCGGGCAAGCCGAGGTTCGTTCGTGACGTTCGGTGAGGAAGGAGGCCATCGTGAACGAGAAGTCGCAGGTGCATAGGAGGCCATCGTGAACGCGTTGAGATCTAGGGCCATCCTTGGTAAACTCTCTGGCCATGGAGCTGCTCGACGCCTTCAAGAACATCAGCGACGTGGTGATCGACGCCTTCTACGTGGTGGATCCCGCAGGGCAGATCCTCGACTACAACCGGGCGTTCTTTGCCATGTTTCCCCGCCAGGTGGCCCGCAAGCTCAAGGGGATGCCCGTCATGGAGGCGGTGATCGCCGAGCGGAACGTGGCCAAGGAGTGCATGGAGGCGGGGCGGCACGTGAGGCTCGACGAGATCCCCATGAAGGTCCAGGGAGGCGAGGAGGCCTACCGGGTGATCCTCTCGGGGATCCCCATCAAGGACGCCTCTGATCAGGTGCAGGGCGCCCTGGTCATCATCCGCAACGTCACCGACGAGGCGATGATGCAGGTGAAGTACCAGGACATGCTCGAGAACGAGGCGAGGGAGAGAGAGCGCCTGGCCGATCAGATCCGGGAGCGCACCCTGACGCTCGTGGAGACGAGCGAGCGGCTCCTCGGAGTGCAGCGAGAGCTCGTGGACTACAAGAAGGGCCTGCGTCTCTAGGACGGCTTTCCTTCACTCCATGAACACGGCGATGGGCCTCGTGGACTCGAAGTTCTCGCACAGGATCTTCACGATGGCCGCGAGGGGGACCGAGAGGATCATCCCCCAGATCCCCCACATCCAGCCGAAGAAGAGCAGGGCGAACATGACCACCAGGGGGCTCAGGCCGAGCTTGTCCCCGAGGAGCTTGGGCTCGATCAGGTTGAACATGATCACCACTATGGACACCAGCACCACCGCCACCATCACGGGGCGCCAGAGCTCGTCCGGGTACTGGAGGAGGGACATGAGCACCGGGGGCACGGGGGAGATCACCGAGCCGATGGTGGGGACGTAGCTTATCAGGAACCCGAGGAAGCCCCAGAGCACCGGGAAGTCCACTCCCAGGGCGGCGCAGCCCACGCCGAAGAGGAAGCCCGTGGCGAGGTTGATGAGGGTCTTCATGCCCAGGTAGCGCAGCACCTGCCGGTCCACGTTCTGAAGGGCCTGGCGGACCTTGGCAGCCCGCTCGGGCGCGAAGGCGCGCCCCACCCGGTCCCCCGCGGCGAGGCGCCCCGTCAGGATGAAGAGGAGGTAGATGAGGATCAGGGCGAAGGTCGTCACCGTGGACACGATGGTCCCGGCTGCGTCCAGGGCCGTGTTGGCCGCGGCGGTCCCCACCTTCTCCAGGTTCTCCCTCTTCTGGAGCTCCTTGGCGTAGGGGCCGAGCTGCGCCGTGGCCCGCTCCGCCCAGGAGTGGAGGCGCTGCTCGTACTTGGGCGCCTCCTTGGCGAAGGACCGGACGCTCTGCTGCAGGACGAGGCCGCAGAGCGTGATGCAGGCGGCCACAGAGAGCAGGGCGATGAACACGGCGATGCCGCCTGGCACCCTTCGGCGG
>JAVEWA010000806.1:0-2717 GCA_034004785.1 Polyangia bacterium
CCCCGGCCCGCTCCAGGACCTCCAGGCGAGAGGCCTGGCTCACGCACACGATCATGGCCGAGCATGGGAGCTCGAACTCGGAGCCCTCGATGGGAACCGGCCTCGGTCGGCCGCTCGCGTCCCGGTCCGAGAGGGCCATTCGCAAGCACTGAAGGGTCGCGAGCCGGCCTTCCCGCCCCAAGGCCCTCACCGGCGTCACGAGCTCCTGGATCCGGACGCCCTCCTCCTCCAGGGCCGCGATCTCGTCAGGGTCGGCCGGCATCTGGGCCCGGGTGCGCCTGTAGAGCAAGGTGACCCGGCCTCTAGGCCCGACGAGCCGCCACGCCGTCCGGGCGGCGTCCATGGCGGCGTTTCCTCCGCCCACGATGCAGACCTCCTCCCCGAGCATGGCCGGGGTGCCGGCCCTGACCCCCATCAGGAAGCCGAGCCCGTCCATCACTCCCTCGAGCCCCTCCCCCTCGATGCCCATGAGCCGGCCCTCCTGCGCCCCGAGAGCCGCTACGATGGTGCCAAAGCCCTCGGCCCGCAGGTCCTCGATGGACATGTCCCGCCCGAGGTGAGCGCCGTAGCGGAAGGCCGCCCCCGCCGCGGCGATGCGGGCGAGGTCCGACTCTATGTCCTCCTCTGTCAGCCGGAAGGCGGGGATGGCCCAGGACACCATGCCTCCCGGGCCCTCGCGGCCCTCGAACACAGTCACGGCGTAGCCTGCCCTGGCGAGGTCGTAGGCCGCGGTGAGCCCCGCCGGGCCGGCGCCGATGACCGCCACCTTTGGGCCTCGGGACGCGGCCCGCTTCGGCTCCACCTTCGCGCCCGCACCGGCGGTCGCCGCGTAGCGCTTGATGTGCCTGATGGCGAGGGGATCGTCGTAGTGATTCCGCACGCAGCGCTGAACGCAGGGGTGATCGCACACCGCGCCGGTGATACGCGGCAGCGGGTTGGTCTCCCTGATGATCTCCAGGGCGCGGGCGGCGTCCCCGGAGGCCACCGCATGGAGGTAGGCGGGGATGTCCTGCCCCGCGGGGCAGCCCGCGCGGCAGGGAGCCTCTATGCAGTCCAGCCAGCCGAGGGGCCGCTCTCCCTTGGCACGGACAGGGCTCTTTCGCGCCTGGTGGCGCTCGGAGCCAGCCGCCCGACGGGAATAGCCGTCCGAGTTGGCCACGCGAGCCGCCGCGATGTCTCCAGCCCTCGCGCCAGCGGAGCCCGCGCCGCCCGAGTCGCCCGTGCCGCCCCGGGCCGGGCCGAGGTGGTTCTCCATCACCCAATCGTCCAGGTCCTGGCACCCGCGGGCCCTCATGGACTCCTCGAGTCTCTCGAGGTACTGGGGCGTCCGGGTGTAGCCCCCGGGCTTCAGGAGATCCGTGCACATGGTGACCGGCGCGAGGCCAGCGGCCAGCACCTCCCCGAGGTTGAAGGCATCGACCCCGCCGGAGATGGAGATGGGGAGCTGCCCGTCGAAGGTCTCGAGGAGCCGGGCCGCGAGGGCCATGGTGATTGGGTGGAGCGCCCGCCCGGACATGTACATCATGGCCTGGTCCCCGCGGAAAACGCTCCGGTGGTTCACGACCTCCAGGGTGTTGGTGAGCTTCAGGCCGAAGAAGACCCCTCGCCTCGCGGCGCTCTCGCGGAGCCTCCTGATGATGCCGAGGGCGTCCTCCCACTTCAGATCGTGGCCAAAGGCCTCGTCTGGAACATTTATCTCCCCAAACCCCAGGCGCTCGTTGAGGAGCGTCCTCAGCCTCTCCGGGCCGAGCAGGGTCGGGTTCAGCTTCACCGTGGTGTGCAGGCCCCGCTCCTCGATGAGGTAGCGCGCGATGCGCTCGATCTCGTCTGGCGGGCAGCCGTGCATGGTCGAGAGGGTCACGCTGTCCGAGAGGCTCGCGGGCAAGGAAAGGGAACGCACCTCGGGGGAGAAGCGGGCCACCGCCTCCACTGCCTCCTCGAGGGCCTCGCCCGGAGCGGCCATGCGTGAAAGGAACCGCTGCACGTTCGGCCGCAGGATCCCCTCGAGGTTGTAGCCGACGCTCATGTTGAAGAGAAATCCGGGCCGCGTGGCGTCCTCGCCCCAACCGAGGCGCTGCCTCAGGGCGTGGATGAGCACGAAGGCGGCGAGGTACTCCGCGAAGGACTCCTCGAGGCGCAGCTCCTGGGACCACTCGCAGTTGAAGGTTGCGTCCTCGGCGTCGATGCAGGGCTTGGCCACCTCCAGCTCGTCGAGGGTCTGGATGGTCTTGAGCTCGAGGAAGCGGCTCCCGGTCAGGTACGCCAGGATCAGGTTCTGGGCGAGCTGGGTGTGGGGCCCCGCGGCGACTCCGATGGGCGTCTCCAGGAGGACGCCGTTGCGCTCGAGGGCAAAGGGCGCCGGCCTCGGCTCCCAGAAGAGCTCGCGAGGCACACCGAAGACCTCACCGCGGGCGTCGAGATCCCCGTAGATCCAGGCGGCGAGGCGGCCAAGGGTGATGG
Organism: Polyangia bacterium; assembly: GCA_034004785.1. Lineage (GTDB taxonomy): Bacteria > Myxococcota_A > Polyangia > HGW-17 > JAJRWW01 > JAVEWA01. Next base: position 2,461 of record JAVEWA010000806.1, read on the forward strand.
GCACGAACTTGTCGGACATGAAATCCTCCCGAGGATGATGAGCGCGGGCCCGGGGGGCCCGTGGAGCTACTCTTCGGTGGAGACGCCGCCCTCGTGGCGGGGCTCGCGGCCGTAGAGCCAGCAGAGCTCCCTAAGCCTCGGCGCGATGCCGCCGTGGAAGGCCTCCTCGCGCACGCGCCAGCCCCAGTACCCCCTCTGCCACGCTGGGCCGGTTCATGCGGGCGTCAGCTCCAAGGGTGAGCACGTCCTGAAGCGGC
>JAVEWA010000150.1:0-12355 GCA_034004785.1 Polyangia bacterium
GGGCCCGCAGGCTTTCGGCTGGATTGGCCAGGCTACCCGATCCGCCGGCTCGCGTGGAAGCTCGCCTCGGGGGGGGTATGATTCTCCTGGCCTTCGACGAGGAAGATGCGTCGCTGCAGCTCTGGCTCACCCCGCGAGACGAGACGAAGGAGGCTTTCTTCAGAGGGACTACCACCGATCTCCGATATCTCGGCCAGGAAGCTTTGTCTTTCCGGCAGCAGCGCTGGCTCGCGCGCATATGCAGTGGTCTGCGCCGCGTGGAGCGGTCCGTGGAGTGGCAGTCGTTTCTGGAAGCCGCTGCCCGTCAGAGCTCGGCGCCCGCCATGGGCTTGAACGCCGATCGGCGCGTCACGTCCGGAGACGCTGCGCTCCTCAGGGTCACCACACGCTGTCAGGCAAGGTGTGACTTCTGTAGCTCCCAAGGTGTGCTACACGATCTCGTGGAGGATCTGCCTACTCTTCGAAAGAGGGTCGCGCGAGCCGTGATCGAGGGGCGGCGAACGGTCTCCATAACGGGGGGAGAGCCCACCCTCAGACGCGACCTGCCCGAGCTCATCGCCGCCGCTCGCAAACAGGGAATCTCGGGGGTGGAGCTCCAGACCAACGGGATCCTGCTCGCGCGCGCCTCTCTCGTCGACGCGCTCGCCGAGTCCGGCTGCACGAGCATATTTCTCTCTCTCCACAGCTGCGAGCCCCAGTTGCACGACGAGATTCTCCACGTGCCAGGAGCGTACGATAAGGCCATGCGGGGAGCCCGTAACTGCATGGAGGCGGGGCTCGGGGTGTGTGTGAACCATGTGATGACCCGGCGGAACATTACCCACCTTGCTTCATTCGTCGAGAACGTGATCGGGCATCTGGGCCCGGTGGGGATTCGCCTCAGCTTCATGGCGCCCGAGGGTTGGGGCGCCAGCCAGATCGATCTCATGCCGCGGCTCTCAGAGGCTGCAGCGCAGGTGGCCAGAGCCATCGACATCGGTTCGTCCCTCGGCGCCGACGTGAGAGTGCCCGGCCTATGCGGAATCCCCGCATGTCTTCTCCCTGGCTACGAGGAGCACTTCGAGGAGCTGCTAGACGAGGTTCCGCCCCCGGTGCTGGTCACCAGGAGGAAGGTGGAGGCGTGCGGAGGTTGCGTACACGAGCCGAGATGCAGCGGATTCTGGAACGCGTACCTGGAGCGCCATGGGGTTCTCGAGCTGGGCCCCGGGCGCGGTGACCGATCTCTATAGCCTCGGACAGGTTGGGAACCCGGCCTGAGGCGTGCGAGCCGCATTCCGCAAGAGCTCTCGAGGAGCCAGCAGTCTCTCGAGAGGCTCCTTGGCTTCCGGCGGTTCACGACGGGATGCACAGACGACGTCGAGGGTGCTTGCGAGCACGACAGGACTGATCCGAGGCCTTCGTTCACAGGAGCTGGGCAGATTCAACTACGGGGCTCGAGAGTCCAAGTGGGCGCCCAGTGCTCCGCTTCGCCCAGCCTCGAAGATATCGAGCAAGATGTGGCAGACGAGGTCCACATCCGAATCGGAGAGGCCCGGGTGCAGTGGCAGCATGAGCCCATTAGCGGCGATCTGTTCGGCGCCAGGAAGGCAGAGCCCTCGGTTGGTCTCGAGGTACAGGGGCTCCAGGTGAAGGGCGGTAAGACCTGGCCTGCTATCGACTCCTGCCTCGGCAAGGGCAATCGCGACCGCATCCGCTGAAAGTGGGCACTCCGGAGTGAGAAGCACCTGGTAGGACTGCCAGCTCGGCGTGACTCCAGGCGGATTGAGGGAGGGCAGATCGAGGGCCGAGTGGCCTCGGAGGCGGGAGTCGTACCTTGCAGCCAGGGCAGCGCGTTTGCCGAGGAGCCACTGGAGCCGGTCGAGCTGCTCGAGCCCCACGGCCGCCTCGAGATCGCTCATGCGTGCGTTGTAGCCGAGAATCGGGTACCGGATGGCCCCGCCGCGATGGGGCGGGAGCCCCGTCGGCTCCGCCCCATGGTTTCGGAGGTGTCGGATCCGCTCGGCGACGATTGCGTCGGCGGTTGTGACAGCGCCTCCTTCGCCAGTGGTTATCACCTTGCGAGGATGGAAGGAGAAGCATGCCGCCAGACCGTGGGGGCGTCCGATGGGCTCCGAGCCGTAGCGGCTTCCCAGGGCGCAAGCCGCGTCCTCCACCAGCCGTAGCCCGTGACGGTTGCACAGCTCGCGGCAGGCGTGGAGGTCGGCGGGTAGCCCCAGCTGGTGAACCACGAGGAGGGCGCGGGTGCGCGGAGTGACTCGTAAAGAGGCGTCGGAAACGTCCAGGTTTGCCGTGCGTGGGTTCACATCCGCGAAGACGGGTCGTGCGCCAGTCATCAGCACCGCGTTGGCGGTGGCAATGAAGGAGCTGGCAGGCACGAGGACCTCGTCTCCCGGCCCGATGCCCATCGCCAATAGAGCCAGGTGGAGCGCCGCCGTGCCCGAGGACAGGACCACTGCGTGAGGAGCTCCGAGAAGCGAGGCCAGTCGCGCCTCGAACTCGGCGACTCTCGGCCCCTGGCCGACCCACCCCGATCGGATCGCTTGACAGGCAGCTTCCGCTTCCTCCTTGCCCATGAATGGACGGGAGATGGCCACTCGCAGGAGGGAGGATGAACTGGGTGGGGTCTTGGTGCTCATGACGAGTTGCGAGGCCGCAGGTCTTCGGCTCAGCCTTGCCCGAGCTCCAGGCGCTGCCGCGCCTCGGCGTAGCGAGGGCTGATATTGAAGATGCAAATACCAGCTATCTCTTCGTCGCTGGCCCCTTCACGTCTCAGCGTCTGGATGGCGGAATGCAGGTCCGCAGAGACAAGGAGGCCGCAGCGAGCTGCTCCCCTCGCGGCCCACTCCGCCCAGCCGTGCATGCCCACGGGATTTGCTGCGGCGTAAGCGCGGGCGGGCTCCTCGACTGATTTCTTCGCTTTCCTGCCGAGCAGCTTCAGGAAGTTCCGTCCCAGCTCTTGCAGGTCCTCGTCTCCCCCCAGGTGGAGGCCGAAACTCTTGTCGAACTGGGCAGCGACGCCAGCCAGGGTGGACTCGAGCCTTCTCAGGTTCACCGTCGCGAGGTGCACGGTGCCGGCGAGGACCCTTCCCAGGGCGCGTCCGAGGCTGAAGTCCAGTGTCCTCGCCGGTAGCTCCGCGAGCTGCTTTCCCACGATCAGGACCGGCGTCTCTCCGTGCGCCAGGTTGAATTCATCGGGGCGGCTCTCGCTGATGGCCACCCTGAAGGGCTCGGCCACGCCCAGGATCGCTCCTATTTGCTCGGCGCGCACCCGCAACGGGTGTCCATTCGGCAGGTCGGCACCCTTGGGGACGCCAAGGGCCTCCTCGGGGGATGGAAACACCAGGTGGAGGTGTGGCGCCAAGGCGGCAAGCAGAGACCTGGCCGCGGGGAGGTCATCCTTGGGAGCCAAGAGCTGGAGATACCCATCCAGGCCAAGGGACAAGATGGGTGGCACGGCAGAAACCGGCTCGGAGAGCTCTGCCGTGAGGGTCTCCTCCTCCTTGGCGGCGACGCCCAGGGCCGAGAGGACCTGCGCGGCGAGGCGCGCACGATCCCTCTCGCCCTTCCCCAGAAAGGCCGCAACAAGGCCCCGATAGGCCTCGGTGTGGAATGGATCCCGCTCCAGCACACCCTGAAACTCGACCTGGGCGAGCCCGGCGTTGTCCCGTCTGAGATGGAGAGCGCCAAGCGCGAGCAGGGCGGACACCGATCCGGGTGTCTGGGTGAGCGCCAGCCTGATCTCGCGCTCTGCGTCATCGAAGCGGCCGAGCTTGTCGGCGAGGTTGCCTGCCCGCGCAAGACGCAGGTGGAGGGCGCCCGCGGCCTGTGGAGGAGTTTCCGCCAGCACCTGGTCGAGGAGCGTCTCGAGGGCGGCGGCTCGATCACGCTGGACGAAGTGAGCGACTAGGAGGTCGCATGCCTGGGGAACCTGGCTGCAAAGGACCGCTGCACCTGCTACATGTTCCTCGGCGAGCTCTGGCCGGCCCAGGTTGCGCTCCTCAATGTCCGCAAGCTGCAGGAGTAGCTGGGCCTGCTCCTCGGGCGGGGCTCCATGCGTCAATTTCTCGAGCGCCCTCGCGGCGCCATCCCACCTGCCCAGGCGGCCGTGCAGTCGCGCCGAGGAGTAGAGCGCCTCTCTGTCCCCGGGATCCACGGACAGCACGGCGTTCACTGCCTCCAGGGCTTTCTCGTCCTCACCGAGTTGGATCTCCAACAGCTCTGCGCGGCGCATGTTGGACAGGCGGACCAGCGCCGGGTCCTTGCTGACGGAGGCAAGACGTTCCAGGGCGGCCGCCGCCGTACGGTGACGGCCGAGATCGCCATATATGCCAGCCAGCCTGTGGAGGGCCTGCTCGTTGTGGGGATCGCTCCTGAGGAGCTCCTCGAGGACTTGAGCCGCCTCCTCGGGTTGATCCAGCGTGTCGTGCCAGAGCGCGGCGAGCTGAAGCAGCACGGTGCGCCTCTCTGCCGGGTCCGCGACGGCGATGCGTCGCCGATAGATCGTGACGAGCTCCGCGTGAGCGCTTCGACCAACAAGCAAGGAGGCGAGACGCTGGAAGGCGACCGAATTACGCGGATCCTGCTCGAATACCTGGGCGTAGAGCCTCTCAGCTCGCTCAGTGTCCATGTAGCTCTGCAACCAGATGTTTGCCGCGAGCATCAACGACCGGGTGGCCGCCTCGGGATCGGAGGTCGAGGCGGCCTCCTGCTCCAATAGCTCGGCCTGCTCGGCGCCGAGGCCTTGCACCTCACGCAGGATCCGCAGGGCCCGAATCGTAGGCAGCCAGCCTCCGCTTGTGCGGTGGGCCTTGGAGTAGCATGCCGCGGCCTCTTCCAGATCGCCGCTTCGGAAGGCGAGGTCGCCAAGGGTCATCAGGGCGAGGGTTTGGCCCGTGGTGTCGTCCTCTCCCTCCTGCACTCGTCGGCGCAGGATGTCCTGCAGCGTGCTTGTGTGGCCTGCCCGACGGGCGAGCCGCTCGAGCATGAGGCCGGCAAAAGGATGCGCGGGGTTGATGGAGAGCACGCGATCGAAGAGATCCACCCGGATCGAGTCATGCGCCTCATCTCTTGGGAGCACAACCGAGAGCTGGAGAAGATCCGATGTGGCGATGACCGGGTCGGGAGTTGTGTCGGCGAGCCGGCCGAGGAGTTCGGCCAGCTCATCCAGGCGTCTCTCGCGACGGGCCAATGAAGCCGCGAAGTGCAGGCCCTCGGCGTTGCGTGGGTCCAGGGTGAGCACGTCTCGCACGGCATCGAGGGCGCCTGCCGCCGATCGGAGGTACACGCGGCGAATCACCGCGAGCTTCAGGCCGATGCGAACCCTGTCGGCGGTGGAGAGAGCCTCATCACGGAAAGACTCGGCCAACGTGTCGGAGAGCTCGGCGAAGCGGTTGTCCGAGACCGACAGCTGCTCCCATAGGAGACGAGCCTCGAGGAGCCGACGGTCGGCCTCCCGGGCCTGTTGGCAGAGGGCGAGGGCGGGCACGATCTTGCCCATGTGGTGGTAGGTCAAGAGTGCGCCACGCAAGAAAGCGTCGGCCCGCGCCTCCGGGGAGGACGCGTGCTCGGCTCTGTCAACCAGGAGCTTGACCAGCTCGGCCCAGCGGGATCTGCGGTTCAGCAAGCCGGATAGAGCATCCCTCGCGGGGTCGTACTCCGGCGCTAGCTGCATGGCGAGCTGATAGGAGCGTTCCGCAGCGGCAGGGTCACCCAGCCTGGTCTCCTGAAGCTGCCCAATCTGGTACGCGAGGATCGCCTTCGCAATCGGGGACGGCTCGATGTCCAGCTCCTTCTTGAGCATCTCCACTAGCTCGTCCCAGTGGCCGCCGGCCTGGTGCAACCTCGCGAGGCGTTTGATGGCTGGGCGGTGCGCCGGGCTGCGTTCCAGAACCTTCGTGTACAGGGAGCGGGCACGCCCGGAGTCGTTGAGGTGGAGCTCGGACAGCTCGCCGGCCTGGCAGAGGAGCGCCAGGACCTCGATCTCGTCAACTGAGATCTCGGCCTCTCTCTCCAGGTTCTGGACGAGGTCGGCGATCCGGGCCTGCGATTGATAGACTCTTCCCAAGGCGAGCGGCACGTCTCGTCTGGAAGGCGGAGAATCCAGTATGTCCTCCAGGGTCTTGGCCGCCAGATCAGACCTGCCGAGATGTTCCTCCAGGATCCACGCCTTGCGCTTCTGCATGGCGACGCGGAGTCCGTCGTCGCCCGAGTGCTCGGATATCTGGTCGAGGAGATCGACCAGCTTGTCCCAGGATTTGTTGGCGGTGAAGATGCGCTCGAGGGCGCGATGCGCTGGTCCTCTGCCTGGATCCATGAGCTGCGCTTCTTCGTACAATGCCTCGGCGCGCTCCGGCGCTTCGAGTTGAAGCTCGGCCAGCTCCGCTAGCTCGATGAGAAGGTCGTAGCGGGACTCGGGGGATTCTTCTTGATCGGCCTCGACACGAAGCAGGTCGAAGACCTCTGCCCAGTGCTCGCCCTCCCTCAGCACTCGGGAGAGAGCGCGCCTGGCGGGAAGGAACGCCGGCTGGATTTCCAGGGCCTCGCGGTAGGCTTGTGCGGCCTCTCCTTGCTCCCCCAGGATCTCCTTGAGCTCTGCCTTCCGGTGGATGAGGCTGGCTTGATGTGACGAGGAGATTCTTCCCGCGCCCAATGAGAGGCGTCGCTGGATGGTGGAGAGTAGGTCGCCGTGCTTGCCCTGTCGCGTGTATATCTCCTGAAGGTCGTATAGCGGGAGGGCGCGATCGGGACGAGTGAGCATGCACTGCTCGAAGAGCACGGCTGCCCGCAGCTCCTCTCCCAGACGATGAAGGGCGAGTGATCCCGCCAGGTAGCGGTTGGCGGCATTGGCCGGTAGATCCGAGGTGCGGTCAGCCTTCTGGAGCAGCAGATCCGTCAGGGCGCTCCAGTCTCCGCGGATGGTGTAGAGCCTCTCCAGAGCGAAGCGGGCCCCAATGAGCTTCACGTCATAGTCGATGGCGAGGCGGTATCGGTCCAGGGCCTCGCCTGTCTTGCCTTCCAGATCCGCGTTGAACGCCACCTCCGACATGAGGAGCGCCCTTCTGTGCTCGTCGTTGCAGACCTGCGCCATGCGAATCAGGAGCTTCGATGCCGCCGCACCGTCCCCGCGGAGCGTCGCGAGGTGGGTGAGCACCGCCAGGGCTGGTAGGAAAGTCGCGTCCATCTCCAGGGATCTGTTGAAGCTCCCCTCGGCCCCGCGTTCGTCCCCCTCCCCGAGCTGGAGGAGCCCGCGTTCGTAGAGCAGACTGGCGCGCTGGAGCGGGTTTCGGCACACCCGAACCTCGGCGTCCAGGGTAGAGAGGGCCGCCGGGAGATCGGCGCGTTCGATCTGTAGCCGGCGAAGAGCTCGGAGATTCACGCGAAGGGAGGAGTCCTTTGCGAAGGCCTCCTGGTAGTGGCGCAGGGCCGCCCCGGGATCATCGAGCATCTCCTCCTCGAGGCGGCCGACCTCGTGCAGGAGCATGGCTTGGCGCTCTCTCTGGGCTGGCGGCACACGTTTCACTTCGGAGAGGTAGCTGTCCCTGAGAGCCTCGAAGCGAGCCCGGGTGCCATCATCCAAGGCTCTGGGCTCATCTGAGATTATTGCGATGTCCGACTGGGAGAGCTCGAGGATCTCGAGGCCATCGTCACTTGACTCGGGAGCTGGCCCTCCGGGGGCAACGCGAGCGGGCTCTTCACTCGCAAACTCCTGGCCGGCTAGCGCGGCCACGCCACTCGTCGGCTCGCTCTTTGGGCCTTCTTTGGTCGGTCGGTTTGCCATGTTGACAAGATCCTCGTTTCAACAAGGGAAACACGGGACGCCAAGGGGCGAGGGATCATTATCGGCACATCCTTGGCCGGACGCCACACCAAAGGAGCCCAAAGAGAAGGAAAATACCTTGACTCCAAGTTGGATTAATAGTCCGTTTCGCCGAGCAACAGCCAAAGGGAGCCACAGGCCCATGAACTTCGATCTTCCGGAAGAGGTTGAGCTGCTTCGTCAGAACGCCAGACGTTTCGCCGAGGAGGTGATCCTGCCCAAGCAGGGTGAGGACGAAAAACACCACACCTTTCGGCCCGAGTGGGTCAGGCAGATGGGTGAGTTGGGGTTCTTTGGCACGGTAATACCCGAGCAGTACGGCGGGGTCGGGATGGAGCATGGATTTCTGGCGGCTGTGGTCGTGTCCATGGAGTTGGCCAGGGTGAGCGCCTCATGGAGCCTGCCCATGAACATGCAGATGCTCGGTCCTGCCTTGACCATCCTCCGGTTCGGGAACGAGGAGCAGAAGGAGACCTATCTCCCGAAGCTGGTCTCCGGAGAGTGGCTGGGCTGCTTCGCGATGACCGAGCCCAACACCGGGTCCGACGTGGCGTCGATGAAGACTCACGCAGACAAGCAGCCCGACGGCAGTTACCTGGTAAACGGGCAGAAGACCTGGATTTCCAATGCCCACGTAGCCGATTGCGGCTTACTCTATGCCTACACGAACCGCGAGACTCAGCCCAAGCACAGGGGAATGAGCGCTTTCATCGTTGAGCCCAAGGTATTCCCGGGCGTTCAGAGCGTGCCAATCGAGGAGAAGTTCGGATTGTTTTGCTCCCCAACTGGGGAGCTCCTCTTCGAGGACGCCAAGGTGCCGGCGAAGGCGCTGCTGGGCGAGGAGGGAATGGGGTTCAAGATCTGCATGAGCCAGCTCGATGGAACCCGGCTTTCGTGCTCCGCGCGCGCGGTCGGAGTCGGGCAGGCTTGCCTGGAGGCGTCGGTCAAGTACGCCAACGAGCGAAAGCAGTTCGGAAAGCCTATTGGCGACTTCCAGATGATACAGTCACAGATCGCCCAGATGGCAGTCGAGCACGAGGCCGCCAGGCTCCTGGTGCTTCGTGCCGCCGCGAAGAGAGACCGCGGCGAATCCGCGACGCTGGAGACGTCCGTGGCCAAGTACTTCGCCGCCGAGGCCGCGGTCCACGCGGCGAACGAGACGATGAAGATCTTCGGATCCTATGGGTTCTCCAACGAGTACTCGGCTGGCCGGTTGCTGCGCGACGCGAAGTCCTATCAGATCGTGGAGGGGACATCCAACGTTCAGAAGATGATCATCTCTGGCTTTGCCCTTGGTCGCCGGAGCTAGCTGGGTGATGGACAAGGGCCGACTAATTGAAAGCCGCCGCCAGTAGCGAGGAGCCAGGAGCAAGTGGAAACAGAGACCTTGATACAGGGCGCCCAGATCTTCGCCATCGGTTTTGGCGGGGTGTTCTTGGCGCTGTCTCTCGTATGGATCGCAATCGTGCTTCTGGGCCGGATCCTGACCGGCCTGGAGAAGAAGAAGCAACCCGAGCCCTGATGCTCGGCACCGGGGAAGTCCGGGTGTGCAAACCCCGGGACGCCCCGATCTTCTGCCAGCGCCCTTTGGTCGGGCTCGGCATCAGCAACGGGCCAGCGAGGCACTCGAGGCCCGAGGAGGAGTTGAAAGATGTCACAAGTCGTCGCGCCCATGGTGGGCAAGGTGATTCAGGTGCTGGTCAAGGTTGGGGACCGCGTCGAGGAGAACCAAGAGGTGATCATGCTCGAGGCCATGAAGATGGAGATGCCCATCGTGGCAGAGGAGGGGGGCAAGGTCACCGAGGTCAAGGTGAAAGAGGGGCAGTCGGTTGAAGCGGATCAGGTGCTGGTGGTTCTCTCCTAGGGCAGCCAGGCGGCCACCGGCAGAGGGGCGCCGCGCGCTGACGGCGGCGATCTCCAGGTATGGTTCCCGTCGCCGCGAGCCTGACTCTGGTTTCAGAGAGGTGTTCGCTGCTTCGAAAGGGTCTGGGTAACGCCCATGGACCTTCTCAACCGGGTCACCGATGTCATAAGCCAGACAGGGGTGGTGAACCTCACATGGGAACAGCCAGTCATGTGGCTGGTCGCCCTGGTCTTCGTGTACCTGGGGATCAGGCGCAACGTGGAGCCCCTGTTGCTGGTGCCGATAGGCTTCTCGGCTTTCCTGGTGAACCTACCTCTGGCACCACTTACCCCGGATGATCTTGGGCAGGTCATCGACAAGCTCGTTGGCCAGCACTCGGAGCCAGGCCTTTTCCAAATCTTCTTCCACTACGGCTTCGAGAAGGGAGAGATCATCCCGAGCTTGATCTTCCTCGGCTTGGGCGCTCTGACGGACTTCGGGCCGCTGCTTTCGAACCCCAAGTCCCTGCTCCTCGGCGCGGCCGCGCAGGTGGGGGTGTACATGGCCATGTTCGGGGCGCTGCTGCTAGGTTTCTCCCCGAGGGAGGCCGCGTCCATCGGGATCATCGGGGGCGCCGACGGCCCGACCACAATCTACGTCACAGTACAGCTCGCCCCCCACATCCTGGCAGCCACGGCTCTGTCCGCCTACTCCTACATGGCCCTAGTGCCCATAGTCCAGCCGCCGGTCGTGCGTCTGCTCACGACTGAAGAGGAGCGCGCCCGAGTGATGAAGCAGAGCCGCAAGGTCAGCAAGACGGAGCGGATCATCTTCCCGGTGGCGTGCACCCTCGTGGTCTGTCTCCTTGTCCCTCAGGCGGCGCCGCTCATCGGTATGCTGATGCTCGGAAACCTCTTCAGGGAATGTGGTGTGGTGGAGCGGCTCAATGACGCCGCCCAGAACAGCCTCATGAACATTGTGACCATCTTTCTCGGCATCGGAGTGGGCAGCACCATGGAGGGCTCTCGCTTCCTGAGGCTCGAGGTGCTCGGGGTTTATGCTTTGGGGCTGGCCGCGTTCGTCTTCGCCACGGCGGGTGGGGTGCTCTTCGCCAAGTTCTTCAACCTGTTCCTCAAGGAGAAGTTCAACCCGGTGATCGGCGCCGCGGGCGTGTCCGCGGTGCCCATGGCGGCGCGGGTCGCGCACCAGATCGGGCAGCAGGCCAACAAGCGCAACTACCTGCTGATGCACGCCATGGGACCAAATGTGGCCGGGGTCATCGGGACGATCGTTGCCGCGGGGATCTTCATAGCGCTGCTCAAGCCGTGAAAAATAGGGTCTCACCGGGGCAGGCACCGCTAGCGGCCTTCTCTGGGCTTCTTCGGCAAGTTGGGCGCGTAGGAGCCCTCGGGCATGTTCTGGGGTAAGCGGGTCACTCGGAAGAAGCCCACCGGTATTCGTTGCCTGGTGAAGAGCTGACGGCAGTCGGGCCTGGCCGGGATCTCCTTCAGGGCCAATGGTTGCAGGCCCAGGCTGTCCTCCAGTGCGGCGCAGGGGAGAATCTTGCCATCAGCGGTCGTAGGGCTGCCGCGTTCCTCGGGCACGTGGCTTTGGTCGAAGCAGGCGGTGGAGCGGAAGTAGACAACGCACTTGGCCTCACGCAGGGCCGGGGGGATGTCGGGCCCTTCTGCTCTCAGCAACTTGAGGTCTGGTCTTGCTGTCAGGTAATAGCTGGGAAGCCAGACGATGTAGCGGCCCATCCACGAGTTGGACAGGATGAGGCAGCCCTTGGGCACCCTCGGGAGGAGCTCGCGGAATGCCCTGGCCTCTGCCTGGGGCGTGAAGACCTGACCGATTTGGCCTGGCCAGATGGCCACCGAGGCGGCGAAGATGATCCCAATGGAGCCGGTGGCCACCAGCACTCGGCCCCCTAGGAGCGAGGTTAGTCTCTCTGTCAGCCAGGAGAGACCCACGCCTGCGGCGATGCAGAAGAATGGCATGGCGATGAGCTGAATCCTCGCGGTGTCCATGTTCCCCGAGAGCGAGTTCAGCAGGGTCAGCAACAAACCCATGGCGAGAAATACGAGCACGGGAGCCCTCTGGCCGCTGGAGCCGCGGAAAAACACGGCGCCCACCAGGGCGGCGATCGCGAATAGGGGAGGCGTGTAGGACGGGTTCAGGAAGACGTTTCCATTGGCGTTCCATGAGAAGCCGAAGCTCGGCATGAGTGGAGCAAGGGGGTGCAGGTTGTCGAAGTATCCGGGGCCGAAGACCCCAGTACTCTCCGCGTTCCCCAAGAGCTGGAGGTAGCCTATGGCGGGGAGCAGCCATATGAGGAACGTGGTCACTCCAGCGATCCAGATCCATGGGCGCCTCAGGAGGGAACGTCCTTCGGGTAGGCTCGCAACGCAGGCAAGGACGATGACCGGCACGATCATCAGAGTCGGGTAGGCCTGACTCGTGACAATAGCCCAGAGGCCTGCGGAGAACATCAGGGGCGGACTTCCCCAGCGCAGGGCCAGGCCAAGCACCGCGATTGTGAGTATGAGGAAGAAGGCGCCTGGCACCATGTGAACTTCGGTGAGGCCGAAGTACGCTGGGACCGGAAGAACCGCTGCTACGGCGGCCGCCCAGCGAGCGGCGTTCGCGTCCTTTAGCCAGAGCCGCGCCGCGGCCCAGGAGAGTGGGATCGTCGC
>JAVEWA010000807.1:0-2714 GCA_034004785.1 Polyangia bacterium
CGCCTGGCGGCCCAGCTCGACCTGCTCGAGAAGACGGAGAGGTCATGGTCCGGCGCCCGCGGTGAAGGAGGAGTCCTGGTGGCCACCAGGATCAGGTCCTTCAAGTCCGACGGGACCCCACCGAGGGAGGGCATGGCGCGCTACGTCTCCTGGGTGAACCAGCTCCTCACGCCCGAGGACCACCGGCGGGAGCGCTACATCGAGGCGCCGGTGGCCCACTCCTCGGTGCTCGGCCGCCGGGAGGTCTTCGAGAGAGGCTACAGGGACCTCTCCTTCTGCGAGGACTACGACCTGTGGCTCCACCTGCTCGAGCGGGGAGCCCGCTTCGCCAAGACTCCCGAGGTGCTCCTCTCGGTGCGGGACGACGCCGACCGGATCAGCCGGAACGACCGCCGCTACTCCCAGGGCGCCCTGCGCGCCTGCAAGCTCGAGCACCTCCTCGGCGCCCCGGGCCCCCTGTCGAGCCGGCGGGAGGTGCTGATCTGGGGCGCCGGCAGGGTGGGCAAGCGCTGGCTCAGGGAGCTGCCAGAGCTCGGAGTCCGGGTGCCGGCCGCGGTGGACCTCCACCCCCGCAAGCTGGGGCGCAAGATCCACGGGGCCCGGGTGGTGCCCCCCGAGGCCCTCCGGCAGGAGTGGGACGCCCTCCGGGACCCCTTCATCCTGGTTGCCGTGGGCGCTCCAGGGGCCAGGGACGAGATCCGCGCCTGGCTCTCCGCCGCAAGCTTCGTGGAGGAGCGGGACTACCTGATGGTGGCGTGAGCAACGGTCGATCTCGAGCCGCCTCATGCCGGTCTGACTTTTTATCAATACCTACGACGGGGTGATGATCAAGTCCCGGGCTTGACCCCGCGCCGCTAGCTGGTAATGCTCCGCCCGTGAGCCTCCCCTTCGACGCGAGCATCGCCTTCCTCTTCCTCATCATCGGGGCGATGGTGGTGCTCTTCCTCACGGAGAAGCTCCCGCTGGACCTCACGGCCTTCCTCGGCCTCGCGGTCCTGGTGGTGGCGGGCTACGTCAAGCCCGAGGAGGCCTTCCAAGGTTTCGCCTCCCCCGCGGTCATCACCATGCTCTCGGTGTTCTTCGTCAGCGCGGGGCTCCAGCAGACCGGCGTGGCGAGCATCATGGGGCGCCACCTCCACCGCCTGGTGGGGAGCCGCGAGGTGCCCCTCATGGCGGCGGTGATGCTGGTGGCGGCCCTCCTGTCGGCCTTCATGTTCAACGTCGCCGCCGCCGCGGTGCTCCTGCCCGCCGTGGTGAGCCTCGCCCGCGAGGCCTCCCTCGCTCCGGCGCGGCTCCTCATCCCCCTCGCCTTCGGCGCGATCCTGGGCGGCACCATCACCCTGGTGGGCACGCCGCCGAACCTCCTGGCTTCCCAGGTGCTGACCGAGCATGGCCTGAAGCCCTTCGGCCTCCTCGACTTCGCTCCCTTCGGCCTGGCCCTCCTTGGCGCCGGGATCCTCTACATGATCACCGTCGGCCGCCGCCTGCTGCCCAAGGGGACCGCGGGCATGGCGGAGACCGAGCGGGCCGACCTCGCCTCCGTCTATCACATCGAGGATCGGCTCTTCAGCCTCCGCCTCCCCGAGAGCTCGCCCCTCGTCGGAAAGAGCCTGGAGGAGGCCCGCCTGGGATCCGTCCTGGGGGTCCAGGTGGTCTCCATCGTGAGGGAGGGCGAGGAGATCCTTGCGCCTGGGCCCTCGGAGAGGATCCAGGAAGGAGACCAGCTCCTCGTGGAGGGGCGGCGCCTGGATCTCGAGGAGCGCCTCGAGCTCCAGGACGTGCACCTCTCGGAGCTGGGCACCGGCTCCCTGCACCTCGGCAGCAGCTGCAGCGAGGTCTGCGGCATCATCCTGCGTTTGGTGAAGGGCTCGCCCTTCATCGGCAAGTCGCTCAGGGAGCATGGCCTCGGCAAGACGCCCCGAGTCACGGTGGCGGCCATCTGGAGGGATGGCGATCCCATCCGGGACGAGCTGGCGGATCTCCGCCTGAAGGCCCAGGACGAGCTGCTGGTGATCGGCGACCCCCAAGCCACTTCCGAGCTCGCCACCCGCACGGATCTCGACGTGGTGCTGGAGGGGTCCCACGCGATGAGGCGCCTGGAGGGGGGCCTGTTCTCGCTCCCCGTGCCCGATGGCTCGGTGCTGGTTGGAAAAACCCTGGAGGACGCCCATCTCAGGAAGCGCCTGGGGCTCACGGTGATCGGGGTGCTGCGCGGCGAGGCCATGGAGCTCTTCGGGCCGGGAGACCATGTCCGGGCCGGAGACCGCCTGCTCGTCACCGGCAGGCCCAGCCAGGTCGCGGCCCTAGTGGATCTCGGCCACGTCGAGGTGGGCGAGGCCAGGCCCCACCCCGGCCTGGAGTCCGAGGAGATCGGCCTGGTGGAGGCGGTCGTGGCGCCTCGCTCGGCCGCAGTCGGCAAGACCCTGCGGGAGCTGTCCTTCAGGAAGCGCTACGGCCTCAGGGCCCTCGCCATCTGGCGGGGGAACCGCCCCGTCCGCTTCGGCCTGCCGGACCTGCGCCTCCAGCTCGGCGACGGCCTCCTGCTCCACGGCAGGCGGGATCGCGTGCCTCTCCTGCGTGCCGACCCCGACTTCGTGGTGCTCACGACCGACCAGTCCGCCGTGACCCGCTCCTCCCGCGCGCCCTTCGCCCTCGCGGCCCTCCTGCTCATGATCGTGCTGGTCATGACCGGCGTCTTCCCGATCCAGGTCGCC
>JAVEWA010000808.1:0-2713 GCA_034004785.1 Polyangia bacterium
CGCCCGAAGCGCTCACGTCGGTGGGGGTGTCCTCACCCCGGGTGTCGAAGGAGAGCGCAGTGCTGCCGCTCTCGTCGTTGTTCCGATCCCCGACGATCACGTAGAGGGTCGTGCTCCCCCCCGACTCCTCGGAGCAGCGGGCGGTGAGAGGGTTCACGATCCGGTTCACCGGCACCGCAACCCACTTGTCGGCGTTCTGGAACTCAACGTGCCGAAACACCGCGAGCTCGTAGCAGCGGTCCGTGATCACCACTGAGCTGGAGGTGCACTCGTCGCCGAGGAAGACGAAAACGTCTCCGCCGTCATAGCTCCCGCTGTCCTGGTGGATCCGCACCCACAGATAGGCGTCTTCCTCGTCTCCCCTCGCCTCGTCGCAGAGGCAGCGGCCGAGGTTCAGGTACTTCTCGAACTCGGTGGTGGTCAAAGCGTTATCGCTCGACGAAGGGTAGTACGAGAAGGAGAAGGTCTGGGCCTGGGCCGAAGGAGCAGCCAGGATGAAGCCCGCGAGCCCTATCAGGAGCATTCTCATCGTTGTCCTCTGGCGCCTTGTCAACAGGACATGGAGAGTGATCTGCAAACTATGTGCCATGACAGCTTGAAAGGATCCCGTATGGTTAGCAGGTCCGGCGGCACCATAGCTCGACAAGCTGTCGCTGTAAAGGCGCACTGGGTGTGACAAAGTGTCGCTCTGGGCCTCTCCATGGGAGAGAGCCTGGGCCCATTTTCCCTTTGACTAGGCGCCAGGGCGGGACCTATGGTCCTAGCACGTGGGGACCCGACGATTTGATTCAGGAAACAGCCAATCCCCCACGACCACGCGGAGGAGCCCATGCTCGTAGTAATCAGCGACCTGCACCTCGCGGACGGAACCGCGGGCGATCACAACTTGCAGCCGGGCGTTTACGAGGACCTCCTCTCCCGCATCTCGTCTATCCACGCCAAGGTGCGCCAGCACAACCCCTACAGCCGGGTCGACTTCATCTTCGCTGGCAACGTCTTCGACATGCGGCGCACCCACTTCTGGCACCTGCAGGCCGAGCACAAGCCTTGGAGGCATTTCCAGGTGGTGGAGAAGTCGGGCCACGCCAGGCCCCCGGCCTCGGGAGAGTACCTCGAGCGAGCCGTGCAGCTCTTCCAGCAGATCATGATCCACCCCAACGTCTCACCCATCAAGGGCATCCTGGGCGACAGGTTGGCCGACCGCTTCGGGGGAGTGGAGCCCACCAGGCTCTACATCCCTGGAGACGCGGACCGGCTGATAAACATGCACCCAGGGCTCCGGGCCAGGGTGATCGACTTCCTCGGGCTGGACCTCGGCCGCTCCGGTCCATGGGATCCGGCCCAGCCCTTCCCGAACCTCTGGATCGATCATGACCACGGTGTGCTGGTGCGCCACGGCCACGAGTGGGACGTGTACTCCTTCGAGGGCGACCCGGCCAAGCCCGAGGACTACTTCAACGTACCCATGTCGGACCTCATCAACGCCGAGCTCTTCGCCCGCCTCACCTACGAGGCGAGCCTGCTCGCCGGGCCCGATGGTCAGGCCCCGGCAATCGTTCAGGAGTTCCGTCGCAAGCTCGAGCAGATCGACAATGTCCGCCCCGTCTCCTCGGTGGTCAAATGGCTAGCCAGGCACTTCACCGGAGAGGAGAAGAAGCTCCTCCAGAAGTGCATCGGCAACGCCCTCTCGAACTTCGAGTCTCAGGAGTACGTCAAGTGGTGGCTCTCGGCCTCGGGCCACGACAAGTGGTACAACCCTCTCGACGAGGCCGACTCCATCGAGCTCCTCGTCTCGGCCATGAAGAACCTCGTCGTTGGGAAGAGCGACCTCGCCATGGCCATCTACGACAAGTTCGCCGCCTACGATCCCTTCGAGCGCTACGTGGAGCGCGCGGAGAAGGAGCCCTACGTGAAGCAGGAGGGTTCGAGGGTACGCTACGTCGTGTACGGCCACACACACCACGCCCAGCACGTCCCCCTCGGTCTCGTTGGGGAGAAGGGAAACCAGCGAGACCTGCACTACATCAACGTGGGCAGCCTCAGGCCCACCCACACCGTGACTCGGGATGGCCGGTTCTTCCACGTCACGGAGAGCCTGGACTTCGCCATATTCTTCCGGCCAGACGAGCGGCCAGGGGCCCAGGGCCCGACCTTCGAGCTCTGGAGCGGTGAGCGCTCGAGGGTGTGAGCGCCAAGGGGAGCGAGCCTTCGAAAGGGGGACGGCCCGATCCTGGAGCCAAGGGCCGGAGCGCCCGGGAGGAAGCGGGCGGGCGGCCTTGCGTCGAGCCCTTGCCCGTGGATCAGATCATCCCTGGGCTCCTCGACACCTTGAAAACCAACCGGTGCGCCGTACTCTTGGGCCCCACCGGCTCGGGCAAGACCACCCGCGTGCCCCCTGCCCTCATCCCGCCTTGCGCCCCGGATCGCGTCCTGGTCCTCTCTCCCCGGCGAGTGGCGGCGAGGGCCGCAGCACGCCGCGTGGCGGCTGAGCAGGGATGGACCCTCGGCAAAGAGGTCGGCTACGTCACGAGGCAGGGCTCCCTCGTCTCCCGAGGCACCAGGCTCGTCTACATGACCGAGGGAGTACTCCTTGGGAGGCTGCGACAGGATCCTCTACTTGAGGGCGTGGGGGCGGTGGTGCTCGACGAGGTTCACGAGCGCCACCTCGAGACCGACCTCGCCCTCGGCCTGCTCAGGGAGGTCCGCGAGGCGC